>NZ_LKBR01000024.1:0-281648 GCF_002723595.1 Pseudomonas sp. ICMP 460
CCCAAAGAGTGGCTGGAAGGCAAAGCCGCGAATGCTCACGTGTCGACGGATCGGGTACTCAAGGCAGCTAAGCTCAAAAGACCTTGAAAGGGCTGGCTCTTACAGCGGGTCACTTTTGAACAGCGCAAAAGTAACCAAAACGCTCTTGCCCCACCACTCGGCACCTCGCTGTGGCTCGGTGTGCCCTCACTCCGACATTACGGAGCGGGCCGCCGCGACGGGGCGTCCCTGCCCCGTCGCGGCTAAACCGGCGTCCTGCCGGTTTACCCGCTCCGTAATATCTGCGTTCGGCCATCGTGGTTTAACGGGGCGCCTTAGATCAAGATCAAAAGCAGGCGGCCCGAAAGCCGGCCCAATCTCCCAAACAGAATGCGGTCAAATGTGGGAGATTCAATGGCTGAAAAAGCGGGACGCAGAGCGTCTGGAGCGGCATTACCACGCAGAGCGTGGGAACGATCATCTACTGTGGGAGGGGGCTTGCTCCCGATGGCGGTGGGTCAGTCAATTCATGTATCAACTGTAAAACTGCTATCGGGAGCAAGCCCCCTCCCACAAAAAGCAAAAAAAAGCAGATCTGCTGTGTTCTCCAGAGCCGCCTTTGATCTGCTTCTGATCTGCTTCAACCACTCAGGTCGGCTTTCAGGCCGCCGTGCTCTTGCTTTTGATCTTGATCTGAGAAGCGCCCCGTTAAACCACGATGGCCGCACGCAGGCTTGAATCCGTGGGTAACCCGGCAGGACGCCGGGTTAGCCGCGCTGGGCCAAGGATGGCCCATCGCGGCGGCCCACGGATTCAAGCCTGTGTGCGGGCATGCCGAGCCTAAGCGAGGCACCGAGTGGTGGGGCGAGAGCGTTTTGGTTACTTTTGCGCTCTATCAAAAGTGACTCGCTGTAAGAGCGAAACCGATACAAACCATCACCCAAATAACGGATATGCACGAAAATCCAAAGAACACCCCAACCCCGTCTCCTGCAGTACATCAAAGATGTAGATGAGCCTCCCACAGCTGCCCATCTTTGGACTCAGCTCAATTCCCTCGCCAGAAACGGCGCCGTGCGGCTGGTTTTGCTTTTAGCCACCGTCCAGGGCTCACCGCTGGCAACCACCTTGCCGCCCATATCGCCAGCCCCCGGGCCGATGTCGATCACCCAGTCACTCTGCGCCACCACACGCATTTCATGTTCCACCACAACCACCGTATGCCCCGCATCCACCAAGTGATTCAACTGGCTAAGCAGACGGTCGACATCGCGTGGGTGCAGCCCGGTTGTCGGCTCATCCAACACATACAGAGTGGCGCCGCGTGCGTTGCGTTGCAGCTCAGTCGCCAGCTTGATGCGTTGCGCCTCACCGCCAGACAACTCAGTCGCCGGCTGGCCAAGACGCAAATAACCCAGCCCGATGTCGCGCAATACCTGCAACGAGCGCAACACGCCAGGCTGTTCAGCAAACACCGCTACCGCCTGCTCCACCGTCAGCCCCAATACGTCGGCGATGCTCAACCCCTGCCATTTAATCGCCAAGGTCTCAGGGTTGTAGCGCGCGCCATGGCAGGTCGGGCACGGCGCGTACACGCTCGGCATAAACAGCAACTCGACGCTGACAAAGCCTTCACCTTCGCACTGCGGGCAGCGGCCCTTGGCGACGTTGAACGAGAACTGCCCCGCGTCATAACCGCGCTTCTTCGCCGCCGGCATCGCGGCGAACAGCTTGCGCACGTTGTCGAACAGCCCGGTGTAGGTCGCAAGGTTGGAGCGCGGTGTGCGGCCGATAGGTTTCTGGTCGACCTGCACCAAGCGGCGGATGTGCTCAAGCCCGGCACTGATGCGCCCCCCGCTGCTTTGCGGGGTGTCGTCTTCCAGGCTCGGTTCTTCGTCGTTTTCGACCACGCGGCCGAGGCCGGTGCCCACCAGTTCCAGCAGCGCCTGGCTGACCAGGCTGGATTTGCCCGAGCCGGAAATACCGGTCACTGCGGTAAAGCAGCCCAGCGGGAAAGCCACGCTCAGGTCATTGAGGTTATTGCGCGTCACGCCTACAAGCTTCAACCAGCCTGCCGGCTCACGCCGCGACTGGCTTGGCACGCTGCGTTCGGCGAATAAATACGCGCGTGTCTGCGACGCCTCGACCTCGGCCAAACCGGCGGGCGGGCCGCTGTACAGCACGTGCCCGCCATGCTCGCCGGCGGCAGGCCCTACATCGATCAACCAATCGGCGCGGCGCATGGTTTCCAGGTCATGCTCCACCACAAACAACGAATTGCCTGCGGCTTTCAAACGCTCGAGCGCGGTGAATAACGCCTCGCCATCCGCGGGGTGCAGGCCCGCTGACGGTTCATCCAGTACATAGATCACGCCGAACAACTGCGAGCCCAACTGCGTGGCCAGGCGCAAGCGCTGTAATTCGCCGGATGACAAGGTCGGCGTGCTGCGCTCCAGCGATAAATAGCCCAGGCCCAAATCGGTCAAGGTGCTCACCCGCTCAAGCAAATCCTGGGCGATGCGCTGGGCGGCCAGGCGTTTTTCCACCGACAGTTTCATTTTGTCCTGCCCCGCCGCGACCGGACGCAGCAACTCGGCCACCTGCGCCAGCGACAGTTGCGACAGCTCGCCAATATCCACCCCGGCAAACTTCACCGACAGCGCCGCCTTGGTCAGCCGCTTGCCTTCGCACAAGGGGCAGGCGCTGCCTTGCATGAACTGCGAGACGCGCTTTTTCATCAGCGCACTTTGCGTGTGGCTGAAGGTGTGCAAGATATAGCGCCGCGCGCCGCTGAACGTGCCCTGGTAACTCGGCTCCAGCTTGCGCTTCAGCGCTTCGCGGGTTTGCTCCGGGGTGAAGCCTGCGTACACCGGCACGGTCGGGGTTTCTTCGGTGAACAAAATCCACTCGCGCTGCTTTTTCGGCAGGTCGCGCCAAGGCTTATCGACGTCATAGCCGAGGGTCACCAAAATGTCGCGCAGGTTCTGCCCTTGCCACGCCAACGGCCAGGACGCCACCGCGCGCTGGCGAATCGTCAGGGACGGGTCGGGCACCATCAGCGCCTCGGTCACTTCGTACACGCGGCCCAAGCCATGGCATTGCGGGCAGGCGCCTTGCGGCAGGTTCGGCGAAAAGTCTTCGGCATACAGCATCGCCTGCCCCGCCGGGTAGCTGCCGGCACGCGAATAAAGCATGCGGATCAGGCTCGACAAGGTGGTGACGCTGCCCACCGAAGAGCGCGCACTCGGCGTGCCGCGCTGCTGTTGCAGGGCCACGGCCGGTGGCAGGCCTTCAATGCTGTCGACATCCGGCACGCCAACCTGGTCAATCAGGCGCCGCGCATACGGCGCCACCGACTCGAAATAACGGCGCTGCGCCTCGGCATACACCGTGGAAAACGCCAAGGACGACTTGCCCGAACCCGACACACCGGTGAAGACCACCAGCGCATCGCGGGGGATGTCCACATCGACGTTACGCAGGTTATGTTCACGCGCGCCGCGCACTCGGACAAACCCGAGGTGTTGGGCATTGATTGCAGGGATGTCACGCTGGGAAGTCATGGGCAACCTTGTCTGACGGTGAGCACGCTGCGCACCCGTTGCGTCAGTGCATCGGGGCTGTAGGGTTTGCTCAGCAGGTGAATATCGGCACTCAGCAAGTGATTGCTGGAGAGAATGTCGCGGGTATGGCCGGAGGTGAACAGCACCGCCACCGGCGGCATTTGGGCGCGAGCCCAGTCGGCCAAATCAGTACTTTTGACCCGGCCGGGCATCACCACGTCAGTAAAAATCAGGTCTGGCTGCACGCCGCCCTGCAAGGCTTGCATGGCGCGGTCGCCGTCCTCGGCCGTGAACACGGTGTAACCGGCCTGTTCAAGCACATCGACCACCGTTACGCGTACGTCGGCATTGTCCTCGACCACCAGAATCGTCTCCTGGCCGCCTTCGTGCAGCGGCGGTTCGACGTGGATGTCTTGATTCTCTTCGCCCAGGCTGCGCGGGAAATACATCTGCACCACCGTGCCCTTGCCTTCCTCGCTCCACACCTCGACATGGCCACCGCTTTGGCGCACGAACCCAAACACCATGCTCAGGCCGAGGCCGGTGCCATGGCCTGCGCGTTTGGTGGTAAAAAATGGCTCGAACACCCGCTCCAGAATCGCCGGCGACATGCCCACGCCGATGTCCGTCACGGCCAGGCGCACGTATTCGCCGGGCGTGATGCTCTTGCCCACACAGTCGTTGGGGTTGAGGATAATGTTTTCACCGGTGATGCGAATCACGCCCTCGCCGCGCATGGCGTCACGGGCATTGATCGCCAGGTTGAGCAGCGCGTTTTCGAGCTGGTTGCGGTCGACGCTGATAAACCAGGAGTCCTGCGGCAGCTTCACATCGATATGGATGGTTTCACCCAACGCACGCTGCAACAGCTCACCTAACCCTGCGTAGATGCGCTGCGGGTTATACACGGCTGGCGACAACGGCTGGGGGGGGGGGAAAGGGCGAGCAGTTGCGACGACAGCTGGGCGCCCCGCTCCCCCGCGGCGATGCCCGCCGCCCCCCGCCGTTGCACCTGGGCATTCTCGGGTTCATGCCGGGCCAGCAGGTGCAGGTTGCCGGCGATCACTTGCAGCAGGTTATTGAAGTCGTGGGCCACGCCGCCGGTCAGCCCGCCGATGGCTTCAAGCTTTTGCGATTGACGCAACTGTTCTTCGGCAGCAGAACGCGCTTGCACCTCGGCAGCCACGCGCTGCTCCAGGTTATGCGTCAATTCCCGGCGCAGGCGTTCGGAGTTCACGTGGTCGGTGGTCTCCACCACAATCGCGAGTACACCGGCCGGTGCCTGGTCATCCCCGGCAACAGGGCTGTAGTAAAGGTCCATCCACACCGCTTCCGGCTTGCCGTTGCGCAGCAGCACCAGTTCCTTGTTGTTAAACGACAAGGTGCCACCGGCCAGGCAAGTGTTCATTACCTGCCGGTTGAACTCAGCCACTTCCGGCCAGCCCTGCTCCACCGGCGTGCCCAGCAGGTACGGATGGCGACCACCGGCAAACCGCGAATACTGGTCGTTATAAATCATATAGCCAGCCCGCCCCCACAGCATCACCATGGGCATGGGTGATGCCAGCAGCATTTGCACGGCGCTGACCAGGCTAGCCGGCCAAGCGTCGATCGGGCCAAGGTCGGTGGCCGACCAGTCGAAGGCACGAATCCGCTGGGCCATTTCGCCACCCCAGCCTTCGCAGCCATGGGTGTTGGATAAAAAATGCATCAATGGGCTCTAGGGGAAGATAAGGGGAGATAAGCGGCGCAGTTGCACTGATAAAAACTTGGAGCCTGGCGGCCATAAATCGTTTCATTGCAGATAGCTTATCTGTGAAGGCTTGGGCAACGCCCCTCAGTGAAAATCGCGACTGCGCACATTGATCCCGTCCAGCAGCGGCGTCAGGTCGGTCAGGCGCCCGGCAATCAGGTGCCGCACCTCGCCCACCGCCTCCCAGCGCCCGTCGACTTTCAGCAGCCGCGAACCGACCAACGCCTGGCGCTGACGCTCGGCCAGGTCGCGCCAGACCACCACGTTGAGGTTGCCGAATTCGTCCTCCAGGGTCACAAAAGTCACCCCGCTTGCCGTGCCAGGGCGTTGCCTGCCGGTGACCAACCCGGCCACGCTGACATTGCGCCCATGCTCCACCGACATCAGTTCAAGCGAGCTGCGGCAGCGGCGTTTAGCCAATTCGCTGCGCAACAACGCCAACGGATGCGGCCCGAGTGTGGTACCCAGCGTGGCGTAATCGGCCTGTACATCTTCGCCGACCGTGGGTGTGGGCAGTTCCACCGCCGCTTCATCCGGGCTCGGCAGGCCGCTGAATAAGCCGAGCTGTTTGTGCACGCCCGCCACGCTCCAGCGCGCCTGATGCCGGTTGCCCGCCAACGCGCGCAAGGCGCCCGCGTCCGCCAGCAACGCTTGGGCACGCGCATCCAGCCCGGCGCGTTCATCCAGGTCGGCAATGTCGCTGAACGCACGGCGCTGGCGTACCGCTTCAATGCGCCGCGCATCTTCCTCGCGAAACCCCGAAATCATGCGCAAGCCCATGCGAATCGCCGGTTGCTGGCCGTCGATCGGTTCCAGGCTGCAATCCCAGTCACTCGCCTGCACATCCACCGGGCGAATCTGCAAGCGATGGCGCCGCGCATCCTGCAGGATCTGGTCCGGGCTATAAAAACCCATGGGCCAGCTATTGATCAGCGCACAGGCGAAGGCCGCCGGTTCATGGCATTTAAGCCAGCAACTGGCGTAGGTCAGCAAGGCAAAACTGGCCGCATGCGACTCGGGAAAGCCATAGCTGCCAAAGCCTTTGATCTGCTCGAAAATCTGCGCGGCAAAGGCCTCGCTGTAGCCGTTTTTCAGCATGCCGGTGCGCAGGCGCTCTTGATGCGGCTCCAGGCCGCCGTGGCGTTTCCAGGCGGCCATGGAGCGGCGTAACTGGTCAGCCTCGCCGGGGCCATAGTCGGCGGCGACCATGGCGATTTGCATGACTTGCTCCTGAAACAACGGGATGCCCAACGTGCGCTCCAGCACCGCTTTTAATTGCGGTGACGGGTAGGTTGTCGGTTCTTCCTTGTTCCGCCGCCGCAGATACGGGTGCACCATGCCGCCCTGAATCGGCCCGGGCCGCACAATCGCAACTTCAATCACCAAGTCGTAAAATTTTTGCGGTTTGAGCCTGGGCAGCATCGACATCTGCGCGCGTGACTCGATCTGGAACACGCCGAGGGTGTCGGCTTTGCTGATCATCGCGTAGGTCGCCGGGTCTTCCTTGGGGATCGTCGCCAGCGACAGGTCGCGATGGCGATGGCGGCGCAGCAAGTCGAAACAGCGGCGGATCGCGCTGAGCATACCCAGCGCAAGAATATCCACCTTGAGCAGGCCGACGGCATCAAGGTCGTCTTTGTCCCACTGAATAATGGTGCGCTCGGCCATGGCGGCGTTTTCCACCGGCACCAGCGTGTCCAGCGGGTATTCGGAAATCACAAAACCGCCGGGGTGCTGGGACAGGTGCCGAGGAAAGCCGATCAGTTGTTGGGTCAGCGTGAGCACGCGGCGCAGGACCGGGCTTTGCGGGTCAAAACCGCCTTCACGCAGGCGCTCAAGGGGCGGCGCGTCATCACTCCAGCGCCCGCAACACTCGGCCAGCGCATTGATTTGATCCGGCGGCAAGCCCAAGGCCTTGGCCACATCGCGCACCGCGCCGGCGGCGTGGTAACTGCTGACCACTGCGGTTAACGCCGCGCGGGTACGGCCGTAGCGCTGGAACACGTATTGCAGCACTTCTTCACGGCGTTCGTGTTCAAAGTCGACGTCGATGTCCGGTGGCTCATTGCGCTCCCTGGACAAAAAGCGTTCGAACAACATGCTCGTCAGGCTCGGGTCGATCTCGGTGATGCCCAAGGCAAAACACACCGCCGAGTTGGCCGCCGAGCCTCGGCCCTGGCACAGGATCGAACGGCTGCGCGCGAAGCGCACAATGTCGTGCACCGTGAGGAAGTAGCTCTCGTAACCCAGCTCGCTGATCAACTGCAATTCCTTGTTGATCTGCGCCAGGGTCTTGGCGTCGACGCCCTGCGGCCAACGCTGGGCGATGCCTGCTTCGGTGACGGCGCGCAACCACGATTCGGCGTCATGGCCTTCGGGCACCAACTCGCGCGGGTAGTGGTAGCGCAATTGGCTCAAATCAAAGGTGCAGCGCTGCGCAATGGCCAGGGTTTCGTCGCGCAATGCTTGCGGGTACAGCGCGGCTACCGCGTCGAGGCTGCGTAAATGCCGCTCGCCATTGGGGTGCAGGCGCGTGCCCGCTTCGGCCACCGGCACGTGATGGCGGATGGCAGTCATGGTGTCTTGCAGGGCACGCCGGCCACGCGCATGCATGTGCACATCGCCACACGCCACTGCGGGTATTTTCAGGCTCGCGGCCAGGGCCAAACGTTGCTCCAAATAGCGCGCATCGTCCTGGCCGCAATGCAGGTGCACCGCCAGCCACAGGCGTTCGGCAAAGGTGCGCCGCAGCCATTGGATCGAAGCCTGGGTGTCGCCGTCTTCGGCCACCCACAGCGCCAGCAGGCCGGGCAATGGCTGCTCGAAATCTTCTTGCAGCAGGCGATAGCGGCCTTTTTCGGCGCGGCGTCGGGCCAGCGTGATCAAGCGGCACAGGTGCTGGTAGCCGCTGAGGTTCTCCACCAGCAACACCAGTTTCGGGCCGTTCTCGATGCGCACCTCGCTGCCGATAATCAGCGGCAAACCCACCGCCTTCGCCGCCTGCCAGGCGCGCACGATGCCCGCCAAGGTGCATTCATCGGTGATCGCCAGGGCGCTGTAACCCTGGCGCTTGGCGCGTTCAAACAACTCCAGCGCACTCGACGCGCCGCGCTGGAAGCTGAAATTGGACAGGCAATGCAGTTCGGCGTAACTCATGCAAACCAGCCTTGCAGCCACAGCCCGTCGTTTTGCCCCACGGTGCGGTAGGCCCAGCCTTGCTGACCGGCGCGGGTTTGGATCAGGTAGTAATCACGGCGCACATCGGCGCCATCCCACCAACCGGACTCGATGCGTTCCGGGCCCATTACTATCTGTACGCCCTGCTCGGCCAGCAAGGTCGGCGCGGGCAGCAACCAGCCGGGGCGTTGCACCTTGTTCAAGGCTGGGCACGCGCGAGTATCGGCGGCCGCTTGCCAGGCGCACTCCGGGCGATGGTCGGCATGAAAACGCAGGCCTTGCACCGCCTCATCCCCCAGCCGCGCGCGCAGGCGTTCGCGCAATTGCTCCCACGGCAAGGTTTGTTGCGGACGGTCGTCGAACAGGTCCTGGCGCTGCGGCACGAATACCGGCAGGTCTTGGGCGACCAGGCGAAAGCCGCGTACCGGCGCGCTGACGTGCACGTGCTCCAAACGCCCTCGGGCCAATTCAAACAGCATCGCCGGTTCGCGCTCGGCGCTGAGCAGGCCAACCTTGATCACGCTGTCGGGCGCCCCGGCGTGTTCCAGGTGCAGGTCGAAACGCTGCACGCCACTGTCGCGGCCGCAGAGGAAAGCCGACAGGTCGCCGGTCAAGCGGCGCAAGGGAAACAGCAGCGCCTGGTGCGATTGCACGTCGAAATTCAACTCGATGCGTACATCAAACTGGTCCGGCGGCTGATAGAACGCCAGGGCCAACGGCCGCTGCCCGCTCAACGCATCCAGGTGCTTGAGCACGCCAGCATCAAACCGCCGCGCCAAGGTATGCCGGGGCAGCGCTTGCACCTGGGCCAACGTGCGCAGGCCCATGCGCAACAGCGCCGTGGCCGCCTGCGGGTCGAGGCCGGCGCGATCAATGGGCAGCGGCGCCAGGGCCTGCATCAACACCTGATCATCCGCCACGGCCAGGCCATCGTAGATATTGGCCAACGAGCGCGCCGCTGCCGGGTTAGGCGCAGCGACGATGCGGTGACGAAACCCCAGCTCGGTCAGCTCCTTACGCAAACGCGCCTCAAACTGCGGCCACGGCCCGAACAGGCCCAGGCTCGATTCGATTTCAAACAGCAAGGCGCGCGGGTAATACACGCTGACCTGAGAGCTGAAACGGTAGGCCCAGGCCGCCAGAAACTGCTGCCAGCGTTCAATCTCTGCGGGGTCATATTCGGCGCTGGCAAAGGTCTTGACCAGCGCATGCGCCGCCGTCAGCGATTGACCGGGGCGCAGGCCCAAGGCACGCGCAGCCTGATTGACGGTTTGCAGCACGCGGCGTTGCGGCGTGCCGGCCAGCAACACCAGAGGTTGGTCTGGCTCGGGGTGCACACGCTGCACCCCGTCCAGCGCCAATTGCGGGAACACAATACACACCCAGCGCATGGCAACCTCAGTGCCCGGCCAGCGCAATCGGCGCCGGATGCGCCAAGCCGCCCCGGCACTTGAGCACGCGCACTTGGGCGGGTTTTGCCTCGACCGCCAAGCGCAAGGCGGCAGGCGATGAATTAACGGCCTCACTCAAGGAGCGCCACGCAAACGCCAGGGTCTGCCCGGTTTCTGCCGCCACTTGCAAGCGGCGCAAGGCACGGTCATCGGCCTTGTGCGGCCAGCACAATACCGCGCCGCAACTGCCCGAACGCAGGCACTGTTCCACCGCCCACAAGGCATCGCGCGCTTCGGCCTGGATCACCGAGAGCTGGCGCAAATCCACCCCGGCGTTCTGCCAGGCGTGGGGGTATGGGGTGTAAGGCGGCGCCACCAGCACAATACGCTCGCCCAGCGCCGATAACCGCGCCAGGGTTGGCAGCACCAATTGCAGTTCGCCGACGCCCTCCTTGGCCATCAATATTTCGCTCAGCGCCGCTTCCGGCCAGCCGCCGCTGGGCAGCACCGCGTCCAGCGCCGCCAGCCCGGTAGGATGCACGCTGGCCGGTGCCGTGGCGGGCCGGCCCTTCCAGCCGCGGCCGCCATTAAACAGCGCGTCCAGCGCAACGACGGCGCCCATCAGCCTTGCCTCACCAGGCCGCAGAACACGCCTTCGATCGCCAGGTCCTGGTCTGGCCCTACCTCGATGGGTTGATAGGCTGGGTTGCGCGGCAACAGGCGCACATGCTCGCCGTTGCGTTCAAAGCGCTTGATGGTGACTTCGCCGTCCAGGCGCGCCACCACGATTTGCCCGTTCAAGGCTTCGGCGCTGCGCCGTACGCCGACCAGGTCGCCGTCGAGGATGCCGTCTTCGATCATCGAATCGCCTTGCACACGCAGCAAGTAGTCCGGGGTTTTCGCGAAGGTGCCGGGGTCGAGTTGCAAGCGACTGTGCACTTCGGCATCGGCACCGATTGGCCTGCCTGCGGCGACGCGGCCGAGCACCGGCACATCCAGCCATTCGGGGCGTGCAGGCTGGTTGAGCAGGCGGATACCGCGAGCCTGGTTGGGGTTGACTTCAATAAAGCCGGCTTCGGTCAGCGCCACCACGTGTTTGCGCGCGACGCTGCGAGAGGCGAAGCCAAAGGCCTCGGCGATTTCGGCGAGGCTCGGGGGCTGGCCTTGTTGCGCGATACGGTCGCGGATAAAGGTCAGGATGGCGGTGCGGCGGGGGGTCAGGGTTGTCATGGAGTACATTTGTACTCTTGTGGGAAATTTCTGACAATAGCCGTCAGTCGGGGGGGGGCTTTTGGGGTTATTGGGTGCATATCCGTTAATTGGGTGATGGCTGATATGGGTTCCGCCCTTACGGCGGGTCACTTTTGAACAGCGCAAAAGTAACCAAAACGCTCTTGCCCCACCACTCGGTGCCTCGCTAGTCACTTTTGAACAGCGCAAAAGTAACCAAAACGCTCTTGCCCCACCACTCGGTGCCTCGCTGTGGCTCGGCATGCCCTCGTGGTTTAACGGGCGCTTCTCAAATCAAGATCACAAGCCGAACTCAGTCAACTGTGGGAGCGGGCTTGCTCGCGATTACGGTATATCAGATAAATATTTTTCAACTGACACACCGCAATCGCGAGCAAGCCCGCTCCCACAGAAAGCAAAAAAAGCAGATCTGCCGTGTATGCAAAATCCGCCCTTGATCTGCTTCAACCACTCAGGTCGGCTTTCAGGCCGCCGTGCAAAAGTGACCCGCCGTAAGGGCGGAACCCCTACCAGCCCTCCTTCAACATCCGCAACTCCAGATGCTGCAACAACATAATGGTTTTACCATCAACAATCTCACCACTCCCCACCATCGCCAGTGCCTGCTCAAAACCCAACTCCAGCACCTCTATATCCTCGCCTTCCTCAACCAAGCCACCTCCAGAACCGACCCGATCAGACGCCTGATACTCGCCGATAAAAAAGTGAATCCGCTCAGTCACCGAGCCCGGGCTCATAAACGCCGCATAGATCTTTTCCACATGCCCAACCCGGTAGCCGGTCTCTTCTTCAGCTTCCAGACGAATACGCTCTTCAGGACTCGCGTTATCCAACAACCCGGCGGCCGCTTCGATCAAGTAACCAGGGTAGTCGTTGACAAACGTGGGCATACGAAACTGTCGAATCAGCAGCACCGTACGCTGCGCGCGGTTGTACAACAGGATCGTCGCACCGTTGCCGCGGTCATACACCTCGCGGGTTTGGGCTTGCCAACTGCCATCGCGACGGAGCAGGTCGAAGCTGTATTTTTTTAAAACATACCAACTGTCCGAGAGGGTTTCTTCGGCGGTGATGCGAACGGGGCTGTTGTCCATGGTGAGTCCTTACACGTGAGAGGCGGAGCATGTCCTCGCGCCAAAGCCAGCGTCAAGCTGGTAACACTTTGCAAGCAATCCGCGTGAACGGCCGTCGAATTAATTCCTGCGCCCTTAAGCCATCTGTTAAAACCCGTGCTTGATATTTGTCCTGGAACCTTCATGCCCTCTCGTTTTATCTCTCGCCTCGGCCTGCGCTGGTTTCCCCTGCTGTGCATGGCGATCCTGATTATCGGCATGCCGGTCGGCTGCTCCGTGCTGCAACACAAGGAGCGCGAGCTGGTGTTTCGCATCGAGCCGGGCACCGCCGGCTGGTACACCGGCTTGCCCACGGGTGTGCAGGAATTCGACTTGAAACCCGCCAGTTTCAAATCCGGGCAAAACCTGCACGGCTGGTGGTACCCGGCAGAGAAGCAGGACGCGCCCGCTATCCTTTACCTGCACGGTGTGCGCTGGAACCTCACGGGGCAGTTGTTTCGCATTGAGCAATTGCACGCGCTGGGCTATTCGGTGCTGGCCATCGACTATCGCGGTTTCGGCCAAAGCCATGGCGAGTTGCCTTCGGAAACCACGGTGTATGAAGACGCCCGCATTGCCTGGGAACGCTTCCAGGTGTTGCAACCCGACCCGGACAAACGCCTGATCTACGGGCATTCGCTGGGTGGCGCGGTCGCCATCGACCTGGCGGCGCAGTTGAGCCAGCAAACGCCGGTGCCGGTGCGTGGGCTGGTGATCGAGTCCACCTTTACTTCGCTGGGGGATGCGGCCGCTGCCGTGGCGAATACTTCACTGCCGGTGCGCTGGTTGCTGTCGCAAAAATTCGACTCGATCGACAAGATCGCCGACGTGCACATGCCACTGCTGGTCGTGCATGGCCTTGACGACCAGTACGTGCCGCCGCGTTTCAGCCAGCAATTGTTTGACGCGGCTCAGCCACCCAAGCGCTTGCTGCTGGTGCCAGGCGCTACGCACAACAACAGCATGCGCATGGCTGGCCCTGGGTATGCTCAGGCGCTGGACAGCTTGATGCGCGAGAAGACGCCAGCGCAGGTGATGACACAGTCCACACACCGCGACGGCGACTCATAAAAATGCTTTTCGGCACTGGGTTCGCGCTTGGCTGTCAAGCGCAAACCCTGCCCATACTGGCCCTCGCCGAAAGTTGATCAAATATTAACCGTAGGTTAAATCGCCATACCCGCTGGGGTCCGGCAAAGTTATCCACAGAGATACCCACGGTTTTCGTGGACAACTCTTTTTAATTTTTTACGATTTTTTTGTTCAGTAAACGCCTTCGGGAAAAGTGCCCGGCAGCAAAATCTCGCGATTCACGTGGCGTATATCGTTATAGCCACACAGCGCCATCGACACGTCCAGCTCGCGGGCGATAATGTCAAGTGCCTTGGTCACCCCCGCTTCGCCCATTGCCCCCAAACCGTACAAGTGCGGGCGGCCGATCATCGTGCCTTTCGCGCCCAGCGCCACCGCTTTGAGCACGTCCTGGCCGGAGCGAATGCCGCCGTCGAGCCACACTTCAATCTGATTGCCCACCGCCTGCACAATCGCCGGCAGTTGGCTGATGCTTGACGGTGCGCCGTCCAGTTGGCGGCCACCGTGGTTGCTGACCACCAGCGCATCAGCGCCGGAATTGGCCGCCAGACGCGCATCTTCCACGTCGAGGATGCCCTTGATAATCAGCTTGCCGCCCCAGCATTTCTTGATCCATTCCACATCATCCCAGCTCAGGCGCGGGTCGAACTGCTGGGCGGTCCACGATGACAGCGAACTCATGTCGGCCACGCCCTTTACATGCCCGACTATATTGCCGAAACCGTGGCGCTTGGTGCCGAGCATGCCCATCACCCAACGCGGCTTGGTCATCATGTTGAGGATATTCGGCAGGGTCAGTTTGGGCGGCGCCGACAAGCCGTTGATCAGGTCTTTGTGGCGTTGCCCGAGGATCTGCAAGTCGAGGGTCAGCACCAGCGCGTCGACCCCGGCGGCTTTGGCGCGCTCGATCAACTGCTCGATAAACGCGCGGTCACGCATCACATACAGCTGAAACCAGAACGGCTGGCCGACATGCTCCGCAATGTCCTCCAGCGAACAGATGCTCATGGTCGACAAGGTGTAGCGCAGGCCGAACGCGGCGGCGGCGCGCGCGGTGAGTATTTCGCCATCAGCATGCTGCATGCCCGCAAGCCCGGTGGGCGCCAGCGCTACCGGCATGGCCATGTCCTGGCCAATCATGCTTGTGCGAATTGAACGCTGATCGATATTGCGCGCCACGCGCTGGCGAAACTTGATGCGCGCAAAGTCGCTTTCATTCGCGCGGTAAGTACTTTCAGTCCAGGAGCCGGAATCGGCGTAATCGTAAAACATCCTTGGCACACGCTGTTGCGCCAGTTTGCGCAAGTCTTCGATGGTTGTGATCAACGGCATCTGGGTCACCTTTCCCTGAACTGACCTTAGAGAGTAACCGCGCATCGACGGCGCAACCAGCCATTGCGTTTATAGGAACGGGCGACTAACCTCGCAAAAACCTGCAAGAAGACGCACAAACATGCACAGCACTCATCACGCCATCGACCTGCCCTCGTTACGCAAACAAAAAATCCTGTTGCTGCTGGAACGCGATGGCAACGTCACCGCGTCGGAACTGGTGGAGCACTTTGCCGTGTCCCAAGACACCATTCGCCGTGACTTGGCTGAACTCGCCGCCGCCGGCCTGTTGCAACGCGTGCACGGCGGCGCCCTGCCCCGGCCCAAAGACACCGGCAAGGACTTCTTCACCCGCGTCGGCGAAACCAATGAGGTGAAGCGCCAGCTGGCCAAGCTGGCGGCGGCGCAGGTGGAAGATGGCCAAATCGTGCTGTTCGACTCCGGCTCGACCACGCTGCAAATCGCCCAGTCATTGCCACGCTCGATCCGCCTGACGGTAGTGACGCCGTCGCCGATGATCGCCATCGCGCTGGCGGACCATTCCGAGGTGAAGGTGATTCTCGCCGGTGGCCAACTCAACCCCGCCACCTTGTCCACCAGCGGGCACGAAGCCGTGCGCCTGATCCAGAGCATCAAGGCCGACCTGTTGTTTATGGGCGTGTGTGCGCTGCATCCGCACGTCGGCATCAGCTCGTTGCACTTCGATGAAGTGGCGGTCAAGCAAGCCTTGCTCGACAGTGCCTCACAGGTCGTGGCGGTGACCACGGCGGACAAACTCGGCGCGGTGGAACCCTTTGTGGTAGCGCCGTGCAGCCGCATTCACACGCTGATCACCGAGTGGCATGTGCCGGGTGTCGAGGCGTATGAGCAGCTAGGTTTGCAGGTGCTGCGGGTCGAGGCCGAGTAAGTACAAGGCATCCGCCACGGCATGGCCGCTGGCGGTGTTGTCAAAAATGCACCAGGTGGGGATGCCTGCGTCAACCGACTGGTTTAACAACCGCGCATAGGCTTGCACGCGTTGCGCGCCATAAGCACTGTGATAAATACGCGGCGTACCGTGCAGGCGCCAATAACGCACGCCCTGCCAGCCTGCCGGCGCATCGCCGCTGTCGATGGCTGGCGGGTCGGCGGCCACACGGCCTATGTGTAAATGCTGCAACACGCCATCGGCTTCAAGCCAACTGGCGTGACGCGGTTCAAGCACCACGGCACCGGAAAAACGTTGGCGTAATGCGCTAAAAAACTGCAGGGCGACAGCGGCTTCGTAGCGCAGCGATGGCGGTAGCTGAACCAACAGGCAGCCAAGCTTTTCGCCCAGAGGCAGGCACTGTTGAAGAAATTCATCCAGCGCCGCTTCGCACCCCTGCAGGCGCAGCTCATGCGTGATGCGCTTGGGCAGCTTGACCGAAAAAGCAAACGCCGGTGGCACACACTGCCCCCAGCGTTGGTAGGTTTTGGCCAAGTGCGGCCGGTAAAACGAACTGTTGATTTCCACCGCATTGAAGCGCGAAGCGTAGCGCTGCAAATGCGTACCTTCAGGCGCAAACGCCGGCCAGTGCTCACGCGGCAAACTCCAGCCGGCACAGCCCACATACAGCGCTGCGGTCAAAACAGCACCGAGGCCGCATCGCGCATGAAGATCTCGATGGTTTTAGGCCCGACGCCGTCGAACTCAGCCAAGCGTTTTTCAAACGCCTGACGGTCTGCACTGGCGCTGCGAATATGGGTGATCTTACCGGCGTACTCGGCATTGAGCTTGGCGCTGAGGTCGAGCAAGCGCTGCGCGGTACTTTCGTCATAGCGCACGTAATGCGCACGCCCAAGCATGCTGACCAGCTCGCGCGAGGTGCAGTGCTGCAACTTGCGCGCGGTATCGCGGCCTTGTTCTTCGACGATCACCTTGTACGCCTGCGCGGCGATCGGCGCCTGAATGCGCTTGCCCATCAAGAAGCTGGCGATAAACCACTTGAACAAGCTGCTGTCATCTTCGGGCTTGAGCTCAATGCCCAACTCAGACGCCGTGATCGACTTGGCCATGCTCAGTGGCCCAACTTGCGCTCGGCTTCAGCGGCCTGCTGATTGATCGCATCGGTCTGGCGCTCAAGGTCTTTGATCGAGGTGGGCGTCAGCACTTTATCGACGCCTTGAGTGTTGGGGTTTGCCTGTTCCAGGGTCTGGCCCTTGGCGGCTTTTTCGGTGCCCTTTTGCGCGTCTTCCGAGCTGATGGGGGCTGGGGTTTTGTCGGCGGTCTGGTGATCAGTCACGGTGTGTCTCCTGGCAGTTGAGGCCCACAAAAAACGGCGGGCACGTATGCAGCAGAGCCCGCCTTTTTTCGATAGTTCAAGGAAATTGTCGCGCGTTGCCGCTGCAGAAAGCCGCCGAAGAAATAAGCGCAAATTAATTTAAACCTTTGCTGCCCGGACTCGCTCCATTCTCCCATGTCGGTTATTTAATCAACCCAGCAGGAGAGACTCGATCATGAGTGCAGACCTTAACGGCAAGAAGATTTTAATCATCACCTCCAACACCGGGATTGAGCGCGACGAGTTGGTCAAACCGCTTGAAGCGTTGCGCGGCTATGGCGCGACCGTGACCCACGGTTCCAGTGACGGCGGCACCACGCAGACATTTGTCGGCGACACCGAGAAGGACCGCACCGTCGAATCCGACGCCAAGCTGGCCGACTTGTCCGGCGCAGACTTTGATGCGCTGGTAATCCCCGGCGGCACCGTGAATGCCGACACCCTGCGCCTGGACGCGGCCGCGCTGAAGCTGATCAATGAGTTCGTCAAGGCCGGCAAAACCGTTGCGGCGATTTGCCACGGCCCATGGGCGTTGATCGATGCCGGCGTGATCAAGGGCAAAACCCTGACCTCCTATAAAAGCGTGCGCACCGACTTGGTAAACGCCGGTGCGGCGGACTGGGTAGATGCCGAGGTCAAGGTGTGCAAAGCGAATGGCTGGACGCTGATCACTTCGCGCACACCGGATGATATTCCGGCGTTCAACCAGGCGATTGCCGAGGCCGTCGCTGGCTGAGGCCACTCGGTTAAACCAAAACAGGCGCCCTCGGGCGCCTGTTTTTTTGTGTCTGTTTCAGCTTCTGCGTTGGTCGGGCATCTCGCGTTTTGGCCCGAACATGGCCCAGGCAATCAGCCCGAACAGCGGTACAAAAATCAGAATAATCAGCCACAGGCCTTTAGTCTCCCAGCCACTGGTGCTGCGTAATACAACATTGATTGCCCACAGCTCCAAGAGCAGCAGAATCACCGCCAAACCGATCCAGACATATTCTATTTGCATGATTCACCTCCTGAGGTCCTATGCGTTAGGTCAATGATTACGGCTGAGGGTTCATTAAAATAATTTTCACGCACCCGCTCAGGCGGCGTAATGCACGCCTTGTACACACCGCCCGTGCAACCTGCACGACATGCCAGGTTCGACCACCTCGCTAACAGGTTGATTTTAATAGACTTAAGCCACCTTCACGACTTGGTACACCTGATGCAAGGTCAGGGATAAGAGGCGCGCACTTCGACGCGCCGACTACTACCCGTGAGGCTCCACCATGAATGCAATTGACCTTCTCGAAGCCGACCATGTACGCGTAAAAGCGTTGTTGACTCAACTCAGTGAGTCCACCGAACGTGGCGTGAAAAAGCGCACTGAACTGTTGGCCAAACTCGAAGCAGAAATCAGCCTGCACACCAAGCTTGAGGAAGAGATTCTTTACCCTGCCTTTCGTAAAGCCGGCGGCAAAGAGCAAGACATCATGTACCACGAAGCCAAGGAAGAGCACCGCACTGTTGACGCGCTGGTGCTGCCCGACCTGAAGCAAACCGAGCCTTCAACCACCGAGTTTTCCGGCCGGGTAAAAGTGGTCAAAGAGCTGTTGGAACACCATATCGAAGAAGAGGAAAAAGAAATGTTTCCTCAGGCCAAGAAGCTCTTGGGCAAAGCCTTGCTCGAAGAGCTGGGCGCCGAAATGGAAGCGATGAAAGCAGCCCACAAAAAAGCGCAATCCAGCAAGCCTATGGCGGCTTGATTGCAGCACAGCCCAAGCCTGGGGCTAACCCAGGCTTGGGTGTCGCTGGATCAACTATCCAGACACAGGGGAATGCGTCATGAAGACCAGTAGCTCCCAAAGGATTTTACTCATTGCAGTTTTTTCAGCCTTGCTGAGCGGCCCTGCCTTCGCCGCTTTTGGCGATAATCCAAGCCCTTCGGCGACTGCCGTCAGCGGTGCCAAGGCGGCAGGCTCTGCAGTACCGCCCGGCACGCACAGGCACAAAAAAACCGCCTCGCCGACGAAGCATCAGAAGGCGCAGGCTGCAGGCAAATCAACCCGGCAGCCAAGCCGCGAAAAGCCTGAAGAAAAAGCGCTGACTGCGCCGTGATCGGCCGCGTCGCGCCAGCGGTTTTTGAGGATGTTACGGCACCGGTAACCAGCCGCTGAAGCCTGCCTGTTCGGTCAGTGGGCACCAGGCGAACTGACTGACCGGGGCTGGCAATGCCTGATGTTCGAAGCCGGCCAGTGCGGCGCCCTTCGACTGCTTCCAATCAAAAAGCCGCGTATTTTCCCAGGCGAGGACAATGCCTTGGGCCTGGCTGTCATCGGCATTTACCCAACGCGCCGCCGCCGCGGCCATGAACGCTTCGACAGGCTCAGCGTCGATCCGCGTGCGGTACGGCGAGGCCAGCAACCATCGGCATACATTCAGGTGATACGTCCAGTCCGGCGCAGGCTGGTTGCGATAAGCCCAGGTCATAAAGCTGCGGAACAGGTTCAAACCCTCGGGCGGGTCGAGCTTGAGCAGCGCCGGGCAGATGTCGAACACGCCGTGCCAATACGGCAACAAACGCGCATCCAGGTGCACAAAGCAGCGCGAGTTACTCGGGTATTCAGGCCGCGCCGGTTCCGCGCGCAGGCGACGGGGCACCTTGACCAGGTGCTTGGCACCTGCAGGCAATAGAAGGGTCATGCAATGCACTCACAGTCGTGACGATAGAACGCCTCCTGATCACAGGAAGCCCAAGGCACACGTCAGAATGCGGGGGAAGCGCGAGGGTTGGCCGAGGGCCACGAATAACGCGGAGGCGCTTTGTTGCGCCGCTCGTGCGCTGGGCGCGGGGTTTGCCCGAGGCTCAGTAGCCAGACCAGGCCGATGAGGAACACGATGGCCACGGTCACCGCGGAACACACCGGGCAGGCAAAGTAGTTCGAAATGTTGCTGGAAGACGGGTTTCCTAACCCTTTGTCGGAAACTGGCGCTTGGCTACCGTCCACCGAACAGAACGCCCCACCGATCCCGTTGAGCTGCTGGCCCACCATTTGCCCATGGCCCAAACCGCAGGCGAACAGGTTCATCAGTACGCAGAGGTACAAGGCCCAGGCGATCAGCGAACGGTTGGGGTGGCTCAATTTCATGGCGGCGACTCTACACTGAAGCGTCAGGAGGGTGAAACCCCACCCTTGCCTGCGGCAGAACGTCGCAGATTACGCGGGCTGGCCAGGGTTGGTAGACTGTGCGCCCGCCTCGTTTCCACGTTTTAACGTCTGGTTTTCGACGCCTGATGTGTAGACCAGAGCAATGCAGGCGTTTAACAGGATGCACAG
Organism: Pseudomonas sp. ICMP 460; assembly: GCF_002723595.1. Classification (NCBI taxonomy): domain Bacteria; kingdom Pseudomonadati; phylum Pseudomonadota; class Gammaproteobacteria; order Pseudomonadales; family Pseudomonadaceae; genus Pseudomonas; species Pseudomonas sp. ICMP 460. Next base: position 20,271 of record NZ_LKBR01000024.1, read on the forward strand.
TTGATGAGTACCTTATTCACCCGCCGCAAAGTGCTGACCGGTATGGGCCTGCTGGGCCTTGGCAGCCTGCTGGGCGGCTGTGACTACAGCCCCAAGCTGAACTTCAAGTACGGCAAGGACCTCAGTGACAAGATCATGGGCCGCACCTTCAAGCTCAAAAATACCGACGGCGAACCCGTCACCCTGAGCTCGTTCCGTGGCCTCATGCCAGTGGTGTTCTTCGGGTTCACCCAGTGCCCGGCGGTGTGCCCCACTACGCTGGCGCGCGCCGCCCAAGCTAAAAAGCTGATGGGCCGCGATGGCGAGATCATGCAAGTGGTGTTCATCACCCTCGACCCCGAGCGCGATACCCCGGAACTGCTCGACCGCTACGTCAAGGCCTTCGACCCAAGCTTTGAAGCGCTGTACGGCACCCCGGAAGAAATCGCCGTGGCGGCCAAGGAGTTCGGGATCTTTTATGAAAAAATCCCCGCCGGTGACACCTACACCTTGTCCCACACCTCGACCAGTTTCGTTTTCGACACCCGTGGCAACCTGCGCCTCGGCCTGTCGGCATCCCTTACCGCTAAAGAGTGCGCAGAAGACCTGCTCACCGTCATGGAGGTCTGCTAATGACTGCCGTTCACTGCCTCAAGCGCTTCACCCTCGGCCTCACCCTGCTGGGCCTCGCCGCGCATGCCAGTGCCCAAGTGCTGGTGAGCGACGCGTGGGTACGCGCCACCGTGCAGGGCCAGCCCTCCAGCGGCGCATTCATGACCCTGACCGCCGACAGCGACAGCAAGCTGGTCAGCGTGGCTACGCCGGTGGCCAAGGACGCGCAAATCCATGAAATGAGCATGAAAGACGACGTGATGCGCATGGGCCCGGTGAACTCGGTGGCCCTGCCCGCCGGCAAAGCGGTCAAGCTCGACCCGAACGGTTACCACGTGATGCTGATGGGCCTGACCGGCCAGATCAAGGAAGGCGAAAAAGTGCCGCTGACCCTGACCGTGGAAAACGCCAAGGGCGAGAAGCAGTCGGTAGACGTCACCGCCACGGCCCGTGCGCTGGATGGCATGGACCACAGCAAGATGCACTGAGCGGCTCAATCCACAATAAACAGCGTGGCCCCAGTCGGCGTGGAAGATCGATGCCCTTCCATGTCGTTGCCCACCTGATAACTCATCCCGGCCGTCAGCGTGAACCGACGGCCGTCCTCCAGCTCTGTGTGTAACTCGCCTTCGAGGCACAGCAGAACGTGCCCGCGCCAACACCAATGATCTGCCAGGTAACCTGGCGTGTACTCGACCTTGCGCACCCGCGTGCTGCCAAAGTGGCAAGTGCGCCATACGGCGCTGCCGGTGACACCTGGGTGGGTTACGGCTTCGACGGTGGCCCAATCGGTGACGGCAAACGGTACGGCGGTGAGTTCCATGCTAGGCTCCATCGTGAGTTATCGTGGCTTGACCTTAGCCGCCCGGCATGTGCTGCGATAGACACAGATCGCCTGCTTTTGTGGGATACAGGTAGCGCGTTTGCTAGGCTGGCGGCTCAGCTTTTGTGGACGCGCGCTTATGCAGATTGACCCTGCTTTCATCCTTTACGAGACCGAGCACTGGCGGCTTAACCATCATCTGACGTCTAAGCTGCCGGGCTACCTGATGCTGGGCGCCAATGCTGCGACGAACGCCCTCGCCGATATGCCAGCCGCCGCCCTGGCTGAGCTGGGTGGCTTGCTCGCCAACACCCAACAAGTGATTGAGGCGCAGCTTGCGCCTAAATGGCTGTATGTCAGCCGCTACGGGCATATGCCGGGGTTCGCGCTGCACTTTCATTTCATCCCCGTGTATGGCTGGGTCGAGGAAGCGTTTTGGCGGGATGCGCGTTACCGAGTGCTGCAAGGCTTTGGCTCGCAGGCACCCGGGCAAACGCTGACCGATGGGGCTGAACTGACGTTGTTTGTGTGGCGCGAGTTTGGCGAGAGTGCCACCCCACCGGTTATCCATGGAGAGCCGGTTGAACAGGTTATCGAGCGATTGCGCAGCGCTTTCAGCACCGGGTAAAGATCAACTGTGGGAGCGGGCTTGCTCGCGATTGCGGTGTGTCTGATAAGTATTTTTCAACTGACACAGCGCTATCGCGAGCAAGCCCGCTCCCACAGTTGACCGAGTTGGGCTGGGGAGATCGGGTGTCGAGTGGGTTTGATACATCCTGTCGGTTGCACCTCGGCTGACGGCACCCTATGAGCCCTGGGAAGGCTGTGCCGGGCACGCGAGCGTCGGCTAAATCGCCGATTCAGCGGATAGACGCTTTACCATCGGCACACACGCCAACACCAACCCGGACGGCGAGTGATACACCGATTGTTCATCGCCTACATAGCCGCATGCTCTGTAGAAACTCGCCGCGTTCAAGGTTGAGTCAAGTACCAACTCGTCAATCGCCTGTTCACGTGCAATGTTTTCCAGGTGATCAAGCATCGCCTTGCCATACCCTTGCCCGGTAAATTCGGGTAACACAAACAGTGCCGCCACTTCGTTGTTGTCGAGATCGAGCATGCCAGTGACAACGGGTTCACCTTTCACCCAGCCCAGGTAAAACAGCTTGGCCAGCAGCGCGCTATAACCCTGATGAGCGGTCCCGCGTGTCCATAGCGCCATCTGTTCTGCGGTATACGCACCGATGCACTGGCCAAGGATGGCCCTGCGACGTATATCAAATACCGTATCAGCATCGTCGAGTGTGGCGCGTTTAATCTCGAGCATTGAGTGCTCCCTTCATCGTTGTTCATTGCCCTTTTGGATGAAGTTTAGCGTATCACCCGCGCGGTATTCCCGGGGAGCGGGTTGAGTGGCTGGGTCAACAGCGCTCTTGTGGGAGCGGGCTTGCTCGCGATGGCGGTGTGTCTGATAAGTATTTTTCAACTGACACAGCGCTATCGCGAGCAAGCCCGCTCCCACAGTTGACCGAGTTGGGCTGGGGAGATTGGGTGTCGAGTGGGTTTGATACATCCTGTCGGTTGCACCTCGGCTGACGGCACCCTATAGTTCGCCCCGTCGCTGACAGTGGTCGGCGACAGGGTTTCGCAGCCCTAAAACGATTCACACCAACACCGTCAGACATGCCCCAGCCGCCATCCGGCTGCCGAATGTTTTATGGCGGTTGTGCGTGGGAGACCTTCGGGTCTGCCGGGTTTTGGTGTAAATCGTCCGGTCTGCGAACCCGCGCACAGCTGCCACCCAATCTGTTTCGCAGCAGAGCCAGTGGTAATTCTTTTTACTTGAGGATTTACACCATGACGACTCAACACCCGCCCCGCCGCTTCACCCCGATGACTCAAACCGCAACCGATTACCCTGTCATGCTGATCGACAGCGATGCCCCGCTGCGCGAGCTGCACGCCTGCGCCAGTGAGCGCCTCAACGCCGCACTCGCCTACCTGCACCTGATGGCCTGCTCCAACGTGTCCGACTACGCCGAGCATGACATCAATACCGTCGCCAACACCGCTCGGATCATGGTCCAGGATGTGGCGGATGTGTTCACGGTGATGGAGCGGCGCGGCTTTGATCTGCCCGCCGAGAGTTGATGTGGCGTGAGCTTTAAGGAAACCCGCTTCGGCGGGTTTTTCAGTGCCATGAATGATCAATATGCAGTGGGCCCGCAATGGGGTTTTCTTTATCCTGTCGAGCTTTCGTTTAACGCCTCAGGAAACACCATGCCCGCCCTCGCCTTTCGCCATGCACTGCCCGCCGACGCCGCCCGTTGCTTTGACATCGAAACCCGTGCCTACGAAGGCGACGAAGCCGCGACCCTGGAAAAGATCGCCACGCGCATTGCGCAGTACCCGCAAGGCTTTCTGATCCTTGAGGCGGATGGCCAGGTGGTGGGTTTCATCAATGGTGGCTGCGCGCATCACGTGGTGATGTCAGACGAAGCCTTTAAAGAGTTGGTCGGCCATGCGCCCGAGGCGCCGAATGTAGTGATCATGTCGGTGGTGGTCGACCCGGCGCATCAGGGCAACGGCTATTCCACGGGATTGATGACCGAGTTTGTGCAGCGCATGCACGCGATGGGCAAGCAGACGATTCACTTGATGTGCAAAGAGCAGCATGTGCCGCTGTACACGCGCATGGGCTACACCTATGTGCAGCCTTCGCCTTCGGATCATGGCGGTATGGCCTGGCATGAAATGCTGATGGTGCTCTAACAACGCGGGCGTTTCTAGCTGACTGCACCGCGCGCAGGGGTGAGGCTCAGGCTTTTTCCAAACAACCGATTCGCATGGGTTTCGCCCTGAAAGCTATACGTCGGCGAGCCCAGCGTTGCATAGCCGCACCGCGGGTAAAAAGCCAAGGGCCGATGTTTTAACACGAACGCTGATCAGCCGTCCTGGCCTCGCCCCGCAACACGGATCGCGCATGGCGACGCAGCAGGCGTCTGTGTAATCATCGCCTGGACCTCTCAAGGGATGGAGCCATCGCCATGTCGCTGACCACCGCCACCGACCCCGCACAAGCACCGCGCTTCTGGCGTGACGAGCGCTTGCCGTTTATCGAGGCGCGCACCATCGCTGACGGGCGCAAGGTCACTTACACCCGGCATGCGCACGAGCATTTTTCGATTGGCGCGATCACCACCGGGCGCAGTTATTACCACTACGGCGCGCAGACTTTCGAGATCAGCGCCGGCACCGTGGTGCTGATGAACCCCGGCGATGTGCATGCCTGCAACCCTGTCCATGATGAGCCGTGGTCGTATCACATGCTCTACCTCGATACGCCGTGGCTGACCGACTTGCAGCATCAGTTGGGTTTTAGTACCGATCAGGGTTATCGGCCGTTCAACACGCCGCACACCCGCGATGCCGTGCTGTACGACGGCGTGCTCGAACTGTACCGGGTGCTGCTGGATGAGCAGGCTGAACTGTTGCAAAAGCAAAGCGCATTGGTGAGTTTTTTCACCCAGGTGCAGCAACGTCTGAACCCTTCGCTGACGCCGGTGCGTGAGGTCAATCACAAGCTTGCGCGTGCTGCCGAGTACATCGGCGAGCACTGCACCGAAGCCTTGAAAATTGAAGACATTTGCCTGGCGGCCGAGCTGTCGCCGTCGTACCTGATCCGCGCGTTCAAGCAGTATTACGGGCTGACACCCCATGCTTTCCTGGTGAACCGGCGCGTCCAGTTTGCGCGCACTCAATTGCGCAACGGCGAGCTGATTGCCGATGTGGCGCTGGCGGCAGGTTTTGCCGATCAGGCGCACTTTCAGCGCACCTTCAAACAGCATTTCGCCGCCACGCCGGGGCAATACCGCGACGGGCTCAAGCCATCAGCAAATACCCCACACTGGCCACCAGCAACGCGGCCATTGAGCGGTTGAACAGGCGCACGCCCTGCGGGTTGGCGAGGTAGCGCCGCAAAAAAGTCCCGGCACAGGCCCAGCAGGCCACCGACAGGTAGCAGATCACCAGGTAGAGCGCTGCAAACAGCCACACTTGGCCGGCGTCGCCATCCGCCACAAACAAACCCATCCCGGCCACGCAGGCCAGCCAGGCTTTGGGGTTGAGCCATTGCATGATCGCGCCATACAGCATCGACGGCGCCGTGGCGCTGTCGTCGGCGTCGAGGCGGCCGTCGTCGACCGCAAGTTTCCAGGCCATGTATAGCAAAAAGGCCACGCCGCCCCACTGGATCAACTGCGTCAACAGTGGCCAGCGCACCAGCACGGCATGCAGCCCCAGGCCGATCAGTATCAACAGCAAGGTGAAGCCTGCGGCGGCGCCGAATACGTGTTTCTGGCTGGCGGCAAAACCGAAGCGCGCGCCCGTACTAAGCGCGACCACATTCACCGGCCCCGGCGTGATGGAGGTCGCCAGGGCGAAGGCGGCCATGGAGATAATCAAGCTCATTGCAGCTCCTTTGGATAATGGCACGCGGTGATGCCAAGCGATGATGACCTCACGGTAACGGGCGAAACGATGGCGGTATTGAACAAAATACCCCTGAGCCTTTGCGGTTTTCAGTGCACAGACCTTGTACTCTGTGCGCGCCCACCGCTTGCAACCCCATCAGGACGCCAATGCCCAACCCGATTCCTCGCCGACGCGATGCCGCTGTCACCCGTGAAGCGATTTTAGTGTCCGCGCGCAAAGCATTTGCCCAGTCGGGCTACGACGGCGCCGCCATGCTGGAAATCGCCGCCGGCGCCGGGCTGACGCCGATGCTGGTGAACCGCTACTTCGACTCCAAGGAGCAGTTGTTTGCCGAAGTGATTGCCGACACCGTCGCCAGCCCGAGCATGCTCACGCAAGGCAACCTCAGCGCGGAAAACCTTGGCCGCACCCTCGCCACCACGCTGGTGAGCCTGACCGAAGCGGGCAGCGCGCCGCTGCAAGGGTGGCTGATCATGCTGCAGGCGGCATCGAGCAAACGCGCGGCGGGGGCTGCGCGCGAGTACCTCGAAAAAGGCCCACAGGCGAGCATGGCTGCCACGCTCAAGGGCGCGCATCAGCAAGAACGTGCGGCACTGGTGATGGCGTTGGTCTCGGGGTTTCTGGTGACGCGCCAGAGCCTGGAACTGTCGGCGCTGGCCAAGGCCGACCCGCAGGTGTTGATCGAGTTGCTGACGCCGTTGTTCCAGCAACTGGTGGATGGCTGACCGCGCGGCTACAAGCCCCGGTTGCGCAACCACTGTAAAAAGCCCTTTTTGACCGGCACCACGGGTGCCTCCTGAATCAGCGCCTGCGCGGTGTGCAGGCGGAAATCGAGTAACGCGCGCATCGCTTCACCGATGTCATGCCGCGCATCCAGGCAGGGTTTCAGGTATTCCTTCTCGATGCGGTACAGCGTGCAAAAGGTTTTGGCGGTGAAGTCCGCCAGTGTCGCCAGATCGGACAGGATCCCCGCCTCGCCAATCACCTCGCCTGGCCCCATGCGCCCGGCTTCGAACGCGTGGCCGGCTTTAATCAACATCACCGAGACCACACCGGACTCGACGATAAACAGATGGTCGCTGACCTCCCCGGCCGGCAAAATCGTCTCGCCCGCGCGGTAGGTGTGCAGGGTCATGTTCTGGCTGAACGTGTCTTTCTCTTCCTGACGCAGGGTGGAGAAAATCGACGAGCGTTCAAGCAACGCGCGCGCGCCGGACATTGCCGGCGGCGCGGCGCTTTCGGTGGCTGACAACAGGCCCACGCCGGCGGCTTGCAGGTGCCGAAAGGCCAAATCGTAAAGCTGGTTGCGCACTTCACGCTTGAGCGCCATTGCCGGCACAAAACCGCTTATTTCATACTCGACGCCGCCACTCGCCGAGGCCTTGAACGCGACGCTGGGCGCGGGCTTGGCCAGCAGTGGCCGGCAACCTTGCATCGCGCGTTCCAGCGCCTCGATCACGGTTTGCGGGCGCGCATGCGGGCTGACTTGCAGGCTGACCGTCAGGCCGAACATGTCCGCCGGGCGCGAGAAGTTGATGATTTTGGCCTTGGCGGCCAGGGAGTTGGGGATCACCGCCATGCTGCCCTGCGAGGTTTGCAGCCGCGTGGCGCGCCAGTCGATATCGGTGACCCGGCCTTCGGTGCCGTCGATGGAGATCCAGTCATCCAGCTGATACGGCTTGGTGGTGTTGAGGACGATCCCGGAAAACACGTCGCTCAGGGTGCTTTGCAGCGCCAGGCCGACGATGATCGCCACGGCGCCGGACGTGGCGAGCACGCCCTTGACCGGCAAGTCGAGCACGTAGGCCATGGCGGCGATGATCGCAATCAGAAAAATCACCGCGCCCATCAGGTCCTGCAACAGCCGCCCCGTGTGGCCGACGCGCTGCATCATCACCGTGCCGAGCAATACCGTAAGGGTGCGCGCAGCGAACAGCCACCAGCCAATCTGCAAGGCGGTGGCAGCCAAATGCAACGCCGTGTTGTCGGCATACGGCGCCAATTGCATGGGGTTCATGCCATCGTTGAACAGCACGGCACTGAAGACCGCAAAGATCGCCAAGCGCGCTGCCAGCTTCCAACCGGCGAGGTCGACGGAAATCAACCGCCACACGGCGATGTCGATAAAGATCAGCGCCAGCGCGCACAACATCGGGTGATCAGCGATAAACGGGGGCATCCAGGCGACTCCAGAGTACATGCCCAGAAGATCGCATGAATTGTGAACACAGGAAATAGCAGGTTGTGAGGGGTGGGGCGCGAGCGCAGCTGTAAGCTGTAAGCTGCAAGCTGCAAGCTGCAAGCTGCAAGCTGCAAGTCAGAGCAGAACAGCTGAAGACACGGTGTGGAAATGTGGGAGGGGGCTTGCTCCCGATAGCGGTGCGTCAGTGACAGCTAGCCTGCCTGACACACTGCAATCGGGAGCAAGCCCCCTCCCACTTGGGTTTTGCCAGCCACGTGCATTCAGGCGGGCTGATTAACCCTGCATCTGCCCAAAACGACCTGATTGGAAGTCGGCAAATGCTTGGTGGATCTCCGCCTCGGTGTTCATCACAAACGGCCCGTGCCCTACGATCGGCTCATCAATCGGCTCACCGCTGAGCAACAGCACCTTGGCATCGTCACTGGACTCCAGCGTTATCTGAACACCCTCACGCTCAAACAACGCCAATTGCCCCTGGCGCGCCACTTCCTCGCCATTCACCCGCAGCGTACCGCGCAGAATCACCAGCGCCGTGTTACGCCCGGCATGCAAATCCAGCGTCACTGCCTTGCCCGCGTTAAGGCGCAGGTCCCACACGTCAATCGGCGTAAAGGTGCGGGCCGGGCCTTTGGTGCCGGCAAATTCCCCCGCAATCAAGCGCAGTTGCCCAGCGTCATTCGCCAATGGCAACACAGGAATATCGCCGTCGAGGATCGTCTGGTAACCCGCGTCGGCCATTTTATCCTTGGCCGGCAGGTTGACCCACAACTGCACCATCTCCAACGCACCGCCACTGCGGGCAAACGCTGCGGAGTGAAATTCCTCGTGGATGATGCCCTTGGCGGCCGTCATCCACTGCACATCGCCAGGGCCGATCTTGCCGCCGGCACCCGTCGAATCACGGTGCTCGACCTCGCCGTCATACACGATGGTCACGGTCTCAAAGCCGCGATGCGGGTGTTGCCCTACGCCACGACGTTGCTCGGTAGGTGAGAAATCGGCCGGCCCCGCGTGGTCCAGCAACAGGAACGGGCTGATGTGCTCGCCCATCGCGTCGTAGGAAAACAGCGTGCGCACCGGAAAGCCGTCGCCGACCCAATGAGCGCGAGGGCTGGTGTAAATGCCGATGAGTTTTTTCATGGTGATCCTCCAAAGTGCCCACACCTTAAAACCGTTACCCCTTCAGCGCTAGACGGCAAAAACAACCCTGAGCGTCCTGCTCATAGAACGCTAACCCGGCGCAGCGCCACAAAAACCGCGTTAATGATAATGACTCGTAGTAATATCCGCGCTCTCCCGTTCAACCTTCCGAGGGCTGCAATGCCGTTTGCCCCTGCGCCTGCCGCACCGCGCGTGTTGGTGGTGGATGACCACCGCAAAATTCGCGAACCGTTGGCCACGTACCTGCGCCGGCACACCTTTGAGGTGCGCACCGCCGCAGACGCGGCCGGCATGTGGCAGTTACTCAAGACCCAGGCGTTCGACGTGGTGGTGCTCGATGTGATGCTGCCGGATGGCGACGGCTTCGAGTTATGCAACCAGTTGCATCGGCGCAGCAACACCCCGGTGCTGCTGCTGACGGCTTGCGACACGCCCGCCGAGCGGATTCGGGGCCTGGATTTGGGCGCTGACGATTACGTCACCAAGCCTTTCGAGCCGCGCGAACTGGTGGCGCGCATCAACAGCGTATTGCGCCGCCAGGGCCGCAGCAGCGGGCCGGCCGCCCCCAGCAACGGTGCGCGCGCGTACCGGTTCGCCGGCTGGCATTTCAGCGTGCCCAGCGCTACGTTGCGCTGCGCAGGCGGCTCGGCCATCCAGCTCAGTACCGCTGAGAGCCGGCTGCTGCAAGTCTTCCTCGGGCACCCGAATACCTTGCTGCCACGCGAACGGCTGATCGACCTGACGGCCGCCGCCGACAGTGACGTGAGTGACCGCGCCATCGACCGTCAGGTCAGCCGCTTGCGGCGCAAACTGGCGCAGGCAAATGCCGCACAGGAGGTGCTGCGCACGGTGTGGGGCGGCGGTTATTTGCTGGCGGCCGAGGTCAGCGAATGCGCGCCCTGAGCAGGCTGTGGCCGCGCACTTTGGCGCACCAGTTGAGCCTGTTGTTGTTGCTGGCGTTACTCGCCTCGCATGCAATTGCGATGTTGGTGCTGCAACGCACCGGTAGCCTGATCCACCCGTTGGCCCGCAGCTTCAGCCTCGAACGTTTGAGCACCGCGCATCACACCGCCATCGACCTGACCCCGGAAGAAACTGCGCACCTGCTGGCCGGTATGAGCAGCGACGATGCGCGCTTCTGGATCGCGCCCACGCCGGAAGTCGCGCCGTTCGAACTGCGCCCGGAAGAACAACGGCTGGCGCGCGAGCTGCGCAGCCAATTGCGACTGCCTGAAGCAGCGGCCATCGGCATGCAGTTGGAGCGCATCAGTGGCGCCGACGCGCGTACGCATGTATTCAGCCCCGCCGGCTGGGCGCCGCTGCGCCTGCGCAGTAGCGTCGAGCTGCCCAATGGTGCGTATTTGAACGCCGTGCAATACCCCGCCGGCGCCTATGAATGGGGCCGCGTATTGGCCTACAGCTTGCCGGTCACGACCTTGCCGGTGCTGTTGATCGTGATGTTTTTTATCGCCCGTGTGGTGCGCCCGATCAAAACCCTGGCCCAGGCCACGGAACGCGTCAGCCGCGGTGAATGGATCGCACCGCTGCCGGAGCGTGGCCCGCAGGAAGCACGCGACCTGACGGCCGCCTTCAACACGATGCAGGCCAACCTTGCGCGGCATGTAGAAGGTCGCACGCGGATGCTCGCGGCGGTCAGCCACGACTTGAATACGCCGATCACCGAACTGCGCCTGCAGGTCGAATTGCTCGAGCCCGGCGCGGCGCGTGATGACATGCTCGAAAGCCTCGCCGAGTTGAGCGCGATGGCGCGTGAAACGCTGAACTTCGTGCGCGACGATACGCTGCAGGAACCCACCACCACCGTCTCACTCACTGCGCTGCTGGATGACTTGGCCACGCGCTATCAGCGCCTGCAACAGCCGGTCAGTTGGGCCGGCGCGCCGCCGCTGCTGCTGACGTGCCGCCCGCTGGCGCTAAAACGTGCGTTGACCAACCTGATCGATAACGCACTGCGCCATGCCGGCGACGCCCGGCTGGCCCTCACACGCCAGCACGATGGCTGGCTGTGCATCGAGATTCTCGACCACGGCCAAGGCTTGCCCGAGGACTGGCTGAGCAAAGTGTTTGAGCCGTTCGTGCAACGCGGTGTCAGCAATGGCGGCGTGGGGCTGGGCCTGGCGATTGCACGGTCGTGCATCCAGGCCCATGGCGGCGAACTGCTGTTGGAAAATCGCCCACCGGCCGGCCTGTGCGCGGTGGTGCGATTGCCAGCGGCGCTCTAGAAGTTGAGCGTGGCGCCCATCCACAGCGTGCGGCCGTAGTTCACCGTGCCGTAGGTTTCATCGTCCAGGCGTTTGTCGGTGAGGTTGTTGAGGGAAGCGTTCAGAGTGAGTGATTCGGTCACGTCATAAGAACCGCCAAGGTCTGCAGTGGTGTAGCCCGGTGCCGGTTCGTCGGTGATCGTATTGCCGGTTTCTTCACCGTAGTAGCTGAGCGATGCCCACACCTGCGCGCGGTCGTTGACGGTCCATTCGCTGCGCAGGTTGGCTTTTTGCTTGGGCGTCAGGGCCAGCGGCGCACCTTGGTTGGCACCGCTTTTTTGCTCGGAATCGGTGTAGGTGTAGTTGGCCTTGAGCAGCACCTCGGGGTTGATGTCCCACTGCCCGTTGAGCTCTACGCCCTGGATGATCGCCTTGTCGACGTTGACCCGCTCCATGATGGTGTAGCCGTTCCAACGGCGGTCGGTGGTGACGGTGGAGAGCTTGTCCTTGAAGTCGTTGTAGAACAGCGTGACGCCGCCCGAGAGGTTGTCGCGGTTGCTCCACAGCGCCGAGATTTCATAGTTGGTGCTGGTCTCGGGCTTAAGGTCCGGGTTGCCGAACATCACAAAACGGTTGCGCCGCAGGTAGGCGTAGTCGGCGACCACCGCGCGCAGTTCGGGCGCCTTGAAGCCGCGCGCGATGCCGCCCTTTAGCGTCCACTCGTCGGTAGCACGCCACACCCCGTAAACGCGCGGGCTGAGGTGCGCACCGTATTCTTCGTGTTCATCCAGGCGCAGGCCGGTGGTGAGCGCGAAACGCTCGGTGACCGACCACTCGTTCTCGGCAAACAGGGCTTTTTGCGCCACCGAAAATTTATAGTCGACGCGGTCACCGAGGCCCTGGTTCCAGTCGGTCAATTCGCTCTCATTCCATTGCAGGCCCACGGTGCTGACGTTATGCGCGGTGGGCACCACCAGCTTGGCGTCGAACACGCTGTTCTTGATCTCGGGTTTGCGCCCGTAGATATCGGTTTGCGCCGGGGTTGCCTTGCCCTCGCGGCTGGAGGTTTCCTGCGACAGGGCGACGTCCGACGTGGCCCAGCCCCAGCGGCCCTGATGCGAAAGCGACCAGTGATCGCGGTTGTTTTCCTGCTCGCGGGTGGCCCAATTGGCGCTCATGCCATCGCCGTTTTTCAGGCGCGTGGCACCGGCTTCCAGCAGGATGTCGTGGTCGATGGTCGGCGTGAAAGCCAGGCGCGCGGTGAGGTCGCGGTGGTCGGCGCGGCTGAAGCCGTTAGTCTGTTCGATGTCGTCGTCAGCCTGGCGGTCGAGGTAGCGGCCCCACACCTGCAAACCGAGAAAATCTTCCTTGAGCGGCCCGCTGAGGTAGAACTGGGTTTGCCGCGCATTGCCCTGGTCACTGTGCTGACGCGCCGAGTAGTCATAGCCAACCGAGCCGCCCCACGTCGGCGAGACCTTGCGCGTGATCACGTTGATCACGCCGCCGATGGCATCCGAACCGTACAGCGACGACATCGGCCCGCGCACCACTTCAATGCGCTCAATGGCGGCCGCCGGCGGTACAAAACTCTGCTCATAACCACTGTTGCCGTTGACCCGCGATTCCCGCGCGCTCTGGCGTTTGCCGTCGACCATGATCAACGTGTAATCGGCGGGCATGCCACGGATCGAAATATCGGTTTCATTCGCCCCGCCGTTGACCGTCACACCTTCCACATCACGCACCGCGTCGCCAAGGTCGCGGTAGGATTTGCGCCGCAGTGCTTCGCCATCGATCACCGTGACCGAGGCCGGCGCGTCTTCCACACTTTGCGCAAAGCCTGAGGCCGTCACCACAACATCATTCAGTTCCAGGGTTACCGGCTCTTCGGCGTGGGCCTGCAAACTGGCGGCGACCAGCAAGGCCAGGGGTGTAAAGCGAACAGCAGGCAGCATGGGCGTGGACCTTAAGAGTGAACTCAAAAGAGAATCGTAATCATCCAGCCGCGAATAACTTGGACAAAGTGTGACAACTCAACAACCGCTGGGTGGATAAACCACGCCGATGAACCGGCAAGCAACGCCTGCGCCAGGGCGTGTTTGGGAGAGGACAGACGCCGCTGAAACTTCCCACGCAGCGGCCGGATAAGCTTTACAGATACCGCCTGAAAACGCCTGCAAAGTCCTTCGCCTGATCACACAGAGCGAAGGATTGCAGATGGTTTATTTTGCCAGAGCCCCCCACACGAGGGCGGCCTCTTGATCGCTGTTACCGGCCAAACCATTGGCTTTCTGGTACTGGCGGCGATGGATTCAAAGACACGAGACGTCGAATCCGTACTCAGCGATTTCAGGCAATGCCTGAATACCTATGAAGCCTGGGCCGAGAGCTATTTCAGCTTGTCGGCGCTGGATGTCGAGCAGGTATTCAAGGTCGGCGATGAAGTGGCGCTGGTTGCGCCGATCAACCGCTCGCTGTTTCCGAGCAGCACCGTCGCCACCTGCCAGGCCAGCGGCACCTTGACCCTGGTGCACATGTTCCAGAGCGCACGCTTTGTGCCCATCGGCAATACGCCGGTGGTACTGCAACGTATCGACCCGAACGGCGGCCCGCTGGGGGAGCCGATCCACAAGACCATCGGCCCCAGCGGCATTCTCGAAATCACTGAATGTGATCGCAATCAGCAGTACCGAATCAACTTCTATCCCGACGTTTCCATAGCGCATTTCAAGGCGCTATACGCCTCCTATCAGTCGGTGATCGCACCGCTCGAAAGCTGGCTGCGCGATGAGTGGGCGAGCACCTTCAAACCGCTGTGGGATGGCTACTCCGAGGCCGACTTCCTTGAGCGCTACCACGCCCTGCACCAAGCCTATGCGCGTGGGTTTGGCGATGCGCTTTACGCACTTTGGGACAGCCTCAAGCAACTGTTTGAGTGGCTCACAGACCCGCTGGCGAATGCCGAAAAACTCCTGCATTACCTGTCACAGGCCGAGTTTGAAAAGCTCCTGAAGGTCAGCACCGAAGCCCTCGCAAAAGGCTTGCTGGTGCTCAGCGATGAACCGCTGCTGTTTATCTACCTGTCGGTACTGGTCAGTTGGATGCGCTTGCTGCCGCCGCCCGCCATGAGCGAGCTGCTGGGGGAAATCAGTGCCGAGGTGCTGATCAACCTGCTGCTGGGTCTCGCCACTGGCGGGATGGGCGTAGCGGTAAACATGAGTTCGAAGGTGTTGAGCGGTATCAAGTCTCGTCGCGCACGCCAGTGGCTGGAACACATCTCTCAACATTTCGCCAAATCCAGCCTGGACAGTCATGTCGAGGCCGCCAAGCCGTTGTTGCTGGGCAGTGCGGCGATACCGATCAAGGCGGTGCCGGTTGCACCGTTGAAGGCTGGGGAGCATCTGGTTGCGAACCCGGTGCCTGCGGTTCGCGGCAAAACGCAGAAGACCACATTGGTGCGCCAAGAGCACGTCGACGATGTGCCCGCTGCGGGCAAGAACCCGAACGGCGATGCTGCGGCCAGCGCCGACAAAACCCTCACTCACGGTTGCCCGGTGTCGATGGTCACCGGGGAAGAATTACTGACCCTCACCGATGGCGCGCTGGACGGGATGTTGCCGTTTGAGTGGACGCGGGTGTATCGCACCAGCGCGGTGGAAGTGGATGGCGGGTTGGGCTTTGGCTGGAGTCACTCGCTGGCGCAACGGCTGGTGGTGGACGCTGATTCGGTGGTGTGGACGGACCATGAGAATCGGTCGACTGCGTTTCCGTTACCCAGCGTTTCTCGGCCGGCGATCACCAACAGCCTGGCCGAAGCGGCGATTTATTGGGGTGATTTGCCCGGTGAATTAGTGCTGGCTCAGGCGTCGCGTTTTTATCACTTTTGCGACGGTCTGCTGACGGCGATCAGCGATGCTTACGACAACCGCCTGCGGATTTTCCGGGATTTTCTCGGGCGCATTGAGCGGTTGGACAACGGTGTAGGCCGGTCGCTGTTTTTACGCTACGCGTCTGGCCACATCGTGGCGGTGGACTATCAGGTTCAGCGTGCCAAAGGCCATGAACCTTTCGAATGGGTGACAGAGCAGAATCTTGTTTCCTACGCCTACGACGACGCTGGACGACTGCTTTCAGCGACCAATGCCGTCGGCGAAAGCGAGTTTTATCGGTACGACGAGCAGCACGTGATTCTCGAGCGGCAGTTGGCCGGTGGCGCGCGTTTCTTTTGGGCGTGGGAACGGGCAGGCAAGGCGGCGCGGTGCGTTCGGCACTGGGCCAGCTTTTCGCAGATGGAAACGCGTTATGCCTGGGATGACAACGGCAGGGTCACGGTTCACAACGCCGATGGCAGCCAGGAAGTTTACGTGCATGACCAGCGCGCACGGCTGGTGCAGCGGATTGATCCCGATGGCGCTGAGCATTTCAAATCCTATGACGACAAAGGCCGGCTGACGGTCGAGCAAGACCCGCTGGGGGCGGTGACGGCGTATCAGTACGATGAAGCGGGCCGCTTGATTGCGCTGTTTCCGGGGGACGATGAGCCGACTTCCTACGAGCATGACAACGGCTTCGTACGGGTGGTGCGCCGTGGTGAGGCGGTTTGGAAGTACGAGCGTAATGATCAAGGCGACGTCACGCGCAAGACAGATCCAGACGGCAACGTTACCGACTACAGCTACAACAAACACGGGCAACTGACTGGCGTTTGGTATCCCGATAGCAGTTGTCATCGGCTGGTGTGGAATGACCATGGGCAACTGCTTGAGGCGTTATTTCCGAACGGCAGTAGCCAGCGCTACCGCTACGACGACCTCGGACGCCAGGTTGCGCGCGAGGACGAACATGGCGCACTGACCCAGTATCAGTGGGACGGCGTGGGTCGGTTGATTCGCGTGGTGGTGTCCGGCGGCGCGTTTAGGGAATACAGCTACAACCCTTACGGAAAAATCACCTCCGAGCGGGATGAGCTGGGCCACGTCACCCGCTACGAATACGGCGACGGCCTGCACCTGATCAGCCGCCGCATCAACGCCGACGGCACCCAAGTCAAATACCGCTACGACAACGTGCGGTTGTTGCTGACTGAAATTGAAAACGAAGTCGGTGAAGTCTATGGGTTGCAATACCACCCTAACGGGCTGATCCAACAGGAAACCGGCTTTGACGGCCAGCGCACGGCTTACGTCTACGACCTCAACGGCAACCTGCTGGAAAAGACCGAGCATGGCGACGATAGCAGTCAGCTAATCACCTGTTACGAACGCGACCACGCCGGGCGCCTTGTACGAAAAACCCTGCCCGACGGCAGCATTGTTGATTACGCCTACGACCGTCAGGGCAATCTCCTCAGCGTCGACGACAACCATTGGGCGCTGGCCTACGAATACGACGCGCAAAACCGCCTCACCGCCGAGCACCAAGGCTGGGGCACTCTGCGCTACGGCTACGATGCGTGCGGTCAGTTGCAACACCTGCGCCTGCCGGACAACAACCGCCTGGTGTTCAATCACGACAAGGGCGGTCAAATCGCCACCGTCGAATTAAACGGCGGGTTGCTGACCTCGCACCTGTTCAGTGCTGGCCACGAGCGCCAACGCCAGCAAGGCCAACTGCTCAGCCACTACCACTACGACGAGCAAAACCGCCTGCACGCCCACGTGGTCAGCCAACAGGAACACACCCTCTACCAGCGCCAATACGACTACGACAACAGCGGCAACCTCGGCCGCATCCTCGACACCCGAAAGGGCCAACACGACTACCACTACGACCCCCTCGCCCGCCTGACCCACGCCGATCACTCACAAGACGTGAAAGAACGTTTCGGTCACGACCCGGCAGGCAACCTGCTGATGCAAGACCGCCCCGGCCCCGACATCGTTGCCGGCAACCGCCTGATGATCCAGGGCGACCACCATTACGACTACGACGCCTTCGGCAACCTGATCCGCGAACGACGCGGTAAAGGCCATCAACTCGTCACCGAATATCGCTACGACTGTCAGCACCGGCTGATTGGCACCACTCAACCCAGCGGGCAAACCGCCAGCTACCGCTACGACGCGTTTGGGCGGCGTATCAGCAAAACCGTGGACGAGAAAACTACCGAGTTTTTTTGGCAAGGCGACAAGTTGATTGCCGAGCATCACGCCGATCGTCATCGCAGTTATATCTACGAGCCGGACAGTTTTCGGCCGTTGGCGCTACTGGAAGGCTTTGGTCCGAGTGAAAGCAAAGCCTTCCACTATCAACTCGACCACCTCGGCACGCCGCAAGAACTCACCGCACCTGACGGCGAAATTGTCTGGTCCGCGCATTACCGCGCCTACGGCCATATCGCTCGCCTCGACATGGAAAAAGTCGACAACCCGCTGCGTTTTCAGGGCCAATACTTCGATCAAGAAAGCGGGCTGCACTACAACCGCCATCGCTACTACAATCCAGACAGCGGCCGCTACCTGACGCCGGACCCGGTGAAGCTGGCGGGCGGGATCAACGCGTACCAGTATGTGCCTAACCCTACGGGGTGGGTTGATCCGCTGGGCTTAAGTTGCAAGGTGGGAGGGTGCCCCGGCTCAAAAGTCGATCCCCTTCAATCAAGCAAGACACCTGTATTGGACTCGCATGAGAGGTCAGGCGGGCACCTAATTCATAAGCACGTAGGCCAAACGGACGGCCAGCTCGCCGTAAGGCTAGAATCGGAACCACATATTCCAGCGGCATCTACGTTCAAAACCTTGGAAGAGGCAGAAACACTCGTTTCTAAAAGCTTAGCCACACACAACCAAAACATATCTGAATTTCTAAGAGGAAATAAAGAGACCTTGGTAATCAGGGAGCATTTACAACAGCCCACGGGGTTAAGCTTATTAAGGGGAAGTGACAAGTCAATACCCGTCTACAAATATGTTTTAGTCATAAAGCGAAAACCTAGAATGCCAAATGGCTACCTACTACTAACAGGATACCCAATAGAGATATGAATCCCCCACTAACAGAGCTTCAGCAGTTTTTTGGCGGCTACTTTAACCAAGATTGGCTGGAGGATCACCCCACAGCGGATAATGTCATAGACTCATTTTTAACAGACTCCGATGAAGACACGATCATCATCGTAAAAACTGAAATACTTGAATTAATAGCCTCCTACACAAACGAAGTAAATCTTCAAAAAAACCTACTCGAAGAACAATATTGTTTTTACTACTACCCATTTGAATGGACCTCAGGATTATCATGGCTACGCCACATAGTCAGCAAGTTTGATAGTCACTTATTGAATGCCAGAGCAAAAGCTGAAAGGCGAACATAAAGAATAATTACGCATTAAATGTTTTTCGACTTAAAAATCAAACAAAAATATTGAAGAAAATAGTTATAACTTCCAAAACTTATTCGAGATAAAAGATGACGTAAACGGCTTTACGTCCTTTGCTGATGCCAAGGGTGGCAACAAACACAAGCCGATCAGCCGAGATAACATTCTGATCGGCATGGATCAGGCGATACTTTGTAAAGCTTGAATGCCATTATGAGCTGGCTTATCAAAAGGGTGAGGCCTGTCTCCCGGCGCATCTACTGGAATTTAATTTACGGAGTTCTGAAATGAAATACCTCCCAGACTTATCAATACTAAGAAGCGTGCTTTTCACTTACAGCATTGAAAACTACGACAATCTTGAAAGAGAGCGCTTCATAGTCTCCAAGAACATAAACGACGATAAAGAACTGTCTGAACTGTTTGAAAAGCTAACCAAGCCTGAATACACCTCATACAAACTCAAACAGCGTAATTGGTACATCGACACACTTCAGCACTTTCTAAAAACAGACGAAAATTTCGACTGCGTATTTTACCTTTTTGATACTTATTTCGATGACGAAATCTTAGACAAAAGGCAGTTTATGAAAGTGCTGCTTGATTGCCTCACCCGTTATCAAATCGAGCTCGAAGAGTGTTGATTGATAAGTCCGATGCTTGACGCCTGAAATGGCAACCTTGACGCTGCTTACAAGGAGCTGCAAACATCAAAAAATCACCTGAAATGTCAATCATCCGGGATTCACTCTTCACTTGCGACATTGAGAACACCGACGATTTGAAAAGGGAGCGCATAAAGACCAATTAATCGAGTTATTTGACGAGCTGAAAAAACCAAAATTCTTATCTTTCACAAAACTCGATCAAGATTGGTTAAGTCTTTCCATCGAATACTATTTATCAAGTAACGATGGCTTTGACGATGCATCCAAAAGGATGGCCACTTACTTTTCCGAACTTATCATCGACCAAAGACGGTTCATGGAGACGCTTCTCGAAAATCAAAAAAATACAGGCACGGTAATCCCAGCAGCCAAATGAAAACTTAAAGTAGCTCCATGCAAAAATTGAATTTGGATTACTTATCCTACAGACATAAGTACGTTCTGACTCAAGCTCTAAAAACAGCTTGGCCGACGACAATCATGACCTCCAAATTTTATTCGACATAGACAATGACGAGGCGGCAGCATGTCCAAGGACAGAATGGTACGAACTGTAAAGTCCTAGAAGTTTTTTAAAAGATGTCTACCGGCTCGCTCAAAACGCTTGGAAAGACGACATTCAAAAAGCCAGTCTCGAAGATCGCGCAACCTGGTATAAAGTTTCAACGAGTTAAATCCCGCAACAAACAGGCTAACTTTCAGCCCCACTCTCACCAAGGCGTTAAAATGCTTTTTCACCCATCATCCACGCACATAATTTTCGATGCCAACCTGTACTATTTCGTGGGCGTCTTTGATATTTACGACAGAGAGGAAACGAAGGGGGTAGAGTTTGCTCTCTACAACCCCAACGACAACAAAGACAGAGAAAATCTCATACTTAAATATTGCCTGGACCCGTACAACAAGCTTTCCTATCGCCACAGATATAAACTAATGGAGAGCTTAGCACTCGCATTAATTACCGAAAATTTCAATTTTCAGTCTTACTTTGAGGACGATCCGGAGGAATATTCAACAATGGCCTGGGACGAAACACAAATAGCAAATCCTAGAGGTTTCTTTGAAGATATTTACAACCTCGCCAAGGCGGGGTGGAAAGACGACCTTCAAAAAGCCAGCCTTGAAGACTCATCAACATGGTAAAAAAGCACTTTCCTCAATGAATACCCACACCCCTGTGGCGAGCGGGCTTGCTCGCGTTGGGGCGCGAAGCGGCCCCAGTGGGAGCGCCGCGCTGGGTCCGGTTAATCGGCGGTGTTGGTTTTGGGGCCGCTGCGCAGCCCAACGCGAGCAAGCCCGCTCGCCACAACAGCCCTCTTGGCATAACAGCCCTCTTGGTACAACAACGCGCTCGCCACAGGAGCGCGTCAGTCGTAAGGGTGTGATCAGCGTTTGGACAGCTCCATGATCATTCGGCTGAGCAGGTAGATACGCGGTGCCACACTTTCCACTTCGGCGTATTCCTCTGGGGTGTGTATGTTGCCGCCGACAATCCCAAAGCCATCCAGCGTCGGCGTGCCGACCCCGGCCGACAGGCTTGCATCCGCTGCCCCGCCACTGCCTTCAATGGTCAGCTTACGCCCCAATTCGCCATAAATGCCTTGGGCAATCGCGACCAGTTTGTCCGACTCCGGCGTCTGCGGCATGGGTGGCAAGCCGCGTAGCAGGCTGGTTTTTACTTCGGTGTCGGGGATCAGCTTGTTGGCCGAAACGCGTGCCAGGTCTTTTTCGATACGGTCAAACTCTTCCGGCAACGCGGCGCGAACGTCGGCTTTGGCGGTGGCTTGGTCGGGGATGACGTTGACGCGGTCGCCGGCCTTGAGCACGGTAAAGTTGATGGTGGTTTTTTTCTCTTCGTCGCCGAGTTTGCCCAGTTGCAGAATCTGGTGCGCGGCTTCCATCGCGGCGTTGCGCCCGAGTTCCGGGGCGACGCCGGCGTGGGCGGCTTTGCCTTTGACTTCGACCACGGCGGTGGCGCTGCCTTTGCGCCATACCACCAGGCCGTCGGCTGGGCGGCCGGGTTCCAGGTTCAAGGTAACGTCGTGGGCCTTGGCGGTTTTGCGGATCAGTTCAGCCGCGGCTTCGGAGCCGGTTTCTTCGCTGGCGTCGAGCAGGAAGGTGATTTGCGCGTAGTCCTTGAAGCCTTGGTTTTTCAGGACTTTGAGCGCGTAGATGCCGGCGACAATGCCGCCCTTGTCATCCATCACGCCGGGGCCATAGGCGCGGCCGTCCTTGATATGGAACGGGCGCTCGGCGGCGGAGCCTTCCTTGAACACGGTGTCCATGTGCGCCATCAGCAGGATTTTGGCCTTGCCGGTGCCTTTGAGGGTGGCGATCACATGGCTGCTATTGGCGGCCGCGTCCGGCACTTGCTCGATGCTGAAACCCAGCTGTTTTAACTCATCCACCGCGATGTCGCGCACTTGCGTCAAGCCCGGCGCGTAGCCGGAACCCGAATCGATATTCACCAGGCGTTCAAGCAGTTTCAGCGCGGGGGCCTTGTACTGTTCGGCGTCAGCCTGGATTTGCTTATGCGGTTCGGCGCTGTAGGCCGGCACGGCAAAGGACAAGGCCAGGGTGGCGGCCAGGAGCGTACGGGAGAAGGTGAAGAGCATGGACCGATCCTTGTTTTTTGTTGAGAGGTGCTGCGACACCCTACCCCACTAAACCGACCGCAACCAACTGCCATGCGCTGAACTGACCCGGTTACGCCCACTGCTTTTGGCTTCATATAACGCAAGGTCGGCGTCGTTTAGCCAGCTCGTGGCGTCGGCGTGCGCGGGTTGATATTGCGCCAGGCCGATGCTCAAGCTCGCGCGCAACGAGGGGTCTTGGGCATAGGCTAATGCATTGAAGCGATCGCGCAGCGCATCCATCACTTCGGTGGCGCTGTTGAGCGGCATACCCGGCAGGATCACGCAAAACTCATCGCCACCGTAGCGCCCCGCCAAGTCAGTGGCGCGCAGGTTCTGGCGCAGCACTTTACTGAGTTGGCGCAGCACCCTATCGCCGGTCACGTGGCCATACGTGTCGTTGATCAGCTTGAAGTGGTCGATGTCGATCAGCGCGATGGCCGCGCCCTGCTGTTCGCGGCGGCAGCGTTGGAACTCGACTTCCAAGTGGTCTTTCCAGGCACCGTGATTGAGCAGGCCGGACAGGCTGTCGGTGCGGCTCAACGCGAATAGCTCGCGCTTGTGCCGGGCCAGGGTTTCGGCTTGGCGGTAGCAGATCCAGCCCAGCACCAAGGGGTACAGCATCAGGATCGGCAGGCAAGCGTAGAGCTGGGCCTGGCTGGTGACGGCGACAAACGCCGGAGTGAACAACAGCAGGGAAACGCCGATGCCCAAGGCATGCGCCACCCAACCGGCGAGCATAAAACGCGGCCCGCCGATGGCAACGTTGTTCATGCTCATCATCGACAACGTGGTCACGCTGGGCAATGGGTTGAAGTACATCGCGCCAACCCAGAAACCGCCGCAAAAAGAATCGAACATCAAGTTACGGCGTTCGCTGCGCAGTGAATTACCCGCGCGGCGTGACACTTGATACGCGAGGTGCGGCCAGATAAAGGCGTTGGTCAGCATCAACGCCCACACCCACAACGGCGGGTTCAAGGGGTACATGCCAAACGCCACACACACAAAACCGAGCGTTAGCCCAAAGGTTCGCGATTTATATAACCGTGAAGCGAGCGGAAGTCCATTTCCTCCGGCGGCTGACATGGTCGGTGTAATCCTGGATGAATGCCTGGAGTCTATCAGGGCAGCGGCAAATCGCCACTACCACTCATAAGCCGGCTCAGTGCGAAAAACCCCGCGCCAACATTAATGCCACACCCAGCAACAGCACCGCCGTGACGCGCTGCAATAACACTCGGCGCTTGGGGTTTTCCAGCACGTGCTTGATGCGCTGGCCGAAATAGCAGTACAGGCAACCGCTGGCGAACTGCAACAGCAGAAAGGTCAGGCCGAGGATGGCAATATCCGCCGATGAGCTGTGCTCCCCTGCCCCGGCAAACTGCGGGAATACCGCGCTGAACATGATGATGGTCTTGGGGTTGGAAAACCCGGTCAACAAGCCCTTGCCAAACAGGCTGCGCGAGCCCTCTGCGGCGCCGGCCTTGTTGATCGCCACGCCGCTGCTGGTCCACTGTTTGTAAGCGAGGTAAAGAATGTAGGCCACACCGACGAACTGGATAGCCTGAGTGATCGCAAGGTTGCCCTTGATCAATTCCGAAAAGCCCACGGCAAAGATCAGGATCGAAATCAGGTACGACACACTGGCGCCGATCTGCGCCGGAATCGAGCTGCGCAGGCCGTCTTTCAAGCCCAGGCTCAGCAGCAGCAGGGTCATCGGGCCGGGACTGAAGGTCATGGTGGCGCAAAACAGCAGAAAGTAGAGGAACGAAGAAAGCGTTAACGCACTTGTCATGTGTCCGAGACCTTGGGTTTTAAGAAACAACAACGGGGCGGAGCACGCAAGCGCCCGCCCCGGCCCCATCAAGCGACCGCGATTTCGGTCGTCAGGGATTCGCGGTACATCAGCGCCAGGTCCGCCAGCGCCGCCTTGGCGGTTTGATTGCGGGTTTCGAACGCCACCAAGCCTTTCCAGTTGGTTTCGACGATGGCCTGCATCACGTCGGCGTAGTCGCAATTGCCGTCGTGAATACCGAAATGCTGGTCTTGCACGCCATTGTTGTTGCTGAAGGAGATGCCCTTGATCAGGTGGTGGTATTTACGCACCACCTCGGCCGGCAGGCCGTTTTCGATATTGGCGTGGCCCGCATCAAGGAAGAAGTACACATTGCTGTGCGCCTGCAGGCGCTCGAACACAAAGGCGTATTCCGCCTCATGCGTGAAGATGTAGTGAAACGGCCGATAGTTGACGTAATTGGACAGGTTCTCCAAGTAAATATCGGTGCCCTTGGCCTCGGCGTAACTCGCCAGTTCCTGTACCGACTTGAGGTAATGCTCCAGGGCTACCTTCTTCGCCATCAGCACCATTTTTGGCTCGACGATGCAGCCACCGTGGATGATCAACGGCGCGCCCAGACGGCTGGCGATGTCGATTTCTTTCTTCACGTACTGCACGGCTGCGGCACGGAAAGCCTCGACGTCACTGCCAAGCGGCGCTTTGAAGTTGCCGTGGAATACCGGCTTTACGCCGGTGGCCGCGATCTGCTCCTGCAGGCTGACGATGCGCGCCTCGGTCCAGTCGTCGACCATTTCGCCGAACAGGCTGCCGTCGATGTACCAGTGGGTGCAACTCCCTTCAACGGCGGTTAGCAGGCCCAATTCGGCGCCCAGGTATTTCTGATGGGCCACACCGGTACAGAACGGCACGGTGGCATTGATCAGCTTGCTTTCCATTAATCGATTCCTTTCGTTGATGACGTTTTAAAGTTCAATGGCCATGAAGTCGGCCTTGGTCACGCCGCAATCCGGGCATGTCCAGTCTTCAGGCACCTCCTCCCATGGGGTGCCTGCCGGGATTCCATCTTCAGGAATGCCCAATTCTTCCACGTACATAAAACCGCAGGGTGCGCACATATAAGTCTTCATGAGAATGCGAAATCCATTGCTCGCCTGTAGGAAATTCGCCAATTCCTGGCGAGATGGCGCGCAGTCTAGGTGAGCGACATTGCACAAGGCAGGTAAAGTGATGCTTAATCCGGCCTAACTTCACCGGTAAAATCACCGGCAAAGACAAGGAAGGTTTATGTTTGTATCCGTCGTCGATTTTGTGGAGGGCACGCCCAAGGTTCAGCAGATCGTCGAGGCGTTCAGCCAGGCCATTGAGAGCGGCGAATGGGCACCCGGCAGCAAGTTGCCCTCGGTGCGCGAATTGACCGAAACCCTGGGCGTCAGCAAATTCACCCTCAACGAAGCGCTGGACCGCCTGCGCGGTCGCAACCTGCTGACCTCCAGCCAAGGCCGCGGCTACTTTGTGGCGATGGACACTGCGCGCCCGGCGCCCGTCACGTGGGTCGACCTGCTGCCCCAAGACCTGCTCAGCGTATTGCGCCGCCCATTGGTCAATGCGGTCGGCGACCTGCGCCCCGGTGGCGGGCATTTGCCGGAGGAATGGCTGAACGCCGAAGCGATTCGCCAAACCCTGCGCAGCGTGGTGCGTGCGCCGTCGTTGCGTATCGCCGGGCTGGGCACACCGGCCGGGTTATTGCCGTTGCGTCAGGCCCTGCAACAAAAACTTCACGCTGATGGCTTGTCGGTGCCGGTGGAACAAATCATCACCACACCCAACACCGTGCAAGGCCTGGACATGCTCATGCGCCTGCTCGCGCGCCCCGGCGACACGGTGCTGCTGGACGCACCGTGCTACTTCAACTTCCACGCCAACCTTGCCTTGCATGGCGTCAAAGTCGTGACTGTGCAACGCCGCCCGGACGGCTTCGACTTTACCGCGCTTGAGGAATTGCTGGCCGAGCACCGCCCCAGCCTGTACCTGACCACCAGCGTGCTGCATAACCCCACCGGCCATTCTTTCAGCCCCAGCCAAGCGTTTCGCCTGCTGCAGCTGACCCGGCAATACCACTGCCATATCGTCGAGGATGACCTCTACGGCGACCTGCACCCCAACCCGCCGCCACGCCTGGCCGCCCTCGCCGGTCTCGACCAGGTGACCTACCTCTCGGGCTTCTCGAAAATCCTCAGCGCCAACACCCGCGTCAGCTACGTGGTGGCCGCGCCGCAACTGGCGGCCAACCTGACCAACATGAAATTGATGAGCGGCGGCGTGACCTCGGAGCTGTTCGAGCAACTCGTGTACCGCATGCTCAGCGAAGGGAGCTACGCCAAACACCGCAAGCGCATGGTGCAACGCTTGATGGAAGCTGGAGGCCGCGTTGAGCAATGGCTTAAGCGTTGCGGCTGCGAACTGCCGATGGCCTATGAAGGCGGGATGTTCATCTGGGCGCGACTGCCCGCCAAGGTGAACGGCGAACTGCTCGCCCAAGAAGCGCTTAAACGCAGCATGGTGCTGGCGCCAGGCGCACTGTTCGGCTACGACCCTGCCCACCTCAACTCGATGCGCTTTAATGTGGCGCACAGTGATGAGCCACGGGTGCAGCGGGTCTTTGAAGCGCTGCTGCTCAAAGCGGTGCGCGGTGCTTGAGCCTGCGGTGAGCTTTTTCATGCAAAGAACCTGACGCACACAAAATGCAAATTACTGATATATAAATTAATTTATGATTCTATTTTTTAATAATTAGGATAGAACCAATCGGCATTTTACAGACCCGGCCGCAGCCCCTAGTTTTGACGTGAATAACCGACCCCTTGCCTGGCGGAGGTGTTAATCACGTACTCGACAAGGACAGACCATGAGCATTGAATTCATCGGCTATATCGGCGGCCACCACGCTTCCGAGATTCACCCGCGCAGCGGCCCGACCCTGCAACCGGACTACGTTGAAACCGTGGCCCGCGCCCACGAAGAGGCCGGCTTCGACCGCGCCCTGGTGGCCTTCCACTCCAATAGCCCGGACAGCACGTTGATCGCCTCGCATGCCGCCAGCGTGACCCGAAAGCTGCAGTTTCTGATCGCCCACCGCCCGGGTTTCGCCCAGCCCACGCTGGCCGCACGCCAGTTCAGCACGCTGGATGTATTCAACGGCGGGCGCACTGCGGTGCACATCATCACCGGCGGCGATGACCGCGAGCTGCGTGCCGACGGCAGCCATATCGGCAAGGACGAACGCTACGCACGCACCGACGAATACCTCAGCGTGGTCCGCCAGCAATGGACCCGTGAGCAGCCCTTCGATTTCTCCGGCACCTACTACCAAGTCGAAGGCGCGCACTCGACCGTGAAGTCGCCGCAACAGCCGCATATTCCGCTGTACTTCGGCGGTTCTTCAGCGGCGGCGATTGCGGTGGCGGGCAAGCATGCCGACGTGTATGCGCTGTGGGGTGAAACCTACGAACAAGTGCGCGAAGTCGTCACCCAAGTGCGCGCAGAAGCGGCCAAGCATGGGCGTACGATTCGGTTCAGTTTGTCGTTGCGGCCGATCCTCGCCGAGACCGAAGAATTGGCCTGGGCACGCGCCGAGAGCATTTTGCAGCAGGCCACGCAGTTGGCCGAGAAGAATGGATTTGTAAAGCGTGAACCGCCGAACGAAGGCTCGCGCCGGTTGCTGGCAGCAGCAGCGCAGGGGTCGCGGCTGGATAAGCGCTTGTGGACCGGGATTGCCGGGTTGCTCGGGGCGCAAGGCAATTCAACTGCGTTGGTGGGCACCGCAGAGCAGGTGGCTGAGGCATTGTTGGATTACTACGACTTGGGGATTACCACCTTCCTGATTCGCGGCTTTGACCCGCTCAATGATGCGATTGATTACGGCAAGCGGCTGATTCCGCTTACGCGACAACTGGTTGCTGAACGCGAGCAGGCCAAAAAAGTCGCTTAACCACACCTTGAAATCCATGTGGGAGGGGGCTTGCTCCCGATAGCGGTACATCAGGCATACAGGTGGCGCCTGACACACTGCAATCGGGAGCAAGCCCCCTCCCACAAAAGCCCTCCCCCACACAAAGGCCCTCTAACAAGGCTCCTCTTACAAGGCCCTCTCACAAGGCCCCCACACAAAGGCCCTCTAACAAGGCTCCTCTTACAAGGCCCTCTCACAAGGCCCCCACACAAAGCGCCTCTAACAAGGCTCCTCTTACAAGGCCTCTCACAAGTCCCCCACACAAGGCTCTTCTCACCTTTGGATCTGCTACGGGCTCAGGGTCAGTTTTTGTAGTCAGTATCGGTGCGCTCCAATTGCCTGATCAACGCATTCCAATGCCGCGCGACGCCTGGCCCATCACCTGCTTTAAACACCTCAGCCTGCTTCTCGACCTTGGCCACAACCTCGGCCGGCGGGAACACCAATTCCGCATTCCCCGCCGCCTGCGCCGCAATCTGAATGTTGCACGCTCGCTCCAGCCCCTGCAGTTGCTGAAACGCATGCTCCACACTCACGCCCGCCGTCAACAAACCATGGTTACGCAAGATCATCACACTCTTGTCGCCCAAGTCCGCGACCAGCCGCTCACGCTCGTCCAGGTCCAGCGCCACGCCTTCATAACCGTGGTACGCCACGCGCCCGGAAAAACTAATCGAGTGCTGAGAGATCGGCAACAAGCCGTCCTTCTGCGCCGACACCGCAATACCGTCACGGGTGTGCGTGTGCAGCACCGCTTGCAAGTCGTGGCGGGCCGCATGAATGGCGCTGTGGATCACGTAGCCTGCGTAATTGATGCCCAGGCCGGTAGGGTCGTCGACGATAGTACCGTCGAGGTCGACCTTGACCAGATTGGAGGCGCTGATTTCATCAAACAACAGCCCAAAGGCGTTGATCAGAAAATGCTCGTCCGGCCCCGGCACACGGGCGGAGAAGTGCGTGTAGATGTGGTCAGTCCACTTGTACAAGGCCGCCAGTCGATAGGCGGCGGCCAGTTTGACGCGCACCTCCCACTCTTGTGGAGTGACACGCTGACGGACGTTGCTGGACACGCTGGATAGGGAGGCGACGCTGCTCATGGCAAAACTTCCTGGATGGCCTTAAGGACTTCCAGTCAGCCTAGGGGATGGCCAAAAATAATAAAAAGCACATTTTAATCTAAGCTAATTATTATTTTTTTTCATACTAGCTACCCCCAAATCAGGCCGCGCTACGAACCTTGTGCAGGGCGTCCGTCACCCACTTGCCAAATGCATCCACCGGGCCTTGCAGGTTGCCGAGAAAATGCGGGTAGATCAGCCACAGGTCCATCACCGGCTTGAAGTCCTTGAGCGGCATGACCGCCAATTGTTCGCGATGCGCGCTGCGCTCCAGCAATGGCCGGGGCACCAGGCCCAAGCCCAAGCCGTCGGCCACCAGGCCCAACTGCAACTCGGTACCGAAGGTTTCCAGGTTAACCCGCAGGACCAGGCCCTGGTCGGACAAGGTGCGCTGCAAACCCGCGCGAAAACCGCAACCATCCGGGTTCAGAACCCAGCCGTTCTGGTACACATCCGCCAGCTTGCAGGGCTTCTTCGGCAGCTGCGCCTTGGCGCACACCACCACCAATTCCATCTTGCCGATGGACTCGCCAACGATGTTATCCGGGAAGATCTTGCCCGCCGGAAACAGCGCCGCGGCCGCATCCAGCTCGCCGCGTTCGATCTTGCCGACCAATTGGCTGCCCCAGCCCGTGGCGACCTGGGCACGCAGGTCGGGGTATTGCGTGCGCAGGTGTTTGAGCGCATCCAGCAGCACCACGTCGCCAATGGTCTGCGGCACACCCAGGCGCAACACGCCGGTGGGCGGCGCATCGGTGGCCACCAGTTCACGCAGCGCATCCATCTCGCGCAGGATCAACCGGCATTGCTCATAAACCCGGGTGCCGATCAGCGTGGGCTTGAGCGGCTTGGTATTGCGGTCGAACAGCTCCACGCCCAACGCCTGCTCGAAGTTCTGCACGCGGCGGGTAATGGCCGGCTGGGTCAGTTGCAACGACTCGGCGGCATGGCTGATGGACTGGCAACGAATCACTTCGACAAAGGCATCGATATCATCAATTTTCATTTTGGCCGCGCATAGAGAACAGTCATTAAGATGTGCGCCAAGCATAGTTGTCGCCACGCTATCTGAATAGCCCACGCGGTGATCGATAACGTCTAACGCTATTCAGTGCGGTTCTAAATTACCTTCGGCTATAAGCTAATCATTAAAAAATAGCATATTAACCATAAACATTATGCTTAGATAAACCAATCAACCCCTACCCGTTAAAGCATCTGATGGAATTGCCATGACTCAGGCCCGACACCCCGAACCACTCAGAGCCTTTATAGGCGCCCTGGCGGAATTGATCGACGGCAACCCACGCGAAGGCGACCTGCTGCACCGTGGCGGCAAGCTATTGGCGCAACTGGTGAGCCACGATGACTGGCTGCCCGACGAATACGCGCAACCCGACCCCGAGCGCTACCAGCAATTTTTGCTGCATGCCGACTCGCGCCAGCGTTTCAGCGTCGTCAGTTTTGTCTGGGGGCCGGGGCAACGCACGCCGATTCATGACCACCGGGTGTGGGGGCTGATTGGCATGTTGCGCGGCGCGGAGCTTTCGCAGGGTTTTGAACGCGCACCGGACGGCAGCCTCGTCGCCGAAGGCCAACCGATTCAGTTGGTGCCCGGCCAGGTCGAGGCGGTGTCGCCCAAGGTCGGCGACATCCATCAGGTCAGCAATGCGCACAGCGACCAGGTGTCCATCAGCATTCATGTGTATGGCGCCAATATCGGTGCCGTGCGCCGCGCGGTGTACCAGCCCGACGGCAGCGAAAAACTGTTTATCTCCGGTTATTCAAACGCCTGCCTCCCGAACATCTGGGATTTATCCAAAGAAAAGAGCCCTGCCCTATGACCCGCGTATCGAACCGCAGCTTCGCCCAGATTCGCCAGGCCCTGTTGGCCCATGAAGAAGTCGCCTTGGTCGACGTGCGTGAGGAAGCGCCGTTTGCCGAGGCTCACCCTCTGTTCGCTGCGAATATCCCGCTGTCCAAGCTCGAACTGGAGGTGTATTCGCGCATTCCGCGCCGCGATACCCCCATCACCGTCTACGACAACGGTGAAGGGCTGGCCAGTCGCGCCGCCGAGCGCCTGGTTGCGCTGGGCTACACCCACGTCGGCCTGCTCGACGGTGGCCTTGAAGGGTGGCGCCGCGCCGGTGGCGAGCTGTTTATCGACGTGAACGTGCCGAGCAAAGCCTTTGGTGAGCTGGTCGAGAGCGAGCGCCATACGCCGTCCCTGAGCGCCGAAGACGTGCAGGCGTTGCTCGACAGCCAGGCCGATGTGGTGGTGCTCGACGCCCGCCGCTTCGACGAATACCAGACCATGAGCATTCCCACCGGCATCAGCGTGCCCGGTGCCGAGTTGGTGTTGCGCGCGCGTGAACTGGCGCCCGACCCGGCCACCCGAATCATCGTCAATTGTGCAGGGCGTACCCGCAGCATTATCGGCACCCAGTCGCTGATCAACGCGGGCGTGGCCAACCCGGTGTCGGCCTTGCGCAACGGCACCATCGGCTGGACCCTGGCCGGGCAGAAACTTGCGCACGGCCAATCGCGCCGCTTTGCGCCGACCGCCGAAGAACATCGCCAGCTCGCCGCTGAGGCTGCACGCCGCGTGGCCGACACTGCCGGCGTCGGCCGTGCCAGCCTCGCCGACCTGCAACGCTGGCAGTCGGAACCGGGCCGCACCACCTACCTGTTCGACGTGCGCACCCCGGAAGAATTCGAAGCCGGCCACGTGCCGGGCGCGCGCTCAACGCCGGGCGGCCAGTTGGTGCAGGAAACCGACCACGTCGCCAGCGTTCGCGGCGCGCGGTTGGTGCTGGTGGATGATGACGGCGTGCGCGCCAACATGTCGGCGTCCTGGCTGGCCCAACTGGGCTGGGACGTGCAGGTACTGGATGGCCTGGACGCGGCGCACTTCAGCCAACAGGGTGCTTGGGTGGCGCCGGTTCCCGCGCCACCGCAGGCCGAATTGATCAGCCCGCAGACCCTCGCCGAATGGCAGGAACATGGCGACACCGTGGTGCTGGACTTCACCGCCAGCGCCAATTACGTCAAACGCCATATCCCCGGCGCTTGGTGGGCCTTGCGCGCGCAACTGCCCGAGGCGTTGGCCAACGTGCCGTCTGCCCAGCGCTATGTACTCACCTGCGGCAGCAGCCAACTGGCGCGCTGGGCGGTGGCCGAAGTCGAAGCCATTACCGGCAAGCAAGTCTTCTTGCTGCAAGACGGCACGGCTGGATGGATCAATGCGCAGTTGCCGCTGGAAGAAGGCGAAACGCATTTGGCTTCGCCGCGTATTGATCGCTACCGCCGACCTTACGAAGGCACCGAAAGCCCCAGGGAGGCTATGCAGGCTTACCTGGATTGGGAATATGGCCTGGTCGACCAATTGGCCCGCGACGGCACGCATGGTTTCTATGTGATTTGATGCTTGAGTGGCAAGCCGTCTTGTTGTGATGAGCGGGCTTGTGTGGCGAGCGGGCTTGCCACAGAAAGCCACCACCCACCAAATGCAAAAAACAAATAATCAATCTACACATAATCAATTATTTTCATAATTAACTTATAACCAAAAAGAACTTCACAGCCAGTTTTTATAGGCATACCGTTAAACCCCTCACCGACCCCTTCTCCAGGCGGAGGTAGCCAACCCCTTTATCGATCTGCCTGGAGCCCGCATCCCATGGTCTTTGCCACGCCCTTCAAACGCCTGCTCCTGGGCACCACGCTCGCCCTCAGCCTGATCACCACGGCCCACGCCGCCGACCTGCAGCCGCTGCGGGTGGCCAACCAGAAATCCACCATCAAGGCTTTGCTGGAAGTCTCCGGCGAAACCAAAAACCTGCCCTATCAAATCCAGTGGTCGGAGTTCCCCTCCGCCTCGCCGCTGGGCGAAGCCCTGAATGCCGGCGCCGTAGATATCGGCGCGCTCGGCGATGCACCGTACGTGTTCGCCCTCGGTGCCGGCGCTGCGCTCAAGGTGGTCAGCATCATCCACGCCGAGGGGCGCAACACCACCGCGCTGCTGGTGCCCAAAGACTCGCCGATCCAGACAGTGGCCGACCTCAAGGGCAAAAAAATTGTCACCGGGCGCGGCTCGATCGGCCACTACCTGGCGATCAAGGCGCTGGCCAGCGCCGGCCTGACTACCCAGGACGTACAGTTCATTTTCCTGCTGCCCAGCGAATCACGCCTGGTGCTGGATAACGGCACCGTCGATGCGTGGGCGACCTGGGACCCTTACACCACCGTGGTCACCTCGCAAAGCCAGGCCCGCGTGCTGATCAGCGGCAACCAGCTGTTGAGCAACCACCTGTACCTTGCGGCCACCCGCCAGGCCATCGCCGAAAAACGCCCGCAACTCGACGACTTTGTCGCCCGCGTCGACCGCGCTTACGCCTGGGCCAACACCCACCCCAATGAGTACGCCGCCGCTCAGGCGAAGATCACCCGCCTGCCGTTGGCGGTGCACGTCGAGGTGGCCAAGGCCACACACCTGACCCCGGTGATGATCGACGACAGCGTGATCAGCGGCCTGCAAGCCACCGCCGACACCTATCAAAAAGAACGCCTGATCAGCCAACACATCGACGTGTCGCAGGGCTTCGACAAGAGTTTCAACGCCAAGCGTGTGCCACTTTCCCAAGCCTCGCGCTGATAAAAAGCATCGCGCCACAAGGAGCAGAACATGAGCAAGCCACGTCAATTGAAACTCGGTGCCATGGTCCACGGAGTCGGCCACGGCTGGGGCGAATGGCGCCACCCACAGGCGCTGCCGAATGCCAGTACTGATTTTGGTTTCTACAAGCAGCAGACTGAACTGGCCGAGGCGGCCAAGTTCGACTTCGTTTTCATTGCCGACAGCCTGCATATCCACGCCAAGTCCAGCCCGCACTACCTCAACCGGTTCGAGCCGCTGACCATCCTGTCGGCGCTGGCCGCGCTGACCACGCATATCGGCCTGGTCGCCACCGTGACCGTCAGCTACACCGAGCCCTACCAGGTGGCGCGCCAGTTCGCGTCGCTGGACCACATCAGCGGCGGCCGCGCCGGCTGGAACGTGGTCACGTCGTGGCTGAGCGGCACCGCCGATAACTTCAGCAAGGCCGAGCACCCACCGCACGCCGTGCGCTACCGCATCGCCAAGGAACACGTCGACACCGTTAAAGGCCTGTGGGACTCCTGGGAAGACGACGCCTTTACCTACAACAAGCACAGCGGTGAGTTTTTTGCCCCGGGCAAGCTGCATGCGCTGAACCACAAAGGCGAGTTTTTCTCGGTAAAAGGCCCCTTGAATATCGCGCGCTCACGCCAGGGCCAGCCGGTGATTTTTCAGGCAGGCACCTCCGAAGACGGGCGTAACTTTGCCGCGCAAAACGCCGACGCGATCTTTGTGCACGTCGAGAGCATTGAAGAAGGCCTGGCCTACACCCAGGACCTGAAACGCCGCGCCCAAGGCTTTGGCCGTGACGCCGACAGCCTGTCGATCCTGCCGGGCATCCGCCCGATTGTCGGGCGTGACGCCGCCGAAGTGGAAAGCCGCTATCAGCAGGCCGTGGACCTGGTGACCATCGAAGACGCGATTGTCGCCCTCGGCCGGCCCTTCAATGACCATGATTTCAGCCAATACGCGCTGGATGAGGCGTTCCCGGAGCTCGGCGACCTCGGCTCCAACAGCCAAAAAGGCGGCTCTGACCGCATCAAGCAATTGGCCCGTGACGAAGGCCTGACCCTGCGCGAAGTGGCGCTGCGTTTTTCGCGGCCCAAGCGTGATTTTGTCGGTACTCCCGAGCAAGTCGTCGATACGCTGCAGGCCTGGTTCGAGACCGGCGCAAGCGATGGTTTCATCATCAACTCGGTGTTGCCGGACGGCTTGCAGTACTTCACCGAATGGGTGGTGCCGGTGTTGCAACAACGCGGGCTGTTTCGCAGCGAATACAGCGGCCACACCCTGCGCGATAACCTTGAACTGCAAGTGCCGGCCAACCGTCACAGCGTCGCCGCCGAGGTCGAAGAACAGGTGGAGGCGCTGGCATGAGCCAATCCTCGCAACCCTCCTTGCGCTCGGTCGAAGTCGCCAACTTCGAAGCGTTGCTGGAACGCCTCAGTGGTGAGCTGGCCGCCACCGCTAACGTGTATGACGAGAGCGGCGCCTTCCCCCATGACAATTTCAAGCGGCTGCATGACCACGGCCTGGTCGCGCTCACCGTGCCCAAGGCCCTCGGCGGCGGCGGTGCCAGCTTGCCAAGGGCGCGCAAGGCAATCAGCGCGATTGCC
This sequence comes from Pseudomonas sp. ICMP 460, assembly GCF_002723595.1. Taxonomy (NCBI): domain Bacteria; kingdom Pseudomonadati; phylum Pseudomonadota; class Gammaproteobacteria; order Pseudomonadales; family Pseudomonadaceae; genus Pseudomonas; species Pseudomonas sp. ICMP 460. The sequence goes on from NZ_LKBR01000024.1 coordinate 55,591, forward strand.
AAGGGCGAGCCTTCCACTGCGCTGATCCTGGTGATGCAGTACCTGCAACACACGCGCCTGCAAGACAGCAAAACCTGGCCGCAGCACCTGCGCGTGCAAGTGGCGGAAGACGCGGTGCGCAACGGCGCGCTGATCAACGCCCTGCGCGTCGAACCCGACCTCGGCACACCGGCCCGCGGCGGCTTGCCGGCGACCACCGCCGTGCGCACTGCCGAGGGCTGGCGCATCAGCGGGCGCAAAATTTATTCCACCGGCAGCCATGGCCTGAGCTGGTTCAGCGTGTGGGCGCGCAGCAACGATGAGGACCCGCTGGTAGGCGCCTGGCTGGTGCCGAAAAACAGCCCCGGCGTGAGCATCATCGACACCTGGGACCACTTGGGCATGCGCGCCACGTGCAGCCATGAAGTGGTGTTCGACAACGTGCTGGTGCCGCTGGACCACGCGGTCAGTGTCAGCCCGTGGAGCGCACCGCAACCGGAGCTGGACGGCGATGGTTTGCTGTGGATGTCGGTGTTGTTGTCCTCGGTGTATGACGCCGTGGCACAGGCCGCGCGCGATTGGCTGGTGAACTGGCTGGAAACGCGTGCGCCCTCGAACCTCGGCGCTGCGCTGTCGACCTTGCCCCGCTTTCAGGAAACCGTCGGCCATATCGACACCTTGCTGTTTGCCAACCGCAGCCTGCTCGACGCGGCTGCCGACGGCCACACACCGGTCGCCAACGCCGCGCAGTTGAAGTACCTGGTGACCGGCAATGCGATCCGCGCCGTCGAGTTGGCCATCGAGGCCTCGGGCAACCCCGGCCTGTCGCGCCACAGCCCGCTGCAACGCCACTACCGCGACGTGCTCTGCAGTCGCGTGCACACCCCACAGAACGATGCGGTGTTGCAGGGCGTCGGCAAAGCGCTGTTCGCCCAACGTCAAAAGGAACGCACATGAGCCAGGTGATTATCGCCAGCCAGTTGGACGAAGATTACAACCAGGTCATTCGCGCACGCCTGGCGCCGCTGTATCCCGAAGCGCAGGTGATCGGCGTGCCGGTTGGCGTACCGAGCGACCTGCCGCCGCAGGCGAATATTCTGCTGCTGCGCCCGATCAATGTGCGTGGCTACAACGCACCGCACACGCCACCGCCCGGCTGGCCGTATGGCGCGCAGTGGGTGCACCTGGTGTCGTCGGGCATCGACTTTTACCCGCAATGGCTGTTCAACGGCCCGCCGGTCACCACCTCGCGGGGCAGCGCCGCCGACAACTTGGCCGAGTTCGCGCTGGCGGCGATCTTCGCCGCAGCCAAGCACCTGCCGGACATCTGGGTGAATAACACCGAGTGGAATTTCACTGCGCTCAGGCCGCTCAAGGGCACCACGCTGGGGATTCTCGGCTTTGGCGCAATTGGCCAACGCCTGGCGCAAAAGGCCCAGGCGCTGGGCATCAATGTGGTCGCGCTGCGCCACAGCCAAACGCCGTTTGAGGTGGCCGGCGTGGAGGCCGCGCGGGACATCCACGACCTGTTCGCCCGCGCCGACCACCTGGTACTTGCGGCGCCGCTGACCGAGGCCACGCGGCATATCGTCAACCGTGACGTGCTCGGCAGCGCCAAGCCGGGGCTGCACCTGATTAACATCGCGCGCGGTGGTTTGCTTGATCAGGCGGCGCTGCTGGAAGCGCTGGACAGCGGCCAGCTCGGCCTGGCGTCGCTCGACGTGACCGAGCCGGAACCGTTGCCGGACGGGCACCCGTTGTACAACCATCCACGCGTGCGGTTGTCACCGCACACCTCGGCGATTTCCACCAACAGCCGGCAAGAGATTGCCGATACGTTTGTGGCGAATCTGCAGCGCTATGTAAGCGGCTCGGAACTGCAAAACATTGCCAACCGATAACTGTGGAGAGCGGGCTATTGTGGCAAGCCCGCTTGTGTGGTGAACCCGCTTGTGTGGCGAGCGGATTTGTGTGGCGAGCGGGCTTGCTCGCGTTGGGCTGCGAAGCGGCCCCTGTAATGAAGAATGCACTCCTTCAGGGACTCCTCAGGGCCTGGTTTTGGGGCCGCTTCGCAGCCCAACGCGAGCAAGCCCGCTCGCCACAATAGCGCGCTCGCCAGCGTAATCCCCGATGCCAAAAAAGCGCCTTAAGCTCAGATCGAAAGAGTATTTATTGAATGGTTTTTAGAACCTTAAGATTGGACTTATTTCGTTGAAGATCGAGCGCGCCATGTCTATTCGTCGTCCCCTCGCCATGCTCATCGGGCTACTGGCCTTTTCCGTTGCCGTGAGTGCCGAGGCCCAGCAAACCGTGCGTATCGGTTACCAGAAATCCTCAACCCTGATCACTCTGTTAAAAACCCAAGGCACCCTGGAAAAAGCCCTCAAGGCCGACAACATCGACGTGAGCTGGCACGAGTTCCCCAGTGGCCTGCCGCTGCTCGAAGCGCTGAACGTGGGCAATGTGGATATCAGCGCCGACGTGGCCGACACCGTGCCGATCTTCGCGCAGGCGGCGCAAGCCAAACTGACTTATTTCGCCCAAGAGGCGCCCTCGCCTTCAGCCCAAGCCATTGTGGTGCGCAAGGACTCGCCGATTCAGCAATTGGCGGATTTGAAAGGCAAGAAAATCGCCGTGACCAAGGCCGCCGGCACCCACTACTTGCTGATTGCTGCGCTGGCCAAAGCCGGCCTGGCGTTCTCGGACATCGAGCCCGCCTACTTGTCGCCGGCTGACGGTCGCGCGGCGTTCGAGAACAACAAGGTCGACGCCTGGGTCACCTGGGAACCCTTCCTCACCAGCGTGCAGCGGCAACTGCCGACACGCACACTCGCCGATGGCCTTGGGCTGGCCAGTTACAAACGCTATTACCTGACCGGCACGCCTTACGCCAAGGCGCATCCCGACGTGTTGAAGCGCGTGTATGAGCAACTGGAAAAGGCGGGCCAGTGGGTCAAAACCCACCCGCAGGACGCGGCAAAAGTGCTCGGCCCGCTGTGGGGCAACCTGGACGTGGCCACGGTTGAGGCCGCCAACGCGCACCGCAGCTACCAAGTGCAGCCGGTGACAATTGATCAGTTGGGCGAACAGCAGAAGATTGCCGATGCGTTCTTCAAGGCAGGGCTATTGCCCAAGGCGGTGGACGCCAAGGATGTAGACACCTGGAAGCCTTGATGCCTGCCAGCTTCAAACTGTGGGAGGGGGCTTGCTCCCGATGGCGGTGTGTCAGATAAGTATTTTTCAACTGATACACCGCAATCGGGAGCAAGCCCCCTCCCACAGTTTTGATGTGCAGGCGTTGCCGATGCGTTCTTCAAGGCCGGGCTGTTGCCCAAGGCGGTGGACGCCAAGGATGTAGACACCTGGAAGCCCTGAAGGCTGCGAACATCAAACTGTGGGAGGGGGCTTGCTCCCGATTGCGGTGTGTCAGTCAGCTTATGCATCGACTGAAACTCAGCCATCGGGAGCAAGCCCCCTCCCACAGTTTTGATGTGAAGGCATTGCCGATGCGTTCTTCAGGCTGGGCTATTTTGCCCAAGGCGGTGAACGCCAAGGATGTAGACATATGGAAGCCTTGATGCCTGCCAGCTTCAAACTGTGGGAGGGGGCTTGCTCCCGATGGCGGTGTGTCAGTCAGCTTATGTATCGACTGAAACTCAGCCATCGGGAGCAAGCGCCCTCCCACAGTTTTGATGTGAAGGCATTGCCGATGCGCTCTTTGAGGCAGGGTTATTGCCCAAGGCGGTGGACGCCAAGGATGTAGACACCTGGAAGCCCTGAAGGCTGCCAGGCTCAAACTGTGGGAGGGCGCTTGCTCCCTATGGCGGTGTGTCAGTCAGCTTATGCATCGACTGAAACTCAGCCATCGGGAGCAAGCCCCCTCCCACAGTTTTGATGTGCAGGCGTCGCCGATGCGTTCTTCCAAGCAGGGCTATTGCCCAAGGCGGTGGACGCCAAGGATGTACACACCTGGAAGCCCTGAAGGCTGCCAGCCTCAAACTGTGGGAGGGGGCTTGCTCCCGATGGCGGTGTGTCAGTCAGCTTATGTATCGACTGAAACTCAGCTATCGGGAGCAAGCCCCCTCCCACAATTGACCGCGTTCGGCGTGTGATTTTGATCTGAGCCTCTACGGGTGCGCCGCCACGCCTGTCCCATATTTGCGAATCGCCAGGCAGTAGCCAATCAACGCGACCGCCGCCAGCAACCCGCCCGCTGCGCCGATCCAGGCGAAGCCGAAGTGGCTGCCGACCCAACTGCCCATCAGGGCGCCGCCGCCGATGCCGATGTTGTAGATGCCGGAGAACATGGCCATGGCCACGTCGGTGGCGTCGGGGGCCAGCACCAGCACTTTGGACTGCATGGCCAGGCCGAAGCCCATGATCGCCATGCCCCAGAACACGCTAAGGCCGACCAGGTACGACTCGGCGCCGCTCAAGGGCAGCATCAGTGCCAGGCAGGCGGCGAGCAGGGCCACTGCGCTGATCACGAAGATGTGCGGGTTGAAGCGGTGCACCAGGCTGAACAGCAGCGAGCCGATAATGCCTGCGCCGCCGAACACCAGCAGAAACAGGGTGACCGTGCCGCCGCTCATGCCGGCGACGCCTTCGACGAAGGGTTCGATGTAGCTGTAGGCGGTGAATTGTGCGGTGACCACCAACGCGGTGAGCACGTAAAGCGCCACCAGCGCCGGGCGTTTGAACAGCAGCGGCAGGCTGCGCAGCGAGCCGGAGTTCTGGCTTGGCAGCGGCGGCAAGGTGCGCGCCAGCCAGAACACCAGCGCTGCGGCGAAGGCGCCAATCACCAGGAAGGTGGTGCGCCAGCCCATGGCTTCACCGAGCAGGCGGCCAAGCGGAATGCCCAAGACCATCGCCAGCGAGGTGCCGGTGGCCAACAAACCCAGCGCCTGCACCTGTTTGCCCTCCGGCGCCAAGCGCACGGCGAGCGAGGCGGTGATCGACCAGAACAATGCATGGGACAGCGCAATGCCAATGCGGCTGAGCATCAAAATGCCAAAGCTGGTGGCCACGCTGGAGAGAATATGGCTGGCGATAAACATGCAAAACAGCACGATCAGCAGCTTGCGCCGCTCCACGTTACGCGTCAGCAGCATCACCGGCAGCGAGGTCAACGAGACGATCCACGCATAGATGGTGAGCATCAGCCCGACGCTGGCGATGGGCATGTCAAAGCTGGCGCCGATGGCGCTGAGCAGGCCGACGGGCACAAATTCGGTGGTATTGAACACAAACGCGGCCAGCGCGAGGGCGATGACCGGTTGCCAGTTGGCTTGGGGCGTTGCAGCTGAAATGCTCATTGGCGGGCGAGGTACTCTGACGATGATCCGATGGCCACGCAGAACAACGCCGCCGCCGAGCATTCTATAGGTTTCTCGGCCCGCTGTTGACCCGCATCGTCGCCGCGCCGCTTAGGGCGAGGTCAGGGTGATGACGTAGTTTCCCGACTGAATCGGCTTGCCGGCGCCGTCCACCAACAGATACCGCTGATCGTAATAACGCCCGCCGCCGCTGTCTGCCACCAGCAACGCGTGGGCCGCATTGACGCTGGCCAGCGGCGCCAGGTTGCGCACATCAAGGCGGCTGCCACGGCTGAATTCGGCACACCCGGTCAGTTCCATCACCGCGCCACTGCGCGCATTTGTCGCACACCCGGGCTCGATGATAGCGCCGCGAAACTCAAGCGTGCCGCCACCCACTGTCTGCGCCGCAGCGCAGGCGCCCGCCCAAAGGCAAAACAGGCCTGCCAATACCGAAATACCTTTAACGTTCATGCCGCCACTCCTTATTGGGCTCTCAATAAGTAAGTCGTCTGGCGGCAGATTAACTTGAGGCGATTCGTGCAAAGGGTTGAGCTAGATCAAGGATCAACCTGCCCCATCAGCTCGGGAATGCTTTCGGGCCGCTTGGCATAACGCTGCGCCAACGCCGCGCAGACCATCAACTGAATCTGGTGAAACAGCATCAACGGCAGGATCAGCACGCCCATGCTCGCCCCGGCAAACAACACCTGAGCCATGGGTACGCCGGTGGCCAGGCTTTTTTTCGAGCCGCAGAACAAAATGGTGATGCGGTCGTCCTGACTGAAACCGAAAGCCTTGCCCAACAGCGCAGACGCCACCAGCACCAACGCCAGCAATACACAGCACGCTACGACCAGCCCGCCCAGCTCCCACAGCGGAATCTGGTGCCAGATGCCCTCGTTGACCGCTTCGCTGAACGCGCCGTAAACCACCAGCAAAATCGAGCCCTGGTCGACGAACTTGAGCCAGGATTTATTGCGCCCCACCCACTCGCCGATCCAGCGCCGGGCGATTTGCCCGGCCACAAAAGGCAGCAGCAACTGCACGCTGATTTTCAGGATCGCGTCGACAGTCGACCCGCCGTCACCGTGCACATTGAGCAGCAAGGTCACCAGCAATGGCGTGAGGAAAATCCCGAACAAGCTCGAAGCCGCTGCGCTGCAGATCGCCGCCGGAATATTGCCACGCGCCAGCGAGGTGAAGGCAATCGCCGACTGCACCGTGGCGGGCAACGCACACAGGTAGAGCATGCCCATGTACAGGTCGTTGCCGATCAGCGGCGACAGCAGCGGTTTGAGCGCCAGCCCAAGCAACGGGAACAGCACAAAGGTCAGGCTGAACACCAACAGGTGCAGGCGCCAGTGGCCGGCACCGGCGACGATGGCCTGGCGCGACAGTCTGGCGCCGTGCAAAAAAAACAGCAGCGCGATGGCCAGGTTAGTCACCCAACCGAAGGCCACGGCGGTTTGGCCGCTGGCGGGCAGCAACGAAGCGAGAATCACCGTGGCGATCAGGGTCAGGGTGAAGTTGTCAGGCAGAAAACGCGGGCGGGTCATAAACAAATCTTCCAGGGGTTGCCAAGAGCATCGTCGCGACTCTAACGTAACCGCAAGTTACCGACTAACGCCAATGAGCCAGTAAATGCCGCCTAAAGGACATGAAAAAGCCGTGCGCCGCAGCGTGCCCGGGCTTTCCAGCCTGCCACGGCCGGTGTATGGGCGCACCGAATCGCTGCCCAACCGCGCGCTGACGCGCAAGCACAGCCACCCGTGGGTGCAATTGTCTTACGCGATTTCCGGGGTGTTGGAGATCCAGACCCGCGCCGGCCGCTTCGTCGCCCCGCCGCAGCGTGCGGTGTGGATTCCGGCGGGCATGCCGCACCGCGTGTTTAGCTCGCCGCACACGGAAATGCGCAGCCTTTACCTGGATTGCAGCGTCACCGCCTGGGCGGCCGAGCGCTGCCAGGTGCTGGAGGTGAGCAGTTTGTTGCGCGAGTTGATCCGCCGTTTCAGCGAACTGCCGGTGGAATATGCCGAGGACGGCCCGGATGGGCGCTTGGCTCAGGTGGTACTGGACCAACTCGCCGCCGCGCCGCAGGTGGATTTGATGCTGCCGTTGCCGCATGACCCGCGGCTGCGGCAGGTCTATCGCAGTCTGAGCCTGCGCCCGGAGCAGCAGACCACGTTGGCGGAGTGGAGCGCCAGGCTGGCAGTCAGCGAGAAAACCCTCAGCCGGTTGTTTTTGAGTGACACCGGGCTGACCTTTCGCGCCTGGCGCCAACGCCTGCGACTGCTCAGCGCCCTGCCCGCCCTGGAGCAAGGCGAGCGTGTCACGGATGTGGCGTTGGCCTGCGGTTACGAGTCGACATCAGCGTTTATCAACGCATTTCGCCAGCAGTTCGACGCCACCCCCGGCGAGTTTTTCCGCTGACCTGATAGCCACATTGAGCCGAGTTCCATCATGAGAATGCCATCAACTGTGGGAGCGGGCTTGCTCGCGATAGCGGTTATTTAGCCAGCGCATTCAGTGACTGATACTCAGCCATCGGCAGCAAGCCACCTCCCACATTAAACCGAGTTCCAAACTGAGAATGCGCTCACTGTGGGAACAAGCCCCTCCCACATTTCTGAGTGTGTTTTCAGAGCAGCATCGGGGTTCAGCTACCATTGCCGCCGTGGGCTTCTTCGAAGAAGTAGTCCTTCCAGCTCGCGGCCTTGTTTTTCAGCACGCCCAATTCGTGGAGTTTCTCGGCATAGATATAGGTGCGCTGCGGCACGATGGTGAAGTCGATTTCCGGGTCCGCGACGATTTTCTCCACCAGGTCCAACGGCAATTTGGACGCTTCTACACGGATATACGCCTTGGCGGCCGCAGGTTTGTCGGCCTTGATGATCGTCTCGGCCTCGGCCAGCGCGGCATAAAACGCCTTGTAGGTCTTGGGGTTTTCGTCGTGGAATTTTTGCGTGGTGTAGAGCACGTTGAACGTGGCCTGCCCGCCGAGGATGTCGTAGGAACTGAGCACCTTGTGCACCTTGGGGTTCAACAGTTCCTGATACTGGAATGGCGGGCTGGAGAAGTGCGAATTGATCTCCGAGCCACCGGCAATCAGCGCCGCCGTCGCGTCGGGGTGGGCCAGGCTGATGGAGATGTCGTCGAACTTTTTATAGTTGGCGTCGCCGAACTGCTTGGCGGTTTCGATCTGCAAGGTGCGCGACTGAAAGCCCACGCCGGCGGCAGGCACGGCAATGCGGTCTTTCTCGGTGAAGTCCTTGAGGGTCTTCACGTCCGGGTTATTGGTCAGCAAGTAGTTGGGCATCGAGCCCAGCGACGCGATAGCCTTGACGTTCTGTTTGCCCTTGGTGCGGTCCCACACGGTCAACATCGGCGGCACACCGGCCGAAACCACGTCGAGGGCGCCGGCCAGCAGCGATTCATTCATCGCAGTGGCGCCCGAAATGCTGTTCCATTCCACTTCGATGTCCAGGCCTTGCGCTTTGCCGTGTTTCTCGATCAGGTGTTGGTCGCGCACAATGTCGAGAATCAGGTAGCCGATCCCGAATTGCTGGGCGATGCTGATCTTGCCTTCGGCGTGCGCGCCGGCGCTGAACACCGCGCTAGCAGCGGCCAGCGACGCGGCCAGTAGGGTCAAAGAAGAACGCTTGAAGGTCATGAGGGTCTGCCGCGTGTTCGAGAAGGTGCTGGAGCCTAGCGGCGATTTTTAAGACTGGAAAAGAATATATAGATCTATTGTTATGCAAATCATCACCCCAAACGGGCGCTCGGCTGGTATTGTGCCGCGCGTTGAAATATTGCCGCCGACTGCGAGGAAATGGACGTTGAACACTGACGAAAAAATGACTGGGGACCTGTTCGAGGTCGATAAGCGCCTGTCACTCAAACCCGTGGTGGACTTCAATACCTACCTGCGCAGCGCGTTCGGTGATGGCGCGTGCACCTGCGTACGCTGCGCCGCCAGTAATGCCGATGAAACCGCCTACGCGTTCCAGCACACCTTCCACTTCGACGCCAAACCGGTGCACCGCCGTTTCGCCACCACGGCGGGCAGCGATGTGTTGATGGCCTTGAAAAAAGCCTGGTTGTCGTACACCAAGGCTGAACTGCCGCTCAGCGGCGCGCTGGCGCTCGACACCGTCAAAGAGTTTGTCGAGCCGCCACTGCACCGGCGTTTGGCGCCGTTGTTGCTGGCCAGTGAGGTGGTCAAGGACGTTGACGGCGAGTTGCAGCTTCAGCCACTGGCCGCCTGAGCCGAATAAAATGCTCGGCCCGCGCCAGGAAGCTCTTGCAGCTTTTGCTGTTGGGCTAGTAATCGATGATCCGCGTGCCGGCAATGGTCTGCGCAAACCCCACACCGAACAGTTTGGCCGGGGTTTCAAAACCCGCCCGGCGTTCGCCGCCTAGCACCCGCCGCGCCGCTGCCACGGCAGCCAGCGGGGTGTAGCTGTAGCCGTTGACGGTTTCGATCACCGAGCGCGCAACCGTGCCGTCGCTGCCGGTGACTTCGGCCACGGCGCGGGCGCGATGGGCGTCACGCTGGGCCTGGCTGGGGCCGTCGGGCAGCAGTGACAAGTCGCCCTCGGGGAAGGCTTCGCCGGTGATGTGCACGTACATGGCGATATTCGGCACGCCGCTGGAGTGCCAGGCCGTCACCAGATCACCGAAGGACAGCGGCGCACACAGCACCGGGCCGTCGCCGAAATCCAGCGAGTGCAAAGGCGCGTCCGGGGTGGCGACCAGTTCGCCGTCGATGCGCGCCATGACGCCCGCGCCGATGATCTCGCCGACACTCATCGCCGAACCGCGCGACATCGCGCCAGGCACCTGCAAGGCAATTTTCAGCGCGTGCGGCTGTTGCACGCGGCGGGCGACGTGCATCGCCAGGCAGTCGGTGGGCACCACGTCCCAGCCGACGCCCGGCAGCAGCATCACGCCCTTCTCGCTGGCCGTGGCGCCGAGCTGTTCGGCCAGGCGGTACACGTTGATTTCAGCAGTGATGTCCAGGTAGTCGGTGCCGCTGGCAATGCAGGCGCGCATCAACGGTTCGGCGGTGTGAGCGAATGGGCCGGCGAAGTTGAGTAACACATCGATACCTTGCAACTGGCTGGCGTCGGCGGCAAACACGCGGTAAGGCACGTTCAACCTGGCGGCAAGAGCGGCCAGGCGCGCTGCGTTGCGCCCGGCAATCACCACCTCCAGGCCGAGCTGTTTGGCATGTTCAGCCGCCATGCGCCCGGTGTAGCCGGTAGCGCCGTAGATCATCAGTGTTTTCATGCGCTGTGCTGCCAGTTCTTGTACACAAATTCAAGGCTGTAGCCGTCGGGGTCGAGGACGTTGGCCGCGTAGTAGTTGGGGTCGTAATGCATACGCGCGCCCGGTGCACCGTTGTCGGTGGCGCCGTTTTCCAGCGCGGCGGCGTAGGCGGCGTCGACTTCGTCGCGGTTGTGGGCGACAAAGCCTACGTGCAGCGCCCGCCCCTCGACCACGCCTTCGCGCAGCCAGAAGAACATGCGCCCATTGGCGCCAAAGCCTTTCAGGTCGGGATGGCCGGGTGGGCCGTCCTTGCCGTCGTAGTCGAACCGCGCGGTGATGCCCAATGGCGCCAGTGCGGCTGCGTAGAAGCGAATGGAACGCTCGATGTTGCTGACCGAGATAAACAGATGATCCAGCATGCTGTGGCCTCGCGATTCAGATGTTGTAGCCGCCGGCGACTTCAATGGTTTGGGCGTTGATCCAGCGACCTTGTTCCGACAGCAGCAGCGCGATTACCCGCGCTACGTCTTGCGGTTCGCCTACACGGCCGAGGGCGGTTTGCCCGGCCAGCAGCGCTTCAAACTCGTCGTTCAAGCCGCCGCCCAGTTCAGTGCGAATGGCACCCGGCGACACCGCATTGGCGCGGATACGCCGTTCACCGAATTCCTTGGCCATGTAGCGCGTGAGTACATCCAGGCCACCCTTGAACGCGGCGTAAGGCGCGACGCCCGCGGTTGCCACACGCGTTGTGGCGCTGGTGAGGTTGACGATGCCGGCGTGTTCTTCCAGCAGCGGCAGCAGGATTTGAGTGAGGAAAAACGGGCCTTTGAGGTGCACGTTGAACAGGCCGTCGAACTGCGCTTCGGTCACTGTTTCAAGTGGGTTGAACAGCCCGTAGCCGGCGTTGTTGACCAGCCCGCTCAGGGTGTTCACACCCCAAGTCGCCTGCAGCGTGAGCAGCACCGTCTCACGAAACGCCGCGAAGGTGCTGACATTCGCCACGTCCAACGCCACGGCGACGGCTTTGCCGCCGGCTGACTCGATGCGCTGCACCACGGCCTGCGCGGCCTCAGGGTGGTGATTGTAGGTGAGGATCACGCCATGGCCCTGGCGAGCACACAACTGCGCGGTACTGGCGCCGATGCCTCGACTGCCTCCGGTAATCACGATAACGCTCATGGCCTGCTCCACTGTCGAAAAGTTGAGTGACCAGAGTAACCAGCGCCCTCCCCGCCGACGCAGCCGTTCCTGGCGCAATCCTGCCTGTTTGTGCTTTTTGCTTGCGCGCCGTTGTCGTGAAGGAACAGCATGGCCGCCATGAATAATCAATTGATCGAACTGCGTACCTTGGCCGCCAAGGCCGAAAACCGCCGCACCGAGACCGGCATCCCTCGCGTGGCGATGGTTCAGGGCGCGATCCCGGAACACAGGCTGGCAGCCGTGTATGAGCCGATGATCAACCTGATCCTGCAAGGCAGCAAGTGCATGACCGTGGGTGACCGCAGCCTGCATTACGACCCGGCGACGTATTTTGTGATGTCTATCGAGCTGCCTGCCGTGGGCGTGGTGAACCCGGCGAGTACGGGTGAGCCGTACCTGGCCGTGAGCCTGACGCTGGACCCGACGGTGCTGACCAGCTTGCTCAGTGACCTGCCGGCGCCGGGCGGGCATTGCGCGCAGGAGGCCGGGTTTTCAGTCGCTGCCGTCACGCCCGCGCTGATGGATGCGTGGGTGCGCATGCTGCGCCTGATCGGCGACCCAATGGCGATTGCCGCCCTGGCGCCTGCCTATGAACGCGAAATTCTTTACCACGTGCTGCAAGGCCCACACGGCTGGATGCTGCGCGACATCGCTGCGCCGGACACCGCCATGGCGCGGGTCAGCCGAGCCATCCAGTGGATTCGTCGGGATTTTGCCGAGTCGATTCGGGTGGACGCACTGGCGCAGGAAGCGGCGATGAGTGTGTCGGCGTTTCATCGGCATTTTAAGGCCGTGACCAATTTGAGCCCGCTGCAGTACCAGAAACGCGTGCGGTTGCTCAAGGCGCGCACGTTGATGCTGGCCAGTGCAAGCAGCGTGACCAGTGCGGCGTTTGAGGTGGGGTATGAAAGCGCGACCCAGTTCAGCCGCGATTATGCGCGGGTGTTCGGGCTGCCGCCCGCGCGGGACACGGCGCGGATTTTGAAGGCAAACAAAGGCCCGCTCTGAAGTGGCAAGCGGGCCTCCTGTCCTGTGAAAAGCGGACTGGCTATGGCGAGCGGACTTCTGTGGCTAGCCCGCTCGCCACAGAGGCGCTCCAAGCGTTATTTGCGCGCCGCCTCCCACGACTTGAGCAGGTCGTTGTAGCTCACGGTTTCGCCTTTGGGTTTCTCGTTCGCCAGTTTCGGCTTCGGCGCACCCGGTTGGTCGAACCAGTATTGCGCGTCACGCTCGGGGTTCATTTTCGGGCCGCACACCGGCTGCACTTTGGAGCGTTCCAGGCGCGTCATGATCGCGTCCTGTTCCTTGGCCAGGTTATCCAGCGCCTGTTGCGGGGTTTTCTCGCCGCTGGCGGCCGCCGCGATGTTGCTCCACCACAGTTGCGCCAAACGCGGGTAATCCGGCACGTTGGTGCCGGTCGGGGTCCACTCCACACGCGCCGGGCTGCGGTAGAACTCCACCAGGCCACCGAGTTTCGGCGCCAGGTCGGTCATCGCCTGGGAGTTGATGTCGGACTCACGAATCGGCGTCAGGCCGACGATGGTTTTCTTCAGCGAAACGGTTTTCGAGGTCACGAACTGCGCGTAAAGCCAGGCCGCGAGTTTTTGTTTCTCGGGCGTCGACTTGAGGAACGTCCAGGAACCCACGTCCTGGTAGCCCTTCTTCATGCCCTTTTCCCAATACGGCCCGACCGGCGACGGCGCCATGCGCCATTTCGGCGTGCCGTCGGCATTCACCACCGGCAGGCCCGGTTTGGTCATGTCGGCGGTAAACGCGGTGTACCAGAATATCTGCTGGGCAATCGCGCCTTGCGACGGCACCGGGCCGGATTCGGAGAAGGTCATGCCCGCCGCTTCCGGTGGCGCGTAGGCTTTCATCCAGTCCACGTATTTTTGCGTCGCGAACACCGCCGCCGGGCCGTTGGTGTCGCCACCACGGGTGACGCTGGAGCCCACCGGGTGGCAGTCCTCCACGCGAATACCCCATTCGTCCACCGGCAAACCGTTGGGCAAACCTTTGTCGCCGCCACCGGCCATCGAGAACCAGGCATCGGTGAAGCGCCAGCCCAGCGACGGGTCTTTTTTGCCGTAGTCCATGTGCCCGTAAATACGCTTGCCGTCGATTTCCTTGACGTCTTCGCTGAAGAATTTGGCGATGTCTTCATAGGCCGACCAGTTCACCGGCACGCCGAGTTCATAACCGTATTTTTCCTTGAACTTGGCTTTCAGCTCCGGGCGCTCAAACCAGTCGGCGCGGAACCAGTAGAGGTTGGCGAACTGCTGGTCGGGCAATTGGTAAATCTTGCCGTCGGGTGCGGTGGTGAAGGAAATACCGATAAAGTCTTTGATGTCCAACGTCGGCGAGGTGAAGTCCTTGCCTTCATTGGCCATCAGGTCGGTGATGGATTCGGTTTTGCCGTAGCGAAAGTGCGTGCCGATCAAGTCGGAATCGTTAACCCAGCCGTCATAGATGTTCTTGTCGGACTGCATCTGAGTCTGCAACTTCTCTACCACGTCGCCTTCCTGCAACAGGTCGTGGGTCAGTTGGATACCGGTGATTTCGCTGAAGGCCTTGGCCAGCACTTTGGATTCGTACTCGTGGGTGGTGAGGGTTTCCGACACCACGTTGATCTTCATCCCACGAAACGGTTCTGCCGCTTTGATAAACCACTTCAACTCTTCGAGCTGCTGGGCGGCGGTGAGCGTGGACGGCTTGAACTCACTGCCGATCCATTTTTTCGCCGCGTCCTCATACGCATCGGCCCACGCCGTGGCGCTCATACCGCTGAGGGCGAGTACGGCGGCCAACGAAATGCTATGTCGCAGCTTATTGTTTTTATCCAACATAGAGACCTCCTGGTTGTTTATTCAAGTGGAGCACTAGCCCCAACGCATCACACACAACAGCCACACCAGGGACAGCGCAGTCGCCACCCAGATGTTCCAGCCGGTTGCGCCAATCACCAGTAAATGCAGGTAGGCGCTGCCGAGAAGACCGATAAACAAGCGATCACCACGCGTGGTGCTGATCGGCAACAGGCCGCGCCGGGGAATGCTCGGCGAGCGCAATTCCCAAGTGGTCATGCCCGCCAAAATTACGGCGATGCCCACGAAGAACAGCGCGGTGGGGGTGGTCCAGGCCATCCATTCCATCATCGACTCCTCAGACCCGGCCGAGGGCAAAGCCCTTGGCTACGTGGTTGCGAACAAACCAGATCACCAGCATGCCCGGCAGGATGGTCAACACCCCCGCCGCCGCCAGCACGCCCCAATCGATACCCGATGCCGAGACCGTGCGCGTCATTACCGCCGCGATCGGCTTGGCGTTGACCGAGGTCAGCGTGCGCGCGAGCAGCAACTCGACCCACGAAAACATAAAGCAGAAAAACGCCGTGACGCCGATGCCGGAGCCGATCAGCGGGATAAAAATCTTCACAAAAAACTTGGGAAAGCTGTAGCCGTCGATGTAGGCGGTTTCGTCGATTTCCTTTGGCACGCCAGACATGAAACCTTCAAGAATCCACACCGCCAACGGCACGTTGAACAAGCAATGCGCCAGGGCCACGGCGATGTGCGTGTCGAACAGGCCGATGGACGAATACAGCTGAAAGAACGGCAGCAAAAACACCGCCGGTGGCGCCATGCGGTTGGTCAGCAGCCAGAAGAACAGGTGTTTATCGCCCAAAAACCGGTAGCGCGAGAAGGCATACGCCGCCGGCAGCGCCACGCTCAGGGAAATCAGCGTGTTCAGGCTCACGTAGTACAGCGAGTTGAGGTAGCCGGTGTACCAACTCGGGTCGGTGAAGATCACCTTGTAATTGGCCAGGGTAAAATCCCGCGGAAACAGCGTCAGCCCGCCGAGGATTTCGGTGTTGCTCTTGAACGACATGTTCAGCAGCCAGTAGATCGGCACCAGCAGGAACAGGATGTAGATCAGCAGCGGAATAACCTTGCGCTTGCTCATGTTGGCGGCCTTAGCGGTTGGCGTCGGAATGGGTCATGGCGGTGTAGAACAGCCAGGACACCAACAGGATGATCAGGAAGTACACCAGCGAAAACGCCGCTGCCGGGCCGAGGTCGAATTGGCCTACGGCCATCTGGGTCAGTGTCTGACTGAGGAAGGTAGTTGCGTTACCCGGCCCGCCGCCGGTGAGCACAAAGGGCTCGGTGTAAATCATGAAGCTGTCCATGAAGCGCAACATCACCGCGATCAGCAGCACGCTTTTCATCTTCGGCAACTGGATATGCCGGAACACCGCCCACGCCGAGGCACGATCAATGCGCGCGGCCTGGTAGTACACGTCCGGAATCGCGCGCAGCCCCGAGTAACACAGCAGCGCCACCAGCGACGTCCAGTGCCACACGTCCATGACCAGCACGGTGACCCACGCGTCCGCCGTGTTAGCCGCGTAGTTGTAACTGATGCCCATCGCGTTAAGGGTAGAACCGAGCAAACCGATGTCGGCACGCCCGAAAATCTGCCAGATCGTGCCCACCACGTTCCACGGAATCAGCAGCGGAATCGCGAGGATGATCAGCACCAGCGATGACCAGCGGCCCTTGGTCGGCATGGTCAGGGCGATGCCGATGCCCAACGGAATTTCGATCAGCAGCACGCAGGCCGAGTAGATGAATTGGCGCAGCAACGAGTCGTGCAAACGCGGGTCGAGCAGCACCTGCTTGTACCAGTCGGCGCCGACAAAGTAGCGGCTGGACTGATCGAAAATGTCCTGCACCGAGTAATTCACCACGGTCATCATCGGGATCACCGCACTGAACGCCACCAGCAAAAACACCGGCAATACCAGCCACCACGCCTTGTTGTTCTGCACCTTGTTCATGGCAGCACCTCCAGCAGGTAATCGTCGGCGTACACCATCAGCCACTGCGCGGGGAAGCTGATTGAGGCCTGGCCTTCGGGCACCGGTTTGTCTTCGGCCAAGCGCACTTTGACCGGCGCGCCATCGAGGTTGAGGGTCATGATTTTGTAGGTGCCAAGGTCTTCCACATGGATAACATCGGCTTGCAGCGCGTCGGGGTTGTACTCGTCCCACACGTGGATGAATTCCGGACGAATGCCGACCTGCAATTTTTTGTAATCGAGGTCGCGCAGACGTTGTTGCAACGCCTCGGACAATGGCAGCAGCGTGCCGGCAAAACGCACGCCGCCCGCTTCGGCCTGCACCTCAATCAGGTTCATCCCCGGGCTGCCGATGAAATAGCCGACAAAGGTGTGGCTGGGCCGCTCGAACAGTTCGCGCGGCGTACCAAATTGCACAATTTGCCCGCCGTACATCACCGCGATTTTGTCGGCGAAGGTCGAAGCCTCGAGCTGATCGTGGGTCACGTAAACCATGGTGATGTTGAACTGCTCGTGGATCTGCTTGAGCTTGCGCCGCAGCTTCCACTTGAGGTGCGGGTCGATCACCGTCAGCGGCTCGTCGAACAGGATCGCCGACACGTCGTCGCGCACCAGGCCACGGCCCATGGAGACTTTTTGTTTTTCATCGGCGCTGAGGTTGCGCGCCTTTTTGCCCAGCAGGTTTTGCAGGTCGAGCACTTCGGCGATTTCCTGCACCTTGCGCTGAATTTGCGCCTCGGGCATGCCCTGGTTGCGCAGCGGAAACGCCAGGTTATCGAACACCGTCATGGTGTCGTACACCACCGGGAACTGAAACACTTGGGCGATGTTGCGTTTTTCCGGGGTCAGGTGGTTGACCACGGTGTGGTCGAACAGCACTTGGCCTTCCGAGGGGCTGAGCAGGCCGGAGATGATATTCAGCAAGGTCGACTTGCCACAGCCCGACGGCCCGAGCAAGGCGTAGGCACCGCCCTGCTCCCACACGTGGTTCATTTCACGAATCGCGTAGTCTTCAGGCCCGCTCGGCGCAGGGCTGTAGCTGTGCGCGAGGTTCTGCAAATGGATCTCGGCCATCAGGCAACCCTCGCGACACGGCGCCCGGGCGCCTGGACCAAGCGGCCCTGGCCATCGAACACAAAGAGTTTATGGGTAGGGATATACACGCGGATCGGCGCGTCGACGTCGTATTCGTGCACTCCCGGCAGGTGCAGCACCAGCAGGAAATGCTCGCTGCGCACGTGCAGGAAGGTTTCCGAGCCGCTGATTTCGGCGACTTCCACCGTCACCGCCAGCTCCAGGTCGTCGTCGTTGCTCGGCACCAGGCTGATGTGGCTGGGGCGCACACCAAAGCGAAACTCGCCTTCACCGATGGGGCGCAAGTCGACGTTCAGCAGGAAGTGCACAAAATTTGCAAAACTCACTTCGTTGCCGCTGATACGCCCTGGCATCAGGTTGATCGGCGGTTCGGAAAACAGCTCGGCGGCCAGCACGCTGTGCGGCTGGTGATAGACCTCGGCGGCCTTGCCGCTCTGGATCACCCGGCCTTCGTGAAGAATGGTGGTGGTGCCACCGAGGGCCAAGGCTTCGTTGGGTTCGGTGGTGGCGTAAATAGCGATGGTGTGGCGCGCCTTGAACAGCTCGCGCATTTCCTGACGCAGTTCTTCGCGCAGTTTGTAGTCGAGGTTCACCAGCGGCTCGTCGAACAGGATCAGCTCGGCGTCTTTGACCAACGCGCGGGCCATCGCCGTACGCTGCTGTTGGCCGCCGGACAGCTCCAGCGGGTGGCGCTTCAAGAACTTCTCGATGCGCAGCATTTTCGCGGTTTCGAGCACTTTGCTCTGGATCAGCTCATTCGACACACCGGCCTGGCGCAAGGGCGAGGCGATGTTTTCGAACACGGTCATGGTCGGGTAATTGATGAACTGCTGATAGACCATCGACACGTTGCGCAGGCGCACCGGCTTATGCGTGACGTCTACGCCGTTCATCAGAATGCGCCCGCTGTCGGGCTTGTCGAGGCCGGCCATCAGGCGCATCAAACTGGTTTTGCCGGACAAGGTGCGGCCGAGCAAAACGTTGAAGGAACCGGCTTCGAAACGCAGGTTGGCGTCGTCGATCCAGGTTTGGCCTTCGACAACGCGGGAGACATGTTCCAGGGTCAATGACATGACACGCCCTTTTTATTATTGGAATGAATCTGCCCAATCGTAAGAGCGAGTTTCGTGCCAAAAATGCAAGCGCTTGATGCATAAGGAAATGGCTTGATCGTGATGTTCAGGCGTGAACAATTTGCCTGAACAACTGAACAAACGCGGGTTGACAATGAACAGTTCTGAACAACAATTGATCGGCGACACAGATCCAAATGTGAGAGGGGCTTGCTCCCGATAGCCGAGGTTCAATCAGCACTGCTGTTGCTGATGTACCGCTATCGGGAGCAAGCCCCGTCCCAGCGTTTTAACCTGTTTTTTCAGCCAGATTGTGCACGCCCAATAACAATAAAAAGAAGGTCACCATGGCCGAACCCTTGGCTCACGACACGCTTATCCAGGATTCCTGGCGCCGTTGCCGCGCCTTTGGCCTGAACCATCAGAGCGCCCCCAGCTTTGACCAACTGCCCGCCGAGGGCATCCGCCAACTGCTCGAAAGCCAGCATTCGCTGGTGCAAACCACCCATCAGGAAGTGTTGCCCTACTACGAAAACATCCTGAGCAATTCAAACTGCCTGATCATGCTCGCCGACAACCAGGGGCAAGTGCTGACGTCGTGGGGCACCCAGCGGTTTATCGAGCCTGCGCTGGCGCGCGGTTTTAACCCCGGCGCCAGTTGGCAAGAGCGTGCAAGCGGCACCAATGCCATCGGCACCGCGCTGGCGTGTGCGCAGGCGGTGCACATCGAGCACGACGAGCATTTCCTCAAAGCCAACCGCTTCATGACCGGCTCGGCGGCGCCGATTTTCGATGCCCAGCGCGAGATCATTGCGGTGCTGGACGTGTCCAGCGACAGCTATTTGCCGCCCTCCCACACCTTGGGCATGGTCAGGATGATGAGCCAGACCGTGGAAAACCGGCTGATCCTCAACCTGTTTCGCGGCGAGCATTTTCAACTGACCTTTAACACTGGCCTGAACAACCTCGACAGCCAGTGGGCGGGCCTGCTGATTTTTGATGACAGCGGCCAAGTGCTGTCGGCCAACCGTCGCGCCGATAATTTGCTCGGCATCAGTGTGTCGCGGGTGCTGATCGACAGCGTGTTCAAGGTGTCGCTGTTGGAATTATTGAATCAGCCGGAAGGCCTGCCGTTTTCATTGCAGGCGGCGGGGCGCAACCGGTTTCAATGTGTGCTCAAACGTCCAAGGCTGACGCCCGTGCAGGCGCGCGTGTTCAGCAAACCACCACCGCCAAAGCCAACCTCGATTGGCCTCAACACTTTGCATTTTGGCGACGTGCGTGTGGAAAAAGCCGTGCGCCAGGCCGAGCGCCTGTTGGAAAAAGACATTCCGCTGTTGATACACGGCGAAACCGGGGTCGGCAAAGAGGTCTTCGTCAAAGCCCTGCACCACGCCAGTTCGCGCAGCGGCCAAGCGTTTATCGCGGTGAACTGTGCGGCGATTCCGGCGGAGTTGGTCGAATCGGAGTTGTTTGGCTACGAAAAAGGCGCCTTCACCGGCGCCAATCAGAAAGGCAGCATCGGCCTGATCCGCAAGGCCGACAAAGGCACGTTGTTTCTGGATGAAATCGGCGATATGCCGCTGCCGACCCAGGCCCGCCTGTTGCGCGTGTTGCAGGAGCGCTGCGTGCAGCCGGTGGGCAGCAGCGAGCTGTTCGCGGTGGACTTGCGGATTATCTCTGCGACCAACCGCGCGCTACGCGAATGGGTGCAGGCCGGGCGCTTTCGTGAGGACTTGTACTACCGCATCGGCGGCCTGACGCTGGAGCTGCCACCGCTGCGCGAGCGTACCGACAAGCAGGCGCTGTTCCAGCAGTTGTGGCAGCAGCACCGCGAACCGACCCAGTGGGCCGGGCTGAGCAGCGAGGTGCTGGCGTTGTTTGAGCAGCATCCGTGGCCGGGGAACTTGCGACAGGTCAGCAGTGTGTTGCAGGTGGCGCTGGCCATGGCCGAGGAACAGCCTGTGCGCCCGGAGCATCTGCCGGATGATTTTTTTGTGGACTTGCACGTCGCCACGCCACGCTCTGCGCCTGCAGGTGCCTATGCCTATGCGGATGCGGATGGCAGCAGCGACCTGGCGCAGCGCTTGAGGGCGGCTGGCGGCAACATTTCGCACTTGGCGCGCGAGCTGGGGGTCAGCCGCAATACCTTATACAAACGCCTGCGCCAGCCCCCACGTTGAGCTAGCGCGGCTTGACCACCACCAGTAAATCGGTGAAGTACTCGACTTGAATCGGCAGGTTATCGGCGAGCGCCGAGAGCGCTGCCGCCGTGTCGTCGAGCTTGAACACACCGGACACCCGCAGGTTTTGCAAGGCCTGCGCATCGAAACGCAGCAGCCCGTGGCGGTAGCTGGCCAGGGTTTGCAGCACCTCGCTCAATGGCTGGTCGTTGACCTTGAGCAGGCCGCGCGTCCACGCGTCCGGGTCGGCGTTGCCAATCGCTTGCGGCGCTTGGGCGCGGCCATGCTTGAGGACAGAACGCTGGCCTGCCACGACATTGACGCCCTGCGTCGCCTGGCCTTTAACCGCCACACTGGATTCGATTACCGTGACCACGGTGCTGCCGTCCGCCGCGCGCTTGACCAGATAACGCGTGCCCAGCGCGGTGGCGGTGCCTTGATCGGTGCGCACCACGAAGGGCCGTTGCGCGTCCTTGGCCACGTCGACCCACAACTCGCCTTGCAGCAGTTCGATCACACGTTGGTGGCCGTCGAACTTCACGTCGACGGCCGAGTTGCTGTTGAGCTGCAACTGACTGCCGTCTTCGAGGGCGATTTGCCGGCGTTCACCGACGCCGGTGCGCTGGTCGGCCATCCACACCGGCAGCTGTTGCACACCCAACCAGCCACACAGCACGACGCCCAGCACACCGCCAAGCACACCGAGTACCTGAGCACCCCGAGCGCGCGGCGCGGCGAACGCGCGATTCAACGCGATGCGCGCCGGTTGCGCGGGCAAGGTCTCGAAGTCGCCCCACAGGCAACGCATGCGTTCGATCGCCACGGCGTGGCGCGGGTCGGCGTGGTACCACGTGGTGTAGGCCTGGCGGTCGGCATCAGTGACGTCTTCGTCTTGCAGTTGCGTCAGCCAATTCGCCGCTTGCTGGATGATGTGTTCCGAGTTCATCACAGCGGGTCCGCCGCATGCAGGCTGTGGTAGCAGTGCACCAGCGCCGTGGAGATGTAGTTTTTGACGGTGCTGGCCGACACGTCCAGGCGCATGGCGATTTCGCTGTAGGTCAGCCCATCAAGCCGACTCAACAAGAACGCTTCACGGGTTTTTGCGGGCAGGCCGGCGAGCATCTCGGCGATGCGCTCCAAGGCTTGCAGCGCCACATGAATCGCCGCCGGGTCGGGCATGCCGGCGTCTTCGCACTGGATAACCAGGGCTTGCATGTAGGCTTTTTCGATGCGCCGCCGCCGCGCCCCATCAATCAGCAAACGCCCGGCGGTGGTGGCGAGAAAGGCGCGGGGCTCCTTGATATGTTGCGGCTCGGCCAGCATCAAGACGCGGATAAACGCGTCATGCGCGAGGTCGGCAGCGTGCTGCGAACAACCGAGTTTTTTGCGCAGCCAGCCGTACAACCAGCCGTGGTGCTCGCTGTACATTGCCGTAAGGATCTGCTGACGGGCGCCATCGCCCAGCGCGGCCGGAATGTCATGCATGCGCAAAAAATTCTCAAATGGGAAGAATTACCAATTGCGCAAACAATGCCAGTAAAATGATGCCGGAGCAAGGGGGCCAGGATGGCTTGCGCCCTTACCACTGCCCGCTCCCACAAAAAGCGCGCATCTGATCCAACTGCCCTAAAACCACCTCAACGCCAGCTCCAGGCGCCTCAAGTCACGCCTGCCAGCGAGCGCATCACATCGTCGGCCTCCGTGCCCTGCGCAAACCTGAACCCGGCCATCTCTTCGCAGGCCAAAACGGCGGCGAGGCTGTCGCATAACTGCGCCTGCGTCGGCTTGTTACTCAGTAGCTTGTGTGCAGGCAGCAGCACTTCGGCAGGCGCACCTTGGGCACTCGCTACGTCGAGTACGGCGAAGAGGATGAAGCGCAGACGAACCTCGCGGTCAGTCGGCCAATGCGTTTTTTGCTTACCCAAGGCAGGCACTCATCTTCAAGAAACGTCCGAGGCTATTGCCGACCGACAGGTGTTTCAAGCGACGACCTGCAAGATAGGCCACTTCCTACGTGAGAACAGGAAACGCCGCACTGCTTGAGCTGTGCAGCGTCATTGCACCGGCAAAAAGTTCATCAACAACAAGCTCTGCGCGTAGTTAAGACCGATACGTCGGTAGCGCTCGTCGAGCATCTGCGTGAGCAGGTCCAGGCGCGCGACGATCTTGCCGAACTCGACGGCAAAACTGAGGTTGCTGCCCTCCTCCGACAGCTCATTGGAAAACAACAGCAACACGCCGTTGGCATCCTGGCGCTGGCTGAGCAGCCAGGTGGCTTTCTCGATATTGCGCGCAGCGTTGCTGACAAATTGCGGGTTGATTGAGTCGGTCACATAAAACCGGGTACGCCCGCCGTGCGCGGTCACCAGCATGCTGCCGATGGCATAGATAAACGCGCCGACCCGATCGCCGCGAAAATCGGCGCTCAGTGAATAACTCAATGCCGCCAAGTCGCGCCGGTCCCCAAGCGCCGGCAGCGGTTGGCGGTTCTCGATGGCCTGGCGGATCTGCCGCGCGGCCGTCACCGCATCCGGGTAGCCCGCCTGGCGCCATTGGTTGGGGTTGCGCAGGTAGAGCTTGTTCATCAGCAGATACAGGCTTTGCAGGTTGTCCCGCATGCTCAAGGTGGCCATGCGATCAACGCTGGTCTGGAAAAACTCATCGGGCTTGCCTTGGCTGAATTGCGTGGCGATGTCGCGGCCTTGTTGTTGGCTGCAACCGCTGGCACAGAGTAGCCACAGCGCCGCAAACACCAGCGGCCATCGGTTGATAAGAGTGATTAAGGTTCGATCCATCGGCACCGGGTCTGGCTGCTGTGCGCGCCCGAAATGGGCGCGGTCGTGACAGGGATAGATCAAGAGAATCAAAAAAAGTGCGGCGCGCAGGCCCGGATCAGCAAAGGCCTACGCGCTGGCAACCTGCGCAGTAGTGCATTCCTGTTGAATGCTTGCCTGATCCTCCGAATTATCGGCGCCCGCATAGATAGGCGCTGCCACGTAGTCTAGAGTTCTATGATAAGTGGCCAGTTGCAATCACCCAGGCCCGCCAATGGCGATCGACGCCAGCTAACACCCCCCATTCTAAAAAAAGCCACACCAACCGATGATCAGCAGGTGAGTCATGGAGCTAAGAATCAACCAACAGGCCTATCAGGTCGACGCCGACGCCGACACCCCGTTGTTATGGGTGATCCGCGACAACCTGGGGCTGACCGGCACCAAATACGGCTGCGGCCTGGCCCAATGTGGCGCCTGCTCGGTGCTGGTGGACGGTAACGTGGTGCGCTCCTGCGTGACGCCGGTGGCCGGCGTGGTGGGTCGCGAGATCACCACCATTGAAGCGGTTGAGGCCGATGAGGTGGGCAAGCGCGTGGTCGCGGCCTGGGTCGAGCACCAAGTGGCGCAATGCGGTTATTGCCAATCCGGGCAAGTGATGGCGGCCACCGCGCTGCTCAAGCACACCCCGGCGCCGAGTGATGCGCAGATCGAAGCGGCGATGGTCAACCTGTGCCGCTGCGGCACCTATAACGCCATTCGCACGGCCGTGCATGACTTGGCGAAAGGAAGCGCCTGATGAATATTCGCAACGACTCCACCGACACTTTGCCCTTCAGCGAGCCGGTGAATGTGTCCCGTCGACGCTTTCTGGCGAGTACCGCCGTGGGCGCGCTGGTGATCGGCTTCGGCCTGCCACTCGGCTCATCGAGGGTGCAGGCCGCCACGGCTGGCGCCGCAGAGCGCGGCACTCAGGTGCCGGCGTTTCTTGAGATTCGCCCGGACGGCAGTGTGCGTCTGCTCAGCCCGTTCATGGAAGGCGGCCAAGGCACGCACACGGCGATGGCGCAGATTGTCGGTGAAGAACTCGACGCCGACCCCGCCACCTTCGTGGTCGAGGCCGCGCCACCCGGCGAAGCTTACGTGGTGATGGAAAATGGTATGCGCATCACCGGCGGCAGCATGTCGGTACGCATGAGCTACCCGACCATGCGCCGCCTGGGCGCGCTGGCGCGGGCGATGCTGTTGCAGGCCGGCGCCGAGCAATTGGGCGTGCCGGTGGCGCAGTTGAGCACAACGCCGGGCCGCGTGGTGCACGCCGCTTCGGGCCGTTCGCTGGGCTACGGCGAGTTGGCCGGTCGCGCCCTCGACATGCCCGTGCCAGACCCTTCGACCATCACGCTGCGTGACCCGAGCCAGTTCCGCTGGATCGGCAAGCCGGTCAAGCGTCTGGATGCCTACGATAAATCCACCGGCAAGGCGCAATACAGCATCGACCTGATCGTCGACGGCATGCTCCACGCCGCCGTCCAGCATGCGCCACGCCTGGGCATGACGGTCGGCAGTTTGCGCAACCAGGCGCAGGTTGAGGGCATGAAAGGCGTGCATTCGGTGCACCTGTTACCGGGCGCCGTGGCGGTGGTTGCCGAGCGTTGGTGGCACGCCAAACGTGCGGTCGAAGCGATTCAGGTTGAATGGCTGGAAGCGGCTGGCGACTCAAGCGTGCGTGCCATGCCGGCAGATTTTTCCAGCGACCGGCACCGCGATTTTCTTGCCGCCCAGCAAGGCCCGGTGCGTGAGGATGAGCACGCTGGCGATGTGGAAGCCGCGTTGGCAGGCGCCAAAACCAAGGTCGAAGCCACCTACCACAACCAGTACCTCAACCATGCCCAGCTGGAGCCGCCTTCTGCGCTGGCACGCTTCAACCCGGACGGTTCGCTGGACATATGGCTGCCCAACCAGGCGCCCGACATGTTCCGTGCCGACATCGCCAAACGCGCCGGGCTGAGCATCGAACAAGTCACTTTGCATTCGCCGTTGCTCGGCGGCTTTTTCGGCCGGCATTTTCTGTATGACTCGGCCAGCCCGTACCCGCAGGCCATCGCGTTGGCCAAGGCCGTGGGCCGCCCGATCAAGCTGATCTGGAGCCGTGAAGAAGAGTTCCTGCGCGACACACTGCGCCCGGTCGCCGTGGTCAAGTTTCGCGCCGCGCTGGACGCACAAGGCCTGCCGGTCGCAATCGAAGCGGTCAGCGCCACCGAAGGCCCCACCGAAGGCATCGCCGGCAAACAGGGCGAAAAAATCGACCCAACCGCCCTTGAAGGCTTGACGGGCAAGGCTTACGCCATCGCCAACAAACGCATTGCACAGATCTACGTCAAAGGCCCGGCCATGCTCGGCTACTGGCGTTCGGTGGGCAACTCGCTGAACGACTTTTTCTACGAAGCGTTCCTTGATGAACTGGCCGACAAAGGTGGCCACGACCCGTACGAACTGCGCCTGCACCTGCTGCGCGATAACCCGCGCCTGACCACCTTGCTGAACGCCGTGGGCGAGCTGTCTGGTGGCTGGAAGCGTGGCCCTTATACCGCCGAAGACGGCAGCCGACGCGCACGCGGTGTGGCGATGGCTTCGCCGTTTGGTTCGCACGCGGCAGTGATCGCCGAAGTCTCGATTGAGAGTGGGCAAGTCAAGGTGCATCACATATGGGAGGCCATCGACCCGGGCAGCATCGTCAGCCCGGCGATTGTTGAAGCGCAGGTGAATGGCGCGGTGGCCTTGGGGTTATCGCAAACGTTGCTTGAGGAAGCGGTGTACGTGGACGGCAAACCACGCGCGCGCAACTACGACCTTTACCCGATCCTGCCGCTGTCGCGTATGGCGCAGGTGCACGTAAAGATTATCGAAAGTGGCGAAAAAATGGGCGGTGTCGGCGAGCCTCCGTTGCCCGCAGTGGCGCCAGCCGTGGCCAACGCAGTGGCGCAACTGACCGGCCAACGCATCCGCAGTTTGCCATTAAGCCGATACACCTTTAGCTAACCGACAGGGATTGCCCATGAACAACCGCCGATTCGCAAGAACCGCAGGCTGGCTGGCGCTGCCCTGCGTGGTCGCCGCAGGCCTGCTGGCCTGGTACGTCACCCGCGAGCCTGCCTCGCCATTTGAACAACAACCCGCCGCCAGTTTCGACCCGGCGCTGATAAGCCGCGGCGAGTACGTCGCCCGCCTAAGCGACTGCGTGGCCTGCCACAGTTTGCCAGGCAAGGCGCCGTTCGCTGGCGGCCTGGAAATGGCCACGCCGTTGGGCGCGATTCACGCCACCAACATCACGCCCGACCGCAGCCACGGCATCGGCGCCTACAGCCTAGGCGACTTCGACCGCGCCGTGCGCCACGGCGTCGCACCGGGTGGGCGCAGGCTTTACCCGGCCATGCCCTACCCTTCGTATGCCAAGCTCAGCGACGACGACATGCGTGCGCTTTACGCCTTCTTCATGAAGGGCGTGGAACCGGCCGAGCAAGCGAATATCCCCAGCGGTATTCCCTGGCCGCTCAACCTGCGCTGGCCGATCGCGCTGTGGAACGGCGTGTTCGCGCCCACCGCAGCCTACGTCGCCAAACCCGAGCAGGATGCGCTGTGGAACCGTGGCGCGTATATCGTCCAGGGCCCCGGCCATTGCGGCAGTTGCCACACCCCGCGCGGCCTGGCCTTTAACGAAAAGGCGCTGGACGAGTCGGGTAAGCCCTACCTTGCCGGCGGTTTGCTCGACGGCTGGTACGCACCGAGCCTGCGCCAAGACCCCAACACCGGGCTGGGGCGCTGGAGCGAGGCGCAGATCGTGCAATTTCTCAAGACCGGGCGCAACCAGCATGCGGTGGTCTACGGCTCGATGACTGAAGCGTTCAACAACTCCACGCAGTTCATGGCCGACGACGACTTGGCGGCCATCGCCCGTTACCTGAAGTCACTGCCTGGCGACCCGCAGCGTGACGGTGCACCGTGGCAGTACCAGGCGGTGGCCGCAGACGCGCGCCCGGAGGTGCCGGGCGCCCACACCTACGCCACCCGCTGCGCGTCGTGCCATGGCCTGGACGGCAAGGGCCAGCCTGAATGGATGCCGCCACTGGCCGGTGCCACTTCGGCACTCGCCAAGGAAAGCGCTTCGGCGATCAACATCACCCTCAACGGCTCACAACGGGTGGTGGCGGCTGGCGTGCCGGATGCCTATCGCATGCCGGCGTTTCGTGAGCAGTTGTCCGATCAGGAGATTGCGCAGGTGCTGACTTACATGCGCAGTACGTGGGGCAACCACGGCGGTGCGGTGGATGCAAAAGCGGTGGGCAAGCTGCGTGAGGGGACTGACCCGGCCAGCAGCAGCCCGATTATTTTGCAGATGCGCTGAGGGCGCGCCCCGGATCAAAAGCGCTTTTGTGGGAGCGGGCTTGCTCGCGATTGCGGTGTGTCAGATAAGTATTTTTCAACTGATACTCCGCAATCGCGAGCAAGCCCGCTCCCACATAAAGATAAAGCGAATCTGCGGCGTATGCGTGTTACCGCGACACGTTTCGGGTCATTAAGTGCCTCTAATTAAAACTTCGGCACTGTGTATGAGCAGTTTCATAAAGAGTTTAACGACACCATTACGCACGGCAACTTACGGCCTCATTTTCGTCATAATAGAATTTATTAAGCACTAAAAACAGTTAGGGCTTTTCCAGACTGAAAAGCTTAACAGATCACTAAACCTAACTACAATTAGGTTTATTAAAAAGCAATTAATCGTTAACAAAAGCCGACATAGAAACCATAAAAAGTCAAAATTTCGTACCTATAAGCAATAAATAACCAATAAAACACCTGAACCCCTTAGTTCAGCCTGCTAAAAAATTACATTCAGCAAGCAAAACCACAGTGCCAGTATTTAATATCCCCGCGTTAAAGAATATTTTATCCCCGCCTGAACTTTTAACTGTGTTCCAGAGACTCATTGCTCGACCGATCGACAGTCTGCGCACTGTTGATCCTTTTTCCGTGCCCACCCCTTAGTCGAGATGCATCGATGAACAGACCCTTATTGTCTTTTTTAAGCGCCGCACTGCTGTGCGCGCCTGGTTGCTATGCCCTGGCGGCAGATTCAACAACGAGCGCCACTGCCGAACAACAGGTTCGGCAACAGGTCGAGGCCCAACGCGATCAACTGAGCGGTGCTGCCAATATTGGCCACGCCAAGCAAACGGGCGCGTCTGCTGTGATTGATGCACCGGTCGACACCGACGACGCACCTGCTCAGGGGCAACGACCATGAGCTTGCCATCCTTCAAGCACACCGTGGGGCTAAGCCTGTTGGCTTTCGGCATTGCCCAGGCCAACCTTGCACTCGCTGCCGTAACCCCGGCCACGGGGAATGCCGTCGAAGCGCGGGTGAGTTCTATCCTCGACAACATGAACCTGTCGGAAAAGATCAATTTCACGCGGGTTAACGACGGCCACATGATTCCACCGCTGCTCAAGTGGGGCATCAAGGGCACGGTGGCGTATGACTCGTCGATGGGCGTGCACGTCAACAACGCGACGTTTGGTGCGCAGTACCCTTCGCAGTCCGCGCTGGCTGCTACCTGGAGCATCAACCGGGCCAAGGAATTCGGCCTGGCCATCGCCTATGAGACGCGCATCTCGGGTGGGCAACAGATGCTCTCGCCTGGGGTTAACCTGTACCGCACGCCGTACAACGGCCGTTCGGCCGAGTACGTGAGTGGCGAAGACCCGTTCCTCGGCGCGGTGCTCGCACCGGCGATTGTCAACGGCATTCAGGCGCAGGGTATTCAGGCGAGCGGCAAGCATTACCTGGCCAACGAACAGGAAGCCAACCGCCAGGCGGTTAACGTTATCGTCGACGAACGCACCTTGCGCGAGCTGTACCTGCCGGGCTTTGAGTCGATGGTGAAAAACGCCAACGTGGCGTCGATCATGTGCGGCTTCAACAAGGTCAATGGCGACTACGCCTGTGAAAACCACCACCTGATTACTGATGTGCTCAAGGGTGAATGGAACTACCAGGGCAGCGTGATCAGCGACTTCAACGCGATTCACAACGCCTTCAAAGGCGCGTGGGCCGGCACCGACATCGACATGCCGTCGGGCCTGCAATTTACCGAAGCCAATCTGCTGCCTTACGTGTGGAGCGGGCAACTGACGCAGAACGTGATCGACGACAAGGTCAAGCGCAACCTGCGCGCCATCGTCAGCTACGACTTCCAGGAACACCTCAACACCGCCAAAACGCTCGACCATCCAGAATATGGCCAACGCGCGTCATTGAATGCGGCCCGTGAAGGCATCGTGCTGCTGCGCAACGAAAACACCAGCGGCGGCAAGCCGCTGTTGCCGCTGGCGCGCACGGCCAAGATCGCGGTGATTGGCAATTGGGCACACGACGCACCGGCCTCGCCGTTCGGCACCGCCAACTCGCCACCCAACAGCTACGTGACTGAGCTGAGCGGCTTGCAGCAACTGGCCGCGAGCAGCGCCAACGTTACGTACCTGCCAGAGCTGAGCCTCAACCCACAAAGCTCGGCGTGGTTACAACCTGCCACCGGTAGCAATGAAATCAGCAACGCCGGGGTGAAAGCCGAGTACTACACCAACACCAGCTTTTCCGGCTCGCCTGCGATAACACGCGTGGAACCTGGCGTAAACCTGGATTGGACCACTGGCACCAACATCACCCAAGCGGGCACGACGGCTGTTGCAGGCTTCAGCCCGAACCCGGGTGCGTTTTCTGCACGGTTTACCGCCGTCGTGAAACCGACGCTCTCCGGCCCGCAAGTGTTCAAGGTGCGCGCAGACGGCCCGTACAAACTGTGGGTCAACGATGAACTGGTGCTGCAAAGCGACGGCGTGCCGTACTCCGCAGACGTGGTCAACGCCCTCACCACCTCCGGCAAGACGGCCTCGCTGAAAGCCGGCAAGTCTTACAGCGTAAAGCTTGAATACCAACGTGTGCAGGGCAACTTTATTCCGGCACTCGGCGGCGTCACCGGCGTGCAGATGAGCTGGGCCGGTCTGCGCCCTGCGCCGGACCTGTCGAAATACGATGCGGTGGTGGTGGCTGTCGGCACCAACTACGAGAATGAAGGCGAAGGTTCCGACCATGGCTACGCGCTGCCCGATCAACAAGCAGAGCTGATCAAGCAAGTTGCCAAGGCCAACCCCAATACGGTGGTAGTGATGCACGGCGGCGGCGTGGCGGACATGCAGCCGTGGGCGAAAAAAGTCGGCGCAACCTTGCAAGCCTGGTTCCCGGGCCAGCAAGGCGGGCAGGCGCTGGCCGAAATTCTGTATGGCAAGGTCAACCCGTCGGGCAAGCTGCCGGTGACCATCGACAAGCAGATTGAAGACAACCCAAGCTATGCCTCGTACCCGGACCCGGCCGCCTACCGTGGCGCCAACCCGCTGACCGAAATGACCTACAGCGAAGGCCTGTACCTGGGTTATCGCGGCTATGACAAGAAGCACGCGCAGCCGCTTTACCCGTTCGGCTTTGGCCTCTCCTACACCACGTTCG
This sequence comes from Pseudomonas sp. ICMP 460, assembly GCF_002723595.1. Classification (NCBI taxonomy): domain Bacteria; kingdom Pseudomonadati; phylum Pseudomonadota; class Gammaproteobacteria; order Pseudomonadales; family Pseudomonadaceae; genus Pseudomonas; species Pseudomonas sp. ICMP 460. The sequence continues at coordinate 86,905 of NZ_LKBR01000024.1, forward strand.
GCTACAGCGACTTGAAGTTGTCGAACAACGTGATGGCCCCGGGTTCGACGGTTGATGTGAGTTTCACCCTGACCAACACGGGCGATAAAGCCGGGTTTGAGGTGGCGCAGCTTTATGTGCAACCGGTGAAACCTGCGGTCGACCGCCCACAAAAAGAACTCAAGGGCTTTACCAAGGTGTACTTGCAGCCTGGCGAGAGCAAGACGGTGAGCATCCCGATCGACTCGCGCTCGCTGGCCTACTACGTCGACAAAACCGACAGCTGGGACGTGGATGCCGGCACGTTCAAGATTCTGGTAGGGGCTGACTCGCAGAACCTGACGCTGAATCGCACCTTGACCACTTTGTTCCCCGAACACCTGACCACCCGCGACAGCAACCCGCTGCCGTTGCCACTGCGCAAAGCGGTGCAGGTCAGCGCTTCACAGACCTACTAAGGTCGCGCATACAGGCTCAGGGATGAGCTTGCATGTCCCTTCCCAACCGCCGCACATAGCCATCAAAGACGGCCATCACATCGACGCCTTCCGGGCACCTCAGCCACTGAATCTGCAAGCCGTCCATCATCGAAAAGATCTCTTGTGCGACTGCCTTGACGTCTACATCCTGGCGAATCTCACCGGCTTCGATCAACGCGGTCAAATGCCCACGCGCGTGTTGGTGCGTCAGGTGAAAACGCTCCTTGTACCAGGACCACGCCGGGTGTGTGTGCGACAAGCTCTCGGTGTTCATCACCAGTGACGCCTGGCACTCGGCAGCATCCTGAATGCTGAAGCGCATGCTTTGGCGCAAAAACTTCAGGAAACCCTCCAGCGTCAACTCGATGGTCAATTCGTGAAAGCGTGAAACCACCCGTTCATCCCTGCGCTCCAACAACGCCTTGAGCAGCGCTTCCTTGTTGGCAAAGTGGTGCAACAAACCCACCGTGGTAATCCCGGCAAGTGCCGCCACGTCACGCATCGAAGAACTCGAATAACCATCGCGCGCAAAAATCAAGGTTGCGGCATCCAGCAATGCGGTTCTGCGCATTTCGCCCTTGGGCGCGCGGCGGCGCTTGGGCTGTAGCTCTTCGTCTGATTCGATCCCTGACTCGTCAACTGACATAAATATCCGATAACCGCTGCATTCAACTTTCCCCAGCGCGTGTCGGCTGGGCCCGTCTTGCAAAAAACCTGCGCGCTGCGAGCGATGCGGTAAACGTCGACATCACTGCGATCAGCGCATTGCCGGTCAACATGCCCGGCATCGCCCCGCTGCTGCCGAACAGGTGCGTGGCGCCATACACGAACGGCAGCGTGCCGACGGTTGCGCGCAGCCAGGCGAAGGCCGCCACCAGCCAAGCGCGCCGCATGGTCACGAACACCGCAATCGCTACGAAGTCCAGGCCGATGATCACCCACAGGCCGGCGCCAATCCGGCAGAACGCGAGGAACAGCTCACGCCCCTCGCCTTGCAGGCCGTAGAAGTCGGCAATCATAGCGCATGATGCAAGCAGCACCGCCCAGATCACCATGCCGTAAGCCACCACCAGGCGCCGCGTGAAGGTAATCGCGGCGTTGACCCGCTGGTCCAGCCGGGCACCGATATTCTGGCCAAGCACCGGCGCCAATGCACTCGGCAGGGCAAAAAAAGCGCAGAAGCAAAACTGCATCACGCGGTCCAGCACGGCCATCGCCGCCAGCGCCGATGTGCCGTACACCGACACGCTCGACACCAGGTACGCCAAGCCCACCGGCGTGGCCAGATTCGCCACCATCGCGGGCAGCGCCACACGAAAGATCCGTCGCCCGTGCACGCGCAGGCGTTTCAGGCTGACCGATGCCGCCATGCCGATATGCCGTCGCACCCAGCACAGCCCCAGCCCCGCCGACACCAGCGCCGAGAGCGCGTACGCGATACCGGCGCCGTCCAGCCCCAGGCCCAACCCGAAAATAAGCAACGGGTCTGCGACTGCCAACGTAGCCGCGCCGGACAGCACCAACCACAGCGCGCGCTGGCTGTGGCCGGCGGCCCTGAGCATTTGCGCGGCCATCTGCATGGCCGACTGCAACACGCTGAACGGCAAGGTCAGCCAGATAAAGCGGCGTGCCGCGTCGTACACCTCGGCCTGTGCGCCCAGCCAATGGGTAATCGGCGCCAGCAGCGCGAGTTGCACGGCGGCGCACAGCGCACACACGAGCACCACCCACAGCATCAGGCTGGCCGTGAGTTGTGACTGGGCTTTGCTGGCGCGATGCCCAATACGCTCGGACAGCACCGAAGCCGCCGCGATAATCAGCCCGTTGGCCAGCGCGCCATTCAGAAAAATCAACACCTTGGCGATGCCGACAGCAGCCAGCAACTGCGGTGCGTGCAGCATCGAAACGTAGACCAGGGTGAGGATGTCGACCAGGAACACCGCGAACAGGCTCAAGGCGCTGGTACTCGCCATCACCACCACGTGGCGCGAAACACTGCCTTCGGTAAACCGCGCGCGACTGCTTGCCATTGTTGTCCCCATAGACAGCCGTATGTTGCTCGGATAAAGGTGGCAAGGCATATCGGGCGGCAATTCTAACCAAGCGCAACGCATTGGTCAGCGTTTGATGTTCACGCTGACGGTTTGCAAAAAAATCAGCCATTGTCAGCCTGTTTGTTTAGGCCTATCTTGTACAAAACCTATACAAGACAACCAATCATGTACAAGAAAGAGCAATGGCCGCTGACGCTTTACTTTGACGGTGAATGCCCTCTCTGCGCGCGCGAAGTGCAGTTGTTGCGCCGACGCGCCCTGGACACGCGCCTGGTGTTGGTCGACATCAGCCACGAAGCATTCGACGCGAGGGCATTCGGCTTCACGCTTGAGCAGATGCAGGACTCACTGCACGCGCGGTTCGCCGATGGGCACTGGGTAACCGGCCTGGACGCGACCTTGTGGAGCTGGCGCGCAGCCGGTTTGGGGCGGTGGGCCGCGCCCCTCGCCTGGCGACCGATCAGGCCGTTGCTGACCCTCGTTTATCGGCTGTTCTGCCGCGTACGCCCGCATTTGAACTGGCTGCCTCACCCGGATGGCAGCCGCCGTTGTCGCGATGATGCCTGCGCAGTGCCGCAGCCAAAAAGTGCGCCGGGGCAGCCGACCAACGTGAACACCAAACCACCTTAGAACGCCCGGCGCCGATACCCAATCAAACCAAACGTAACCGGCGCGCGCCCACTGACAAGGGTGGGGCGTCAGATCAAGTGCAGCATGCTTTCGAGGAACCCACGTGAACCCATCATTAGCCGAGCATTACCGTGAAATTCTAGTCGGCGTCGGCGAGAACCCCGAGCGCGAAGGGCTGCTGGACACGCCCAAACGTGCAGCCAAAGCCATGCAGTACCTGTGCAACGGCTACACGATGAACCTTGAAGAGGTGATCAATGGGGCGCTGTTCGAATCGTCAAACGATGAAATGGTCATCGTGCGCGACATAGAACTGTATTCATTGTGCGAACACCACCTGCTGCCCTTCATCGGCAAAGCGCACGTGGCGTATATTCCCACCGGCAAAGTAGTGGGCTTGTCGAAGGTTGCGCGCATTGTCGACATGTTCGCGCGGCGCTTGCAGATACAGGAAAACCTGACCCGGCAAATCGCCGATGCCCTGCAGCACATCACCGGGGCCGCAGGCGTGGCGGTGGTGATTGAAGCCAAGCACATGTGCATGATGATGCGCGGCGTGCAAAAGCAAAACTCAGCGATGATCACCTCGGTGATGCTGGGCGCGTTCCGCGATTCAGCGACCACGCGACACGAATTTTTGCAGCTGATTGAACGGCGCCCTTAACCGGGCGGCACCTGCTGTTTTGCATCACTGACGCGCCGGAGAAACCCGATGAGCGAGACCTTCACGATGAACTCCCTTGGCGATGGCTACCGTGCGTTGGTGATCGGCGCAAGCGGCGCACTCGGTTCGGCGTTTTGCGAGCTGCTCAAGCAGGACCCACAGTGCGTGGGTGTGCGTGAATTGGGCCGGCAAACCGTGCCTGAGTTGGACCTTGCAAACCCCGAGAGCATCGCCAAAGCGGCTGCAGCACTCGCCGGCGAGGCGCCTTACGGGTTGATCGTGCACGCCGCAGGCTTGCTGCACCGTGGTGCAATCAAGCCGGAAAAAACCTACGCTTCGATTGACGAAGAAGCGCTGAAGGCGGTGTTTCAGGTCAATACGTTCGGCCCGGCGCAGGTGTTGCGTCAGTTTCTGCCACTGCTCGCCCCCGCAGGCGCCATGGCGATGCTCTCGGCCAAGGTGGGCAGTATCGGCGATAACCGATTGGGCGGCTGGTACGCCTACCGCGCCTCGAAGGCGGCGCTGAACATGCTGATTAAAACCGCCGCCATCGAACTCCAACGCACACGCCCACAGAGCCGCTTGCTGAGCCTGCACCCTGGCACGGTTATTTCGGACCTGTCCAAGCCGTTCAGCGGTGCGGCCGCTGCCAGGCCCGCGAGTGTGGCGGCGCGTGAGCTGCTGAGTTTGATTGACCGCCTGGAGCCCGCCGACACTGGCAATTTTTTTGCCTATGACGGCGAGCGCCTGCCCTGGTAAACCACACCTGCCAACGCGGCAGCGCCACGGTCACGCCCTAAGCACCTTTGAAAAAGGCCACCTTCTGCGCCAACCGATCAGCCAACTGAGCCAGCTCATGGCTCGCGGTTGCGACCTCTTTGGAGCCAGTTGCCGACTTCACGGTTGAGCCGTGAATGCGCGTTATGTTGTGCGCAACGTCTTCAGCCACGGCTTTTTGCTGGATAGCCGCACTGGCGATTTGCGCGTTCATGTGGTTGATCGCGCCGACCTCCTGGCTGATCTTGGACAACGCGCCTTGCGCCTTGCGTGTTTGCGCCACGGTGCTGCTGGCCAGCTCGCAACTGTCACGCATGGTTTGTGCAGCCGTTTCGGTGCCACTTTGCAGCGTGCTGATCATGTCGCGAATTTCCTGTGTTGACTGCTGCGTACGGTTGGCCAGCGAGCGGACTTCATCGGCCACCACCGCAAACCCTCTGCCGTGTTCACCGGCACGCGCGGCTTCAATGGCGGCGTTCAACGCCAGCAGGTTGGTTTGCGACGCGATTGAGTTGATCACCTCGATCACCGACTCAATCCGCTCACTGTGCGCAGACACCTGCTCCACCGTGCTGGTGGTGTCGACCAGGGTGCTGGCGAGTTGTTCGATGGCCTGTGTGGTCTCTTCGACCAGGCGGTTACCGACCTCAACTTCAGCGTCAGCCAGGCGCGTGGCGTCCGCTGCTTGCGAGGCATAGCCTGCGACCTCAGTCACCGTTGCGGCCATTTGCGTGATGGCCGCTGCCACCTGCTCGGCCTCGTGGGTTTGCAGGCTGATGTGGTCATTGTTGGTCGATGACACGCCGAGCATCTTCGACGACGACTGGCTGACCTCATGGGCCGCAGCCCGCACCTCAGTGATGGTGTCCGCCAAGCGGCTGAGCGCGGTTTTCAACACGCCCATCACACTGTTCGGGTAAGCGGTCACAATGCTCTGGTGCAGGTCGCCCGCCGCCAGGCGCTGGATAGCCTGGGCGACGTCGGTCGGCTCGGCGCCCAAGGTTGATTTGACGAAGCGAATGATCGACACCGCCAAAATAATGCTCAACAGCAGCGCGATGCCGGTCGCCAGCAGCATCAACCCGCGAAACTGGCTGGCGGTGGTTTGCACCTCACCGAGCTGCGCCTTGATCGACGCCTCTTCATAGTCGATCAGTGCGTTGACACGCTTCAACCACTCGCTGTAGTCGCCGGACGTTTGTCGCAGCAACATCGCCTGCGCACCCGCAATATCACCGGCGCGGCGCAGCGTAATCACCGCCTGCGTGGACGCCAGCGTCTGCTTTTCAATCTCTTTGATGGCGCGCAGCATCTGCTGTTCTTCAGGCGTCACGCCAGCTTTTGTGAACAACTGGTCCAAAGGCACTGCCGAATCGGCGTAGGCCCGCTCCAGGCTGGTGACTTCATTCAGGTGCACGTCCAATTGCGCGTCAGTGTTAACCAGCACCGCATCACGAATGGCGATGGCGCGGTTGTGAACACTGCCGCGAAAGTTGATCGCGTAGCGTTGCACCTTCGCTGCGTTGTCGCTGACATTTTCCAGGGTGTTGTCGATAAACCCAACCCGTTGAATACCCACAGCAGTGATCAGGATGAGTAACGAGACGATAGCGGCAAAGCCAAGACCGATACGCGAGGCCAGGGAGACTGATTTTTTCATGAGGTGCGCTCGCAGATGAACCGTTAAGGGCTGGGCCGTGAGATATCACTAAGCCATCAGCTGATTTAAAATCTACGTCAGGGCAGCGCGCGCGACTAATTAAGATAGATAGCCGAGGCCATAGCTCAGCACTATGGGCTCAGAACTGTGAGCTCAGCACTATGGGCTCAGAACTGTGAGCTCAGAACTATGAGCTCAGCACTAAGAGCTGCCCTTTCAAAATCAACCTGCCGCCCGAACCTGAAACGTATGCTTAACCGACGCCGCGTTGGGCACCCAGACTGGGGCTGGCCATCTCTAACGCCTTGACCACATTGCGCAGATTGATCAACGTCATCCAACGGTTCTGATCACCTTTGCCGATGCTGACCAGGCTGCGCACGCGGTCATTCACCGAGCCGCTGCCGTTGATGCTGCGCTCCCAACCAGCCGGATGCTCAGAGGCCGGGTGAGTAAAGGTTTCTATCGAGTCGGTACGGTTGACCACCAGCCCAAAGCTGTTGAACTCGCCTTTGACCAGCAACACCCGTTCCAGGGCAATGTCGGCAGGCGTGGTGCCTTCGACCAAACTGCTCAGGCACACCAACGGAATCTGCTCGCCACGCAAATTGAAGCTGCCTAACAGGTGGGTTTCAACTTGCGCAAAACGCACAAAATGCTCCGGCATATCCAGAATTTCCAAAACCTGATCAAGCGGCACCACGAACTGTTGCGCCGCCTGGAACACCAGGCAGGTCTGGTTCATCTGCCCTGTGCGCGATACCGCCGCGCCCTGCCCCGGAGGGCTGGTTTGGTAGATCTTGGCGAAACTGAGCGTCTCGGGCCGTTCCAGTAATGCGCGATGCTCAAGCAACAATGCCTGCTCGCCGTTCTCCACGCCGACCACACCGGCAAACAGCGCCGGTTCGCGTAAGCCGTAAGTGGGCAACGGCAGGATTTCGCTGGCGCGCTTGCGCACAATCGCAATCATCCGGTCATACATAAGGCCGATGCGATAGCCTTCGCGCGAGGTCAATACCAGCAGTTGGTCCTGAGGGCCGGCCGCCGACGAGCGATCAATGCCGAGTACCCGGTTGAGGCTTAACGCAGGTACATCAACACCACGCCGATTGGCGACGCCCAGGCAGTAATCGCCGCCCAATTTGCTGGGCAGCATGTCTGGCTGGTCGACCAGTTCGGTGATGGCTTTGGCGTCGACGGCGAAGCGTTTTGCATCGCACTCAAACACCAGCAAGTGGTGCAACTCATGCGACTGATCCTGCACGCGTGCCACGCGGTCATTATCGGCAGACCGCGCGGTCAGCACCTGCGGCAAGCAGGCCAGCGCCGCCAGGTCGAGCAGGTAAATCATCCGCTCACCGTCGAGCAACGCGAGTTCCGGCAGCAGCGCCACCGACGTGCCCTCCCCGCCAAGCCGGCAGCGGTCGCGCGCCTCTATCTTCATCACATCGCTGACCCCGCTGACAGCAATGCCCAGGCGTTGGCCTTGATGATTGACGATGGCGACCATGTGGGTTGGCTCGCACTGCTCGGGCGCATAATCACCCAGCAGTGAGCGCAGTTCGATCAGTGGCAGCGCCTTGCCGCGCAGGCTGAACATCCCAAGCAACGCAGCGTTTTGCAGCGGATGCGGCTGCAACCGGGTGGGCCAATTGATGACCTGCTCGAGTGCCTGCGCGTCCACCGCAATTTCCAACCCGGCGAGCTTGAGTACTCCAAACGCCCGGGAGTCACTCATGGCCTGTCAACCTCGCCCGCCGTGTTCAGGCCTTTGCCCAACCCGGTGGCTAACTTGATGCGGTTGAGTTCGCCGATCAGTTCAGACACTTGCTCAGCCAAATGCTGTTGCTCGTGAGTTGCCGCACCGATGGTGGCCATCGCCCCATTGGTGCGCTCGACGCCGGCCACAATGCGCTCGAACGCGCTGCCGGCACTGCGCGAAATCTCGCTGCCGGAATTGATACGGCGCACTGTTTCCTGAATCAACTTGTTGATTTGCGTGGTGGCTTGCGAAGACTTTTCAGCGAGTTTGCGCACCTCATCGGCGACCACCGAGAAGCCTAGCCCATGCTCACCCGCACGCGCCGCCTCGATGGCTGCGTTGAACGCCAGCATGTTGGTCTGAGCTGCGATCGTGCTGATCACCGCGATGATCTCTTGAATGTCTTCTGCGGATTTACCGATGGTATCCATCGCCGATGACGCCTCGTTGAGCGTCTGCGAACCGCGCTGGGCTTCATCCTGGGTGATGCGTGCCTGATCGTTGGCATCACCGGTGGTTTTGACCACCTCGGTAATCGCCGCCATCAGGCGCGTGACCGATTCGTCCATGGCCCGCGTCTTGGCTTCGATGGCTTCCTCAAGCTCAACCTGAGCGGTGATGTCGGTGGCAAACTTGACCACCTTGTACGGTTGCCCCGCGGCATCGAATACCGGGTTGTAGGTCGCCTGAATCCAAATATTCTGACCGTACTTACTGAGGCGCTTGAAGCGCCCATTGAAGAATTTGCCGCCGCTCAGCGCACTCCAGAACTCACGATAAGCGGTGGTCTTGACGTATTCAGACTCGCAAAAAAGAGCGTGGTGCTGGTTTTTCAATTCTTCCAGGCGGTAACCCAACAGCCCCAGAAAGTTTTCGTTGGCCGAGAGAATGTTGCCGCTCAGGTCGAACTCGATCACGCCTTGCGCACGGTTGATGGCGTTGACCTTGCCTTCGTGCTCCATGGTGCGCAGTTTGGTGTCGGTGACATCGGTGGCGAACTTCACAATCTTGTAGGTATTACCCTGGGCATCAAGAATCGGGTTGTAGGACGCTTGAATCCACACATCGCGGCCGTCCTTGTGCAGACGCTTGTACTCGTTGGAGTCGTATTCGCCCTTGGCGAGCTTCTCCCAAAACTCGCGGTAAGCGTGCGAGCTTGCGTGTTCGGGGTCACAAAACATCCGGTGGTGTTGGCCGACGACCTCTTCAAGGGTGTACCCCATCGCCGCCAAAAACTTGTTATTGGCGCTCAGCACATAGCCGTCAGGCGTGAACTCGATCAACGCCTGCGAACGCTCGATCGCGGCGATCTTGCTTTCCCACTCAGCGTTGCGGTTACGCACTTCGGTCACATCACTGGCGAATTTGACGATTTTGATCGGTTTGCCGTTGTTGTCCATGACCGGGTTATACGTCGCTTGCAACCATACTTGCCGCCCGTCCTTGGCTTGGCGCTGGTACTGCCCGGCGTCAAATTTGCCGGTGCCCAGCTTCTCCCAGAACATCAGGTATTCCTTGCTGGTCGCGTAGTCCGGCATGCAAAAAAGGCGATGATGACGGCCGCGAATTTCGTCGAGCTCGTAACCCATGCACTCAAGAAAATTTTGATTGGCATACAGGACATTGCCCTGCAAATCGAATTCGATGACCGCTTGGGAACGGTCGATGGCGCTCAGCAGGGAGTTCAGGTCAGCGCCGGCTTGGGCCAGGTCGGCAGCAGGGTTAAGTCGGTCGTTCATGGGTAGATCCGCAAGGTAGATTAAGTGGGCGGGACTCCTTCCCTGAAAGTGATGGCGTCGTCCAAGGCCAGGTCTTGGGCGAACTCAACGCCCCCCGGCTAACCGAAGCGCGCAATTAGCGTTTCAGCTTAAGCATCGGCGGGTGATGCTATGAACTTTAGGAAAACCTGTACAATTTTTTATTTATGTACAGGAAAGGAACTTTTTGACGATGAGGGATGGCGCTTTGCCGCTATACGAAAGGCTCGATACGCTCGTAGCCTGACGGCACACGCCGGGCGGGCAGGCACCGGCGATTTGCACGCCTCAGGCTATCCGGGGAATAGAAAAAATAACATCATAGTAGTGGCCCTGTCTGATACCGTGTAATGAGAACCACACCACTGCGAGAACTATCATGGGCGAAGGCGCTCCCATTCCGGCGAATGAAGCTGAACGACTAAAACAGGTCGAAAAATACTGTCACGTTGACGCCGGCGATGATGAAGTCTTCGACAAAATCGTCCAGATGGCCTCTGCTTACTACGGCACCCCCATCGCTTTGATCTCCATCGTTGATCGACACCAGCAATGGTTCCGCGCGCGCGTGGGCATTAAAGAAACCCAGACGCCCAGAGCCGTTTCGTTTTGCGCCTACTCGACGTTGGATAACACCAAACTGGAAGTATTGGACGCGACACGTGACCCGCGCTTTAAAAACAACCCGCTGGTGACCGGCCCGCCGTATATTCGTTATTACGCGGGCGCGCCACTGATTACCGAAGAAGGTTTTACGCTGGGCAGCCTGTGCATCATTGACACGGTTGCGCGCCCGGCCATGACTGCGCGTGACATGGCGATGCTCAACAGCTTCGCCGAACTGGTGATGATGCGCATCCGTGGTGTGCGCTCCCGAACCTTCGTGGATCAACCCACAGGGCTGTTTAATCGGCTGCGGCTTGAGGAAGACATACGTCAAACCCTACAGATTAATGACGTATGCCAGATCTATGCGGTTGACGTTATAACCCCCAAGCTGCTCAACGACATCGTGAAAGCGCTGGGTTACAGTTTCGCGGAAGAGCTGATTTTGGCGATAAAATCTCGCTTGCAAACGCTCTTACCCAGCCAGTGCGTGTTGTATAAAATCAGCTCAACGCGGTTTGGTTTTATTCTTAAGGATAATCAGACCGCCCGGCATATCTGCGACAGTATTCTGAGCAACTTCAAACAGCCAGTCGAATGCCACGGCATCCCTATTCCGCTGCAAGTGGGTATTGGTGTTCTACCGGTTCTAACCTCGCAAGACCCGCAGCAAGATTGGGTACGCCTGGTGGTCAGCGCGGCGGATGAAGCCCGCGATCGTCAGTTGGGCTGGTCGCTGTATGAGCCGCAGTTCGATGCCGCGCAACAACGCGCCTTGATGTTGTTGAGTTCATTGCCGGAGGCGGTCAGTTCGGACAAACAGTTCAGCCTCGTGTATCAGCCAAAAATCAACCTGCCCTCAGGCAGTTGTCAGTCGGTAGAGGCGTTAATACGCTGGACTCACCCGTTACTTGGCAATATCAGCCCTGCTGAATTCATACCGCTGGCTGAAAAAACCGCCTTGATACCTTCTGTTGGCTTGTGGGTGCTCAATGCAACAGTCCAACAAGCGATCGCCTGGAAAGCCCGCGGCCTGCGCCTGCGCATCGCCATGAATATTGCCGTCAGCGACCTGGAAAGTACCGAATTCGTCGACACGCTGCTTAATCAAATCGACACGCACGGCCTCGATCCGGCAAGCTTTGAACTTGAGTTCACTGAACGCATGCTCATGACCAACCCTGACGAGATCATCCGCCAACTCAAGCGTGTTCGCGAGGTTGGCGTAGAAGTGGCCGTGGATGACTTCGGCACCGGCTACAGCAACTGGGCCTATTTGAAAGAGCTCCCCGCCAACACCGTCAAACTTGACCAATCGCTGATCAGTGGTCTGGGCACTAACACCAATGACAAGCAACTGGTTAAAACCCTGATTGGGCTGGCAAAGGGGCTGGGCTACCAAGTGGTTGCCGAGGGCGTAGAAAGTCAGAAAATTCTTAACCTGTTGACGCAGTGGGGCTGCTCAGAGGCGCAGGGTTACTTGATAGCCAAACCGATGAGTGCCGCGGCGTTGGAAGCGTGGATAGAACAGGGAAGTTACGGCGGGCAGGTCAAGTAGGGCCGGCCCGGCGTAACGGCTAGGTTGATGCGCGTACTCGCGCAGTTGTTAAGGTTTTGCTGAAGCTAGGTAAACGAATCAATATCCAGCGTGTACGGCGCGCCAGGCATGAAGGCTCCGGTAATAGCGGCTATCGCCCGCTCATTTTCTTCGGCCGACGGAGGGGCCATTGCCAGTTGTTCTTCGCTGCTGTTCTGTGGGTGCGCGTTCCAGCGAGGCAAGTCGTTCTCTATCAGTTCGCGGGTGCCGGCGAACACACCATACACGTGGGCTTCGGTGACTCGCTCACGCCGTAAGGAACACAGGCGCGTGCGTGTTGCCAGTATGTTGTCTGCTTCCTTCTGAAGCGCATCGATAATCCCGGCGCTACCACTTCTGTAGCGTTCAGGCCTTGCAGCATGCCGCATCTCAAGGTCGAGTATTTGCCGCTTGGCATTCTTCAATGACTCATCCACTTGGTAGAACTCATCGTCAGTCACCAGCGAACGATTGGACAGGTGCGCTTGCTGCCAGCGACGCAGGCTGGCCCAGCAGTTTGGAATGTAGCTATGCACCATTTTGTGGTCGGCATTATCAATCACTTGCCGCAGGAATGAACCGCGATCCGGCAAGCCGTCTATAGCCTTTAATGCGACAGCGCAGCCGTGGTCATTGATGGTGCTGCAACCCGGCTTCCACAGCAGCGAGGACTTGAGGCGGGCGCTAAAGTAGACCGGCATGAAGTGCCGCAGCGTACCGTGGTGAGTGAAGGGTTCACCGGTCATATTGATCATGCCCAGTGCAAACCACGACAAACCCAGCGCCGTGTTCACTACCGTCACGACGCCTTGCCCGGCGTACTGGCGCTGGGTGGACGTGTTCATCCAGGTCGATGGAACGCTGGGGACCGGATCGTTTTGATTGACGATGCGGTGGTGAGTCAGGGGCTTGGCTGCTTCTACGAAGGTGCTGTCACCGGCGCGTGGGGCGCCGTAGGTGTAGAGCACGATGTCCGCTGCATAGCGTTTATCACGTCGCAGCATTTCAGACACTATCAGCGCAATTGCACCGCCCAGACTGTGCCCGGTAATGACCAGTTTTTGTCCGCTGTAAAACTTGTCCAGATAACGCGCCACAAAACGGTAGGCTACTTGGGCTGCACCGTAAAATCCGTTATGCACCTTGCCCGCCCCTTGCTCAAAGGGCACTTGATTGGCGTCCATGTCGCGCAGGGCATCATCCACACTGGCGGTGCCGCGTATCGAGATCAGAATCAGCGCGTCGTGGTGAGTGATGAAGGCTTGAGTGTCAGTACCTTCGTCATCTTTGCTGTCATCAAGACAGTGGATGTTTGCCGGGTTTTCCTGTTTTTCACCCAAGTTGGGGTTATTCACTTCCCAGTACAGTTCGGGATCAAAGGGTACGACCTCCAGCCGCTTGGAGTACGGTACTTCCTCATATAAAGGGTAATAGGTTTTCCCGCCAGCCTGCGCCGCATCCACCTGCCAAAGCTCTTCAAACTTTGCGAGCGCGTCAGCGAACCAATTACCGATACTCGGCTGCAATGGAAAACTCACGGTGTCGGTTTCTACCGGATGAGCGCTGGGGTGTTGCGCAAAGTCGCTGTAACTCAGTGTCGACATCAGCGCCAGTTGGTAGAGGTTAAGCGCACAAAAATCATTGCTCGGCGAAAGCATGGGCCTCAAGGCGCGCAATGGGCGAACCTCCAGCACAGTGTGCCGGTCCGGCATGAGGGCAACGCCTCTTGGCGGGCGTGAAGACAGCGTAAACCCTGGCCCTGACATGGCCAAATCGTACTGCGTGGCACCAGTGCTACTGCCGCCCTGTTTGAACTTGAAGTTTCTTACCTCGGATTCCTGCCTGAACAACGAAAATACATAAGGATTGGGTGGAAACTGACGTTCCACTATGGGTGGCAGGTGCGCCCAGTGGTCAACCAGTTCACGCACTTCAACCTGGTAAAAGGTATTCGCGTTGCTCTGGGCCGGATTGGTATGTGTGCGGGCGCCAGATTTATTGAGAAAACGGGTTTTCTCGGCGCGTACTTGGAGTTCAGTGATGGGCAATGGGTAGTGCTTACGTTCTTTTAAACGCACATAGGTCTTTTCCAGTCCTTCGTAGGGCTGATTAAGTTTCAACGCCACAGGGCCACTATAGTGGTTAGCAACTACGCCGGCGCCGTTGGCATCCAGTTTGCCGCTGTAAACCACATCCTCGTAGTCCGTCACCACATAAGCTAAACCGGCATAGGGTTTGCCATCGCCGAGTTCATCCACTAATTGGAAACTGGTCGAGTGCCCGCGTACTGGGCAGGCATGAATACGGCCGCTGAAGAACGCTTTGTCACTGTCTTCCAGGCGCATAAGACTCATGGGGTCACCTCTTTGTTTTCGTTACAGCCTGGATAAATAGTGCAACGGCGGCCATCGGGCATTTTGAAGGTGCTGAAATCAGTGTGATTACCAAAGCAAAAAGCGTCCTGATCTTCAAAACTGTCGCCCATGCAACGCTTCCAGCCTCCAGGTACATGGACCCAGGTATCACCCATGTAAGGTTCTTCTTCATCAGCCAGCTTGATATTTAGTTTCACGGTTTTACCCGGTAGCTGATCGAGGGTGTACGCAGCAGACGGACGACCTTTGGTGACATTGCCTTGGGCGTCGGTACTTTTGCAGTAGAGAATTTTAGTTATGTAACGCTTGGGACCAATCGTGCGGAAAAACCACTGACACTGTCCGGAAAACTGGCTTTCGCCAGCAGCGTTGAAGGAGCCTTTGTCGCGAGGATCAAGATGATTCCTTACGGCGATAAACCCGGAGTCACCGCCGGATTCTCCGATGTCTTTCCCGTAGGCCGCGTTGATCTCAAGCTCTATGCTGCGAATAACCAACTCACAGCCCTTGCGGGTGCGGCGTATTTCAATCTGCGAATCAGGCTTGTATTCACGCCACCATTCGCGGTTGAACTGCTTTCTCAAGTTGTCACGCCTGCCGAGGTCGCAGGACTGGCCGGGAACGGGCACGTAGCTCACGGAGGCGACATAGGCAAAACCCGGAGGCAAGTCGGCGGTGAACGTGAAAGTGTTGGACTGTTCGCTGGCAGAGCAGCCCACGCTCAGGGCCAGGCAACTGCCCAGGACTAAATGGCAAATGACGCGCTTCATAAAGGCCCATCCCCCTGCCAATACAGCGCTTCCTGATAAACCCGGTCAACATGCGCCTGCGGTGTTTCGTTGGGCCGGGGAAGCCAGGTCTTGGGCGCGGTGTAGTCCGGCGCGAGTACGCTATGCGTGAGCAAAAAGTGAAGGGTGGGAGGTTCCTGCCAGCCCCATGTATGCGCCAAGTTGAGCTGGCCGCGCAGCCAGCTATCGATGTCTTGCTGCTGGGCCAGGTCGAGCAGACGGCCGATGTGTTTGCGGGCCAGGTAACGCCGCGCATTGTCGAACTGCAGGCTCTTGACGATAGCTTCGGGCGTAGGGGTATGGCACCAGGCGGGGTCTGCCGGCAGCGGATGAATACCGGGGTTTGGGTTATCGGTGACCGCCCACTGCCCGGTCTGCCAGTAACACACGCTGGTGATGAGGCCCAGGTAGTCCGAGCGCTGCTCGGGTTGTAAACAGGCCAGTGCGCGCCCCAGCACTCGGTTGTCGTGAAAGCGATAAAGCGCCTGGTTCGGCCGCTGCCCCGTCACTAAGCGGTTTTGCCAATGGGTGGTTAACGCATCAAGGTCAGCGCTTGCCGCACTGGCAAGCCAGCCCCAGTGACGCTCAGGTGTTTCGAGGAGTGCCTGAAGGGCCGGATGGTCTGTCGCACCCAAGAGAAAGAGGTAAGGTGCGATGTTCGCCAATGACTCGGCAGGTGTGCCGATGTACAGATTGCGGTACTGGTCGATGCCACGTTCGCAAGCCAACGCAGTGCGTTCTTCAAGCTGGCCTTGAGTGTCGAGTACCAGATAGAGGTGGCGCCCCTGCTGGCGCTGCTCCTGCAACCATTGCTCAAGCACACTCATGCGGACTCTCCAATGTTGCACAGGCCAGCAACACAGGCCTCGCAGAGCGGGCAGTGGTCCGCCGCTTGCTGTTTAACGGCAGCCAGAATGGACGGCGGGTTAGCGATAAACGCTTGTGGTGCGCTGGCAAACGCCTGTGCGGCTTGAAGCGCAGGAACGCCTGCCACCGGCGCGCCGCCCTGAACAATAGGCACGCTGCTGAAAATGCCGCCCGTGGTGATGAGCAGGTGTTGCCCGCCGGCGCTGAGCGTCAGGCTCACGCCTGCGTTTATCACCACGTTGGCAGCGGTGAGATGCGCTTGTGTGCCGGCCTGAATCACCAGCGTACCGCCTGCCATTGTGCTGCTGTTGCCGGTAACGCTGAGCCGTTCATTACCACCGATAGCGGTGTTACGCAGACCTTGGGTGGTGTGCAGTTCATCGCCCTGGATCACGCTGGAGCTGTTGCTGCCCACCTGTTCAAAGCGGTCATTACCGACCTTGATGTCGCTGTCGTTGAGGATCACTTGTTCGATGTCGCGTTGAGCACGCAGGTAGATTTTTTCCTGCCCTGCCCGGTCTTCAATCGACAGTTCGTTGTAACCACCACTGCGCGGCGAACTATGGCTGCGCAGCACGCTTTTGGTTTTGTTCGCCGGTAACGGGTATGCCACCGGCATGACCTTGTTGGGCACACAACCGGTGATCAGCGGATGGTCGGGATCGCCTTCCAAATAGGTCACCACCACTTCCATACCCACGCGCGGAATGGTCACGGCGCCGAAGCTGTCGCCCGCCCAACTCGACGAAACCCGCAGCCAGCAACTGCTCTTGTCGCTGCCTAATTCGGCGCGGTCCCAATGGAACTCGACCTTGACCCTGCCGTACTCATCGCAGAAGATTTCTTCCCCCGCGGGTCCGGTGACACGGGCGGTCTGGCTGACCATCGGCGATTTGCGCGTGACCAAGGGTGGCCGGTACACCGCATCCCACGGAATCGCAGTGAAAGTATTGCGGTAACCCTGAGTGAAACCTGCTTCGGGTTTAACCTCAGTGGTCGCTGCCTCCTCCAGTGATTGAGGTTGCTTGCCTGAGTGCGTCACGCTGAGCAACAGCCACAACGCGTTGCACGACTGGCGCGGGTGTTCGGTCAGGTCAAAGAAGTGGCCACTGCGCAAGGTGGGTTGATCGCTTTGACCCTCGGCCAACTGGTAGTCGCTACGGTGTCGCTCCAGCGCCTGTTGGGCGAGCTGCTTGCCGAGCTTTTCATGCTCGATCAGCGCCGGGTAACGGTAGTCTTCGAGTGCAGGGCTAAACTCGACGGCAGCTCGGCTTTGTCGCAACAGGCTTGGGCGATTTAAATCATAGCCGCGACGCGTGACCTTGCTGGTTCGGCTGCTGAAACGCGTGGAGAACTGGCTGACAACCGGGTAATCCGCCACCAGGTCAGCGTCTTGCTGATAGGGTGTTGCCCCCAGCAAGGGGAAGCCGGCCTGATTGTCGGTGAACAGCAACTGATGGCCATTTTGGCTGTGCTGGTGGTGCCACGAAATCCCTTCCTCACTGCACAACCTGCTGATGAAATCGAAGTCACTTTCAGCGTATTGCGTGCAGTACTCTCGCTCTACAGCGCTGCGCACATGGAAGGTGTACACATCGGCCTGTATGCCGTGGCCGTTGAGCACCTGGGCAACAATCTGCGGCACCGTCATCTGTTGGAAGATGCGGTGGTTATGGCTGAACTGCAAATAGTGCAGCGCCGGCACCAACGTCAGTTGATAGCGGGTCAGACGTTTTCCGGCCTCGCCTGCGAGCACTTCTTCGATACGCCCGTGAATACCTTCGCCATTGGGGCCGAACTGCAGGAAGGCGGGTTGGCTGAGCAGGCTCTCAAGATTGAAGTCCGGCGCCTCGCTGACGAGCTCAATCTTAATCGCGTACAAGGTGCTGATCGCTTCAGTGCCGTGAAAGGCCAGTACCTTGAAATCGTTGTTAACAGACGGGATTAACAACACGAAGTGCGCAGCGTTGGCTGACGCGAACATACGCTTATCCTTAACGCTGAAAAGTCCAATAAAACGCGATGCCCAAGCCAGTCACCGGACACGCTGAATTTTCGAGGCAAGCTAACAAAGCGATAAAAAAAATGATGTAGGACGGGTCCCAAACTTAGTGCGACTCTCGAGTTTTTTAAAAAGACGACTGCGCCACGCGTGCTTCACGTAAAAAAAAACGCCTCTCAGAGAGAGGCGTTCAAGGGGGTGCTTAAGGGCTGATGAAAACCTCAGGCAAGGTCAAAACGATCCAGGTTCATCACTTTGGTCCAGGCCGCCACGAAGTCTTTCACAAAGGTCTCCTGCGCATCGGCGCTGGCATACACTTCAGCCAGTGCCCTCAACTGAGCGTGCGAGCCGAATACCAAGTCGACGCGCGAGCCTGTCCACTTGACCTCACCGGTTTTGCGGTCACGTGCCTCGAAGGTATCGTTGGCGCCCGAGACAGCTTTCCACTCGACAGCCATGTCCAACAGGTGCTTGAAGAAGTCATTGCTGAGGGTTTGCGCGCGATGGGTGAACACACCCAGCTTGCTCTGCCCGACATTGGTATCCAGAACCCGCAGGCCGCCCAACAGCACGGTCATCTCGGGTGCGGTCAGGGTCAGCAATTGCGCCTTGTCGACCAGCAACGATTCAGCCGACACGCGGTAATTGCCCTTCTGGTAGTTACGGAAGCCATCGGCGATCGGCTCAAGGAAACCGAACGACTCAACATCCGTCTGCTCCTGGGACGCATCTGCTCGGCCCGCGGTAAACGGCACAGTGACCTGCTGACCGGCATTTTTAGCCGCCAGCTCCACACCCGCGTTACCCGCCAGCACGATCAGGTCGGCCAGTGAAATCTTTTTACCGCCAGACTGCGCCGCGTTGAACTCGCGCTGTATGCCTTCCAGCGTCTGCAGAACACTTGCCAGTTGCTGCGGCTGGTTGACTGCCCAGTCTTTCTGCGGGGCCAGACGCAGGCGGCCGCCATTGGCACCGCCGCGCTTATCCGAGCCCCGGAAGGTCGACGCTGCGGCCCACGCGGTTGAGACCAACTGCGAGACCGTAAGGCCTGAGGCAAGTACTTTGCCCTTGAGTGCGGCCACATCGTGTTCGTCGACCAACGGATGATCAACCGCCGGAATCGGGTCCTGCCACAGCAGTTCTTCAGCCGGCAGTTCCGGGCCGAGGTAACGCGCAAGCGGGCCCATGTCGCGGTGAGTCAGCTTGAACCAGGCACGGGCGAACGCGTCGGCCAGTTGCTCGGGGTTGGCCAGAAAACGTCGGGAGATCTGTTCATACGCAGGGTCAAAGCGCAGTGCCAGGTCGGATGTGAGCATGCTTGGCGCGTGCCGCTTGGCCGCGTCGTGGGCATCTGGAATCTGGCCAGCGCCGGCACCGTTTTTCGGTATCCACTGATGTGCGCCGGCCGGGCTCTTGGTCAGTTCCCATTCGAAACCAAACAGGTTTTCGAGGTACTCGTTGCTCCATTTGGTCGGCGTCGATGTCCAGGTCACTTCCAGGCCGCTGGTAATAGTGTCCCCGCCTTTGCCGCTGCCGAAGGCGTTTTTCCAGCCAAGCCCCTGCTCTTCAAGACCGGCGGCTTCCGGCTCCGGGCCAACGTTGTCAGCCGGCCCTGCGCCGTGAGTTTTGCCGAAGGCGTGACCGCCGGCGATCAGTGCCACGGTTTCTTCATCATTCATGGCCATGCGGCCGAAGGTTTCACGAATATCTTTCGCCGAGGCCACTGGGTCTGGAACACCTTCAGGGCCTTCGGGGTTTACGTAGATCAAGCCCATCTGCACGGCAGCCAGCGGGTTCTCCAGCGTGCGCTCGCCGTTCGCGGTGCGACTGTGTTCTTCGCCGTGGTTTTCCGGCTCGGCGACCAACGTGCCCTCACCCGGCTGCTGCATTTTCTTCTGCGCGCCGTAGCGTTCTTCACCGCCCAGCCACGTGGTCTCCGAACCCCAGTAAACGTCTTCTTCCGGTTCCCAGACATCCGGGCGGCCGCCAGAAAAGCCAAAGGTCTTGAAGCCCATGGACTCCAGCGCAACGTTACCGGTGAGTACGATCAAATCGGCCCAGGAGATCTTGCGACCGTACTTTTGTTTGACCGGCCAGATCAGGCGGCGAGCCTTGTCCAGGCTGACGTTATCCGGCCAGCTGTTGAGCGGCGCAAAGCGCTGCTGACCGGCACCCGCACCGCCACGCCCATCGGCGGTACGGTAAGTACCTGCGCTGTGCCACGCCATCCGAATGAACAACGGGCCGTAGTGACCAAAGTCCGCCGGCCACCAGTCCTGGGACTGGGTCATGACATCGCGCAGGTCCTGCTTGACGGCTTCGAAGTCGAGCGTCTTGAATTCCTTCGCGTAGTCGAAGCCTTCGCCCATCGGGTCACTGAGCGAGGAATGCTGATGCAGGATTTTCAGGTTCAGTTGCTTGGGCCACCAATCGCGATTGGTAGTGCCGCCGCCGGCAGCATGGTTGAAGGGGCACTTCGATTCAGTTGACATGCTCGATACACCTTTTCGTCATATTCATCAGGCCATCCAATCCGCAACAGCACTCGCTACATTGATGGGTAACCTTAAAAACACCACGCTCGATGTCGGCGTACTGCCCCTCAATGTTCGCCACGCACAAGGCTGATCAATTAACTGTTATGCGCGCCCGCAGAGTGCTGAGAAAACCGGGTAAATTCTTATGTCCCAATCAACGTTGAACACAGCGCTCTACGTTGACAGTTACCAAGAATAGCCTGCTTCGCAAAAAATCCTAATAGTAAAAATGTGGTTGCCTGATAGGCAGATTCTGTCTGCGCGGCGGCTGGGCGCGAGGCATCAATGGCGAGTGCACACAGGTTATTAGGGTAACGGAGGGCTTGCCAGATCAAATCAACAGAGGGCGACCCGAAAGCCGACCCATCTGCCAAACCGAACGCGATAAATAAAATGTGGGAGCTGGCTTGCCTGCGATGGCACCAACTCGGTATGTCTGATGGTCCGAGGTGTTCGCATCGCGAGCAAGCCCGCTCCCACAGGCGTGCGCGTTTGATCAAACTACAGCGCTTGTTCTACTTACGCAGCAGGCTTGAGTACAACCTTGGTCCAGCCATCGTCACGTGCGTCGAAGTGCTTGTACGCATCAGGCCCCTCGGAGAGTTTAAGGCGGTGCGAAATGATCTGCGCAGGGTTGGCGCGCCCGTGATGGATGAGCTCAGCCAAGCGGCGGTTGTAGACTTTTACGTTCGCTTGCCCGGTTCGAATCTGCTGCCCCTTGAACCAGAACGCGCCGAAATCGAAGGCCATTTTACCTTCCTTCGCCAGCTCATTTTTTGCGCCTGGGTCTTGCGGTACGAACACGCCAACGACACCGATCCCGCCGGTGGCTTTGGTGGAGGCAACCAGGTTGTTCATAGTCAGGTGATTGGCTTCGTGGCCGTGGCGATCACAGCATTGATAACCCACACATTCACAGCCGCGATCAGTGCCTTTGCCGTGCGTCAGATTCAATATCTGGTCCACCGCTTCTTTCTCGAGCGAGTTGATCGGCGTGGCGCCCATTTGAGCAGCCAACTTCAAACGGTCGGGATGATTGTCGACCACAAATACCTGCGAGGCACCTTTGATCATCGCCGAGTGGGCGGCCATCAAGCCAACCGGGCCGGCGCCGTAAATGGCGATACTTTCACCCGGCAGCAGGCCCGCCAGCTCGGTGGCGTGCCAACCCGTCGGGAAGATGTCCGAGAGCATGACATAGTCGTCTTCACGCTCTTGCGCATCCTCGGGCAATACCAGGCAATTGAAGTCGGCATAAGGCACGCGCAGCAGTTCTGCCTGCCCGCCCTGATACGACCCCATGTCGGCAAAGCCATACGCCGCACCGGCACTGCCCGGGTTTGCGGTGAGGCAAAAGCCGGTAAGGCCCTTCTCGCAGTTTTCGCAAAAGCCGCAGCCGATGTTGAACGGCAGGCACACACGGTCACCGACTTTAACCCGGTCGACGCCTGCGCCGACTTCAATCACTTCACCCAGGTTCTCGTGCCCGAACACTCGGCCGGTCTCGAACGAAGTACGCCCTTCATACATGTGCAGGTCTGAACCGCAGATATTAGTCGCGGTGACTCGCACCAGAACGTCGGTGGGTTTTTCGATTTTGGCGTCGGGAACATTTTGCACACTGACGTCACGAGGGCCGTTGTAAACGATGGCTTTCATAAGTTCTCCCAGAACCAGGACGAAAAGGAAATTTTTGTCAGTACCTGTTTTATCTGTCCGGGAGAGCACGGCGTATGTTCAACAAATCCACTTCAAGCCTGACGAGCGGTTGGGATTTTACTCACCTGAAAAAGTTTGAATTATTCGCCGCTTTGTCCCTAGCGGTTTTAAATCGCCGGGAGATCAAGCGCGTTAAATCGAGCTGTCTGAACTGGCGCGGGGCTCGCTTTCAAGGTGGCCAGGGCCAGGCATAAGCGCGGCCAAATACTCGCCAAAACCGCCTCGACATTTGTAGTCGCGGCGCGCACTGGTGATCACCGGGTTGGTGGCGGTCCAGACAATGCGCGCACCAATTCTTTCCAGGTCAGCCACCAGGCGCACGTCCTCGTGTGCAACCAAATGCTGAAAGCCCCCGGCGTTTCGGTAGGCGGCAGCACTCAGGCCGAGGTTGGCGCCATGGATGTGGCGATGGTTCTCGGTAAACTGGTACAGCGCCATGTAGGTTGAGCGCACGGCGTCGCCATGCTCGCTCCAACTGTCTACCTCGACGGTTCCACAGACCGCATCCGCGCCGAACTCGATCTGGCGCACCAGCCAATCCGGCGGCACCTGCGTGTCCGCATCGGTGAACGCCAGCCAAACGGCGCCCGCTTCGAGTAACTGCTCTGCGCCGACAGCCCTGGCCTTGCCGACATTGCGAAAACACACGTCGAGCATCGCCACGGTCTTTGCCGAGACCAGCGCCGCGGTCGCGTCGGTGCAGTCATCCAGTACAACCAGCACTTCAACGTGCCGGCCTTGCAGGGCCGGATGTTGAATGGCGCGCAGTACGGAAGCGAGACACTCACTGATGTGTTTTTCTTCGTTATGGGCAGGTATCACGATTCCTATCATTGCCGTTCCTTCTACGTGGCGACGTGTCTTGAGCTATCGACATTGCGCTTACGCAGAAGGTTTAAAGTATCTGGAGACGTGCATCCGAACGGTCGGACAGACAGCCGTGTAATGCTCGATTGCGTTGTATTACACGCGCACAACACGGCTTTAAACGTTACTGACAGCCCAGCCGGCTGGGTAACTGCCCCTGTTTTGACTTCAGTGCAGCCTGCACCGCTTGCGGCAAGTTGCTCCAGAACGTGAGCCCCGAGCGCTCTTCGATTTGATTCACGGTCACCTGATAATTACAGAAGTTCGCGTTCTTCGCCGTCTCCTGCTCCATCACAAACGATGCATACAGACCTTGTTCCGGCGAGCTTCCGGCAACGATGATTTTCCAGTAACCACTGGGGATCGTGTGAACCTTGTTGGTACCCGGCAGCGTACCCACAAAATGCTCATACAACGGCCCGGTGACGACGTACACCTGGTCAATGCCTGCCGCTTTGCTGAGCGTGCGTTCCTGATCTTCAAGATGCGCCCAAGGCCCTTGGTTAAGGTCGGACTTTTGCGGGGTGATGTTCGACAGGTAGTTAAGGGTTTGCCAGTCCGCAACACCCGCCATCGACGCGAGGTTGGCCTGATGGCCACGATCAACTTTGAGCGCGACGTTGGCGCCGTTGTAATCCACCGGGTCCAGCGTTTCACCGGCGGGTATGTCCGGGTCGGTCGCCCAGTCGCGCGAGCGACCGCTGGCCGGCGTGGTTTTGGTAATTTTGTACGCCACCCAGTTCGCAAACTTGGTGGAGCCGTTGTTGTTCAGCGTGTACGCCTGGCGGTTCAACGTCAGCGGGCTGCCGCCGGTAGGGCAGCCCACCGAACAGTTATCCAACTGCAACGCCGCGTGTGGCGTGGCCTGAGTCGCAACGGCGGCTTCGCGTGTTCGATCCGGTGTGGTACAGGCGGCAACCAGCGGGATCAACAGATAGGCCAGATGTTTAAACTTCATACGTCCTTGCATGGTGTAGCTCCTTGGTGTGAATCAATGACAGCCATCAATGGCATGTCGGCTGCGGCGATTGCAGCGTGGGCCGACATAAACATTTAAACACGCAAATGTTACACGCGCTAAGTCGCGCGTAACGTTTACGTGTCGATTGAACGGCGTCAGTTGCGAGCCATGAACATCGCGGCCCGCTTCGTTGCGATGGGCAGCGAGCTGACTTCCAGCGTTTCATTCTCGCTGTGCGCCCCGCTCCCGCATGCGCCAAGCCCGTCAAGGCTGGCGCGGACATATTGGCTGACGTAAGACACATCCGCGCCACCCCGATCAGCAGACGGCGCCGACTCCAGCGCCGGGCCGTCCAGGTCACGGCTCACTCGGCTGTAAGCCTCCAGCAGAGCGATTTGTTCGGCATTACGGCTGTCGATGTAAGAGACAATATCCTGTTCCTGCAGCGCCGAACCCGCCAGCGCGCCGGTCGAAACAAGAGACAACAGGAGCAGCGAAATACTTTTTTCATGCGATGGGCAGCCTGTAGGGTTAGCCGATTAATTAACCAGCGGTCGACGGGTGTCGGAAGGCTACGAGCGGTTTGCAACAGCAATCCACTGTAGGGCCTCGTGCCACTCACTATTATTAATACTTGATTAATTTTCAACCCGTACTGCGGCAGCTCTATTGCCTCGATGGATAACTAAGCCGACTAACTTATACGCGTTCATTTAATAGCGTTAACCACCTTTTTGAAAAAGCCTGATACCTGCCTAATCGTTAAACAGGTGTGAACATGTTTCAGAAATAGACACGCTCTATAACGCCCATAACTAAAGTATTCAGGCGGTGGGTCGATAGTATTTTCACGGATGAATGTCCGCTCCCCTACGCTCTGGTACTTGATATGCTCCTACGAAAGCTCAACCTTGCGCCCCGCTCAGCTCTGTGCTTTGGCTTCTTCTGCCTGATAATCGTTGCAATGGGGTTACTTGCCTTGCGGCAAGCCGGGCTATTAAAAACAGCGGAAAAATACGTTGAAACCAACGTAGTGCCCAGCGTCAAGTTGTTGGGTCAACTGGACCGGGAATTCGTGAGCATCCGGGGCAGTAACGCACGCGTGCGTAACCCGATAGAGCCTCAAGAGCGCAAAACCAAAGCACTCAGCGACATCCAGCAATCCCGGCAAATGATCGATCAATACCAGCAGTCGTTGAAGACGCTGATTGTCACTGCGCGCGGTCAAGAAGCATTTGAGCGTCTGCGTGAGGCGCAAACCGAGTATTCCAAAGCTCAGGATCTGTACCTTGCCTCGGTGGCAGCGCAGCAGTTGGAAACCGCAGTTTCCATTTCAAATGGCCAAATGAAAAATGCAGCGGATCAGGTTGAAGTTGCACTGAAAGACCTCATCGGCATAAACGAAGACAAGGCCAAAAAAGCCGGACAGGATGCCGATGACATTTATGAACAAACCGTGATGATAGTCGGGGTTTTTCTGCTGGTTTCGGTGACCGCCTCGTTAATATTGGCGTGGCTCTATACCCGCAGCCTGACAGTGCCCATTAACGAATCATTAGCTATCGCACAACGTATCGCCGCGAATGACTTGAGCAACGACGTTAAAGTTGAAGGCACCGACGAGGCGGCCCAACTGGTTAAAGCAATCGCAACGATGCAGTCAAACTTGCGTGATGCGCTGGCGCTGATTGGTGATTCATCGACCCAACTGGCCGCCACCTCCGAAGAAATGCACGCGGTGACTGAGGGTGCGTCGCGCACTATTCAGCGTCAAAACCATGAAATTGAAATGGCGGCCACCGCCGTCAATGAAATGAGTGCTGCCGTGGAAGAAGTCGCAGGCAATGCCGCGTCCACCTCCGACCTCACCTCGCTGTCCAGCACCGCCGCTATCGCGGGTCGCAATCAAGTGAACGAAACGGTGGCGGCGATCAACGTCATGGTCGCCAATGTTCAGTCCACCTCCGTGGAAGTGCAAGCCTTGGCGAGCATGGCGACTGACATCAGCAAGGTGCTGGATGTGATCCGGGGTATCGCCGAGCAGACCAATTTGCTCGCGTTGAACGCGGCGATTGAAGCGGCACGCGCAGGCGAAGCCGGCCGTGGTTTTGCGGTGGTCGCCGATGAAGTCAGAGCCCTGGCGCATCGCACGCAAAAATCCACGCAAGAAATTGAGCAAATGGTCGATTCGATTCAGGCCGGCACCGGCAATGCGGTGTCATCAATGAGTCAGACCAGTATTCAAGCCGCGCAAACACTGGAAATGGCCAACGGCGCGGGCAAGGTCCTGTCCGAAATCACCGACTCCTTGAGCCAGATCAACGAACGAAATCTGATGATCGCAACCGCCGCAGAGGAACAGGCGCAGGTGGCGCGGGAGGTCGACCGCAACCTCGTGAGTATTCGCGACTTGTCCAGCGAGGCAGCAGAAGGCTCGAATCAAACGGCGATTGCCACCGATGAGCTGACGAAGCTGGCAACCGCCCTCAGCCAGTTGACCCAGCAGTTCAAACTCTAAGCCATCATTGCATCGGCGCTGCTCACGGCCACACCCGTAGCCACTGCACGCTGATGCAAAGTCTCTACGCGCCCTCAAAGGGCTCGGCCTGGAATTCGTGGCGTGGCGCAGAAACGAAAAAAGACGCCGAAGCGTCTATTTCTTTGATGTGCAGAACCCAGCGAGACTCATCCAAACCCTTCCAGAGCACCCCCTGATCCAGCTGTACGAGGACGCGCTCGCGGCGGGTTTGCCTGTGCTGGCTGAAATCTTCGGCATCCGCGAAGAAAATCTGCATCCTGCGGGCTTAGCCGTTGATTCGCGTAAGGCAGTGACTTCGCCAGAAGTGGAAGTCTTTTTCAGCGTTTCCTTAACGGGCGCAGACGCGGCCTAACGTGCAATCAGGGTCTGGCTTGGCGAAGCACCAGCTCCGACAGACGGGTTTTAACCCGGAAGCAGAATTCACGAATTTGAAATTGATAAGCCGGCAGCACCATATAGTTTATATCGGCACTTATTGAATCTTTAATTTGCATGTATTTAGCAGTCTTGCTGGCAATGGCCTGGTATTGCGCTTCGTATTTGTCGTAAGACGCTCTGTTGTAAACCTTTAAAACATCCAGCTCCTTACGGCATTGCTCAGCGCTGTATTGGTTTGACTGTGTCTCTGATTCCGGCTCGGCGGTCTCAGGCGAGACAGCGGCTGGGCCTTCAGCACTGGCGTTCGCAGAGGCAGCCTCATAGCGCACAGGCGGCTTTGCGGGTGTTGGCTGTGCGGGTTGAGGGGGTGCTTGCTGGACGACGGCAGGAGCGGGAGTCACTTTAGGCTTTTCTGGCGTTTTAGTAGCGCATCCCGAAACGGCAAGACCTACCAATACAACGATGCCACAAATTTTATTCATCGGTTTCACCAAAGGTCATTATGGTTGGCTGAGTCGGTACGTGCTGGGTAAAGGTAATAACTCGTTGATTGATCGAGTGTAAATATTCTACCCGCCTCAAGGCGCTCAGCCTCTCTTCCCTGAGTGCGCAGATAACCGATAATAGTAAAAAAACAACGACATGACGAGTAAAAGCTGGTCAGGAACGCCACAAATTTAATCGGCCAATTACTGTGGGACCGCGCTGCACACGACCCCTGAGCGGTGTAGTGCCAACTGCTCCGGTGTGGGCGGTCTTGACGGGGTGCTGTTGCCGGCGCGGCAGGCCGGGCGCTGCGCATATTTGAGCGGGATCATCACAGGGTTATAGCCGTCGTAACCCAGCCGCTTCGACAGCGCCATACCGCAAAATTGTCCATTTCGGCTTCCCCAACACCGACAGCAAATGCCTTGACACTAACTGTAGTGATCACTATAAAATACACACAATATGTAGCGATCGCTAATTAAATGGCTTTCGGGTGATGTGCTGGGCGGGAAGCATTCCGACCGAATGAATGAATGAGAAACGCTGCTCATCTCGCCCGCTGGCTTGCTGGCTGCAGCGCTCGCGTTCGCCTTGGGCAGATCGCTGCTGATGTTGCACAGACAATCAGTGGCGAGGTAACGACCAATCGCTCGACTCAGGTGATGACTTGGGCGGGTCTGGTCGTTGCACTGATCGCCTTACTGACCGTGGCTCGATATGCACGCAAAGCAATCAACCAAGCCCTTCTTCAACCCTCTTCAAACCAGGAGTAACACCATGAGCAACCCAACTTACGTCGAAGACTACAACGCCATCGTCACGGTGCTGAACCAGTACAACGAAGGTGGCAAGCAAGCCAAAAGCAGCCTCATGAAACCTGCCTTCAGCGAGCAGGCCACCCTCTTTGGTGTAGATGGTGAAGGCAAGCTGACCGGCGGTCCGATCCAGGGTCTGTTCGACATCATCGACAGCGCCTTCCGGCCTTCACCGGAAGCCAAAGGTGCCATCGTCAACGTCGATATTGTGGGCACCGCTGCCAGCGCACGTATCGACACCAATGACATCTCCGGCTTCTGCTTCACCGACTTCTTCAACCTGCTGAAGGTTGATGGAAAGTGGACCGTCATCAGCAAGATCTACCACACCCACGTTGCGCCTTAACCCACCCGCTTGAACCGCGCGCCCATTGGCGCCAACACCCTGCAAAGGAGTTTGACCATGAGCAAAAATATCAAGGCAGTACCCACCCAGGACTATAACGCCGTTATCGCCGTGGCCCAGCAATACGCAGACGGCCTGCGTGCCGGCAGCCCGCAAGTGCTGGAGCAGGCCTTCCACAAGGAAGCGGTGATGTACGGCTTCACCAACGGCAAACTGTTGGGCGGCCCGATCAGCAACCTGTTCGACTTCGTCCGCACCAACGGCAAGGCCCCGGATATCAGCACACGTCTGGACGTGCTGGCGATCACCCCAACCACCGCCGTGGTACGTGTGGACATGGAAAAGGACGCGATTGGCGCCGACTACAACGATTACCTGACACTGATCAAAATCGACGGCACCTGGAAGGTGATCGCCAAGGTTTATCACCAGTTTGAAGGCTGATCCGAGCGGCCTGAACGCAATGATGTTTCTTAAGGTGATGAATCATGGCAAAAGTTGAATACAGCGCCGTTGTAGACGGCGGCGCCGAGCGCGTTTGGGATGTACTCAAGCGCTTCGGAAAAATCAGCCAGTGGCACCCGGCGATTCCACAGAGCGTCATCGAAGACGGTCAGCCTGATGGCCTGGTTGGCTGCATCCGTCGGCTGACGTTGCAGGACGGCGCCATTCTGCGCGAGCAGTTGTTGTCGGTAGACGCGGTGAATCTGCAGTTCTCCTACCGTTTCGTAGAAGCGCCACTGCCCGTCGACAACTACGTGTTGAGCGTGCGATTGATCCCGCTGACCGGCGAGCAAACAACCGTGATTCTGTGGTCTGCGACCTTCGACACGCGCGAGCCTGACCCACGGGGGCAATGGACCTCGACCATCGAGTCGCTCATTGTCGGCGGGCATGAAAGCCTCCAGGTTTACCTGAACCAAACCGCGACCGCGTGAAGGTGCCCTGCCCCGCTCCAGCAATGGATGCGGGGTTTAATTTTACTGGAGTTACGCTGCACGACCACATAGCCGAAGTGCCGCTTGAAAAAGCCTATCGGCTGATCAACCACGGTCCCACCGTGCTGGTTTCTGCTCAACACGAGGAGACTCGAAATGTGCTGGCCGGGGCATGGGCCTGTGCATTGGATTTCTCACCGCCCAAGGTCACTGTGGTGCTGGACAAGATCGCCAAAACCCGCGAACGGGTAGAGCGTAGCGGCCTGGCGAAACCCGCGCTGACACGCCCGGAGCGCAGCCCACAAGGCGCTGCGCCGGTTTCTGCGCTGGGTTATTTCAACGCTTGTGACTTACCAATCCTGACGGGTCGGCGAAATGATCAGGTCGTTGACGGTGACGTTTTCAGGCTGATTCAGTGCATACACCACTGCGCGACCAATATCGTCCGGCGAGATCGCGATTTTATTCAGCTCTTGAGCCGCTTTACGGCCTGCCGGGTCGGTGACTTTATCGGCCCAACCGGTGTTGATCACACCCGGGCTGACCGTGTTGACACGGATGCCGTGCTGCACGCCCAGCTCTTTGCGCATCGATTCAGTCATGGCCTGCACGAAGAATTTGGTGGCGCTGTAGATACCCGCAGCAGGCCCAACCTGGTGACCGGCGACCGAATCCATATTCAGGATCTGGCCCGACTTCTGTTTCAGCATGAACGGCAACACCGCCGCGATACCATGCAGGTAGCCTTTGATGTTCACGTTGATCATCTTTTCCCAATCATCGGTGGCCAGGTCGACCCAGTTGGAAAACAGCATCAAGCCTGCGTTGTTGATCAGGATATCCACCGAGCCGAAAGAGTCTTGGGCGAATTGCGCAAGCGCTTTCATATCCTCAGGGTTGGTAACGTCGCTGACGCGACCTACCGCTTCACCGCCCTTGCCTTTCAACTCGCTGACGATGGCGTCCAGGCCTTGCTGGTCCAGGGCTGCTGCGACAATTCGAACGCCTTTCTCGGACAAGGCACGTGCCGATGCAGCACCCAGGCCGGATGATGCGCCAGTGATGATCGCGGTTTTATTCTGCAGATAGTTCATGGGCGTTCCTCTGGTTGGTGACTGCCCATCTGTGCGGGCAGTTTTTGGGTTATCGCGGATATAAGCGGATCAGTAGTTGCCGACAGGCCAGTCGGTGTAGCCCTTGGCACCGCCGCCGTAATACGACTCGCGCGGGGCGATGGTCAGTTCGGCCCCACGACGCAGGCGCTCGACCAGGTCCGGGTTGGAGATAAACAGGCGGCCAAACGCTACGGCGTCGATCTTGCCTTGGGCGCGGCGCTCAATAGCCATGTCCAGGTCGTAGTTGTTGTTGCCGATGAAGGGCCCGTTGAACTGCGCGCTCAATGCGTCCATGTCCACGCCTGCCGGCACTTCACGCGAGGTGGCGGTCGCGCCTTCAACGAAGTGCAGGTACGCCAGGTCGAAAGCGTTCAACTGCTGGATCAGGTAGCCGTACATCGCCATCACGTTGCTGTCGGGCGGCGTGTTGCCGGCGTCAGGCGTGACCGGCGACAGGCGGATGCCAACCCGGTCGTTGCCCCAGATCTTGACGATTGCTTCGGTCACTTCCAGGGTCAGGCGCGCACGGTTCTCGATGGAGCCGCCGTACTGGTCGCTGCGATGGTTGGTCGAGTCCCGCAGGAACTGGTCCAGCAGGTAGCTGTTGGCCGAGTGAACCTCTACCCCGTCAAAACCAGCCCGCTTCGCATTCTCGGCAGCACGTTTGTACTGCTCGATGATTCCCGGGATTTCATCGGTTTCAAGCGCCCGCGGCATCGACACCGGGACGAAGCCGTTGGTGGTATACGTGTCGCCTTCAGCCTTGATCGCGGAAGGCGCGACCGGTGCGGCACCGTCAGGTTGCAGCTCGACACTGGAGAACCGCCCCACATGCCATAGCTGGCTGACGATCTTGCCGCCGGCAGCATGCACGGCGTCCGTGACTTTCTTCCAGCCCGCCACCTGCTCCTCACTCCAGATGCCGGGTGTGGCCGCGTAACCGCGGCCTTGCGCGGAAATATTGGTGGCCTCGGCGACGATCAAGCCCGCCGTCGCGCGCTGGGCGTAATACTCGGCGTGCAGCGCGTTGGGGATGCCATCTTCGGCGTAGCGGCTACGGGTTACCGGCGCCATCAAGATACGGTTGGCGAGTTTCATTGCGCCCAGGTTGATGGGGGTGAACAAGTCGGTACGGGTGGCGTTGTCTGTCATGATAGACCTCATTTAAATAGACCGGTCGTCTAGTAAGTTGGTAAAAAATAGCTACGACAAAAGTCGCTTTGCCAGCGTCAGGGATGTTTCAAAGGCGTCGTCGCGCTTGCCGATCTTCATCATCAACGAAGCGCCGAGCCAAACTTGATAGAGCGATTGCGCAAGCGTCGCGCTTGGCGCTGTGGACGTGATCGAGCCATCGACAAGCCCCTGCTCAATACAGCGTTCAAGCTTTGCGTGGATAGCCTGCGTGCCTCGGTCGAGCACCAGGCGCATGCCCTCCGAGAGGTCACAGACCTCGGCACCCAATTTGACCACCAGGCATTTGTCGGTAGGCAAATCAGAGCACTGGGTTTGCGCCCAGTACTGGAAGTAACTCAGCAACCTTTGCGCGGCGGGAGCAGAGCCCATCAACAGCGTGTCGACCGTTGCGAGGTAGTCGGAAAAATACTGTTCAAGCAATGCCTGACCAAACTCTTCCTTGGATTTGAAGTAGTGGTAGAACGAACCTTTCGGCACGCTCGCAGCCGCTACCACCTCAGCTAACCCTACGCTGGTGTAGCCTTTGTGAGTCATCAACGTCCTGGCGACATCCAGGATGTGTTGGCGTGTTTCAGAATGATGCTTTTTCATAATGCAGCCACTCTAATTAAAACTAGACCGGTCGTCTAGTAAATTTTAGAGTAGCGTCACGTTCTACGACCAACGGCGAACGAAGACAAATGACAGGCTCACGCCCATGAACACCCCTCCGCCCACGTCAACATTCAATACCGAGCGCCTTGCGCAATTCAACCTCAATTGCCGGGTGATCTTCGCTGCGCTTTATCAGGAAAAAGTCTCACCAGGGCGTCCGAGCGCTTGAACATCGGGCAGCCTGCAGTCAGCAACAGCCTGTCCAAGCTCAGGCTGATTTTTCAGGACCCACTGTTTTTCCGCCGAAACGCAGAGAGGGCGCCCATCGCAGTCGCTGATGACATTGCGACGCATCTGATACCGCTATTGAGCGGCATCGGCCACGTGCTTGCGCGATACACCGTAACCGCCCTTGGCCACGCGTGCCGGCCGAACTGAGTTCTCGAAATTACGCTACGCGTCCGAAAAGTCCATTTTGTGTATCATTAGGGCAGAAATCTGTTCCAGGCATGCTGTCTGGCGATACGCCCCAAGGTGCTGCACTCAATGACTGAAACCACCCCAATCTCTGTTCCTCGCGCAAAAGGACGCCCGCGCGCATTCGATCGCGACCAGGCGCTGCTGCAGGCGCTGGCAGTGTTTTGGAAGCGTGGCTACGAGCCGGCCTCTGTGGCGGAATTGTGTTCAGCCATGAGCATCAGTCCTCCCAGCCTGTATGCGGCGTTCGGCAACAAAGCCACGTTGTTTCTGGAAGCGGTTGCCTACTATGAAGCGACCTTCTGGGATGCCACGTGGGAGCGCATGGACACCGAGCCGGACATCGTGCGCGCCATCAGCGACTTCTTCCACACCTCAGCGTCGATCCTGACTGAACCCGAAGCGCCCTGTGGCTGCATGGTCGTGCTCGCGGCCGTCAATGTCTCCGACGATGCCGAAGAGGTCACCGCGACCCTCAAGGCCTTGCGCCAGGAAGGCCGTGACTACTTACAGCAGCGCCTGGATCGCGCGGTGGAACAGGGTCAACTCAAACCGGGAACCAACACCCGCTTGCTCGCCGCCGCCCTGAATACATTGCTCGAAGGTATGTCGCTGCAGGCACATGACGCTGCCAGCCGGGAAGATCTGCAAGGCATCGGTGCAACAGCCGTCGCGATGCTGAGCCCGTCCCTCTCAGCTTGACTGGGTATTGCGCAAAAGTGGCTCCAGGCATTAGCGGCCGATGCTTGACAGCTTCTGTAGTGATCAATATAGAATAAAGCTCAACAGGCATTCGTCTACACCGTTTGCAGGTTCGCTTGAGCCGGCCATTTTTCAAACATCGCCTGATCTGGAGGCGCTATGCACTCAGTTTTTATCGTCGGTGGTTCGGGTAAAGTCGCCCGAAGCCTTGCTCAACAGCTGGCAGAACGAGGCCATCAACCACGTTCGTTATACCGCCATGCGGAACAATCCGAAGGGCTCGAAGCGCTCGGCGCCATCCCTGTTGCCGGTAATTTGCTGGATCTCGACACAGCGGCTCTGGCCACGCTGATGGCGGGCAGTGACAGCGTGGTCTTCGCGGCCGGTGCCGGCGGCAAAGGCGGCGCGCAGATGACGGATGCCATCGACGGTCACGGCCTGGAGCTGTCTGTAGCCGCGGCTCGGTTGGCGGGCATTCAGCGCTTCATTCTGGTCTCGGCGTTTCC
This sequence comes from Pseudomonas sp. ICMP 460, assembly GCF_002723595.1. Lineage (NCBI taxonomy): Bacteria > Pseudomonadati > Pseudomonadota > Gammaproteobacteria > Pseudomonadales > Pseudomonadaceae > Pseudomonas > Pseudomonas sp. ICMP 460. The sequence continues at coordinate 121,058 of NZ_LKBR01000024.1, forward strand.
AGAGGCATCGCGTGGCAAATCGGTTTCCGAGACGTTCGAAAATTATATGGCCGTGAAGAAACGCGCGGACGTGCACCTCGCTGCAAGCGATCTTGACTGGGTCATTCTGCGCCCCGGCACGTTACTGGACTCGCCTGGCACTGGCAAAGTCCACGCCGGCCTTGCCATCCCCTACGGCGACGTGCCGCGCGAGGATGTCGCGGCAGCCTTGTTGCAGATCATCGAACAACCCGGCGTGAGCCGCGTCATCATCGAACTGACCCAAGGCACTACGCCGGTCGATGAAGCTATTCAGGCGTGTCATTGGAGGCCAGCGTGAAGAGGTGCGCCCTGCCGAGCGCGTCCTCACCCTCTTGTTGAAACTCGCAGCGCCGCTGTTGCCAGAGCGCTGGCGACTCACCCCACGGGCGCTGCAGGAAGCCGCGATTAATCAGGCCACAGGCGTGCATATTGTTACGTCGAGCAGCATGACAAGGCCAGGTTAGGCCAGTAAACGTCGGCTCATTTCAAGCGCTGCGTCAAAGGGCTCGCGAGTGCGGTTGACCTTGACCAGCAACGAGGCGCCCAACCACATCTGGTAGAGCGCTTCAGCCAGCATCGCGGCGTCAACGGACGCGGCGATGGAGCCATCGGCTTTGCCCTGCTCAACACAACGCGTCATCCGCTCGATGATCAGGGCAGTCCCCTTCTCAAGCACACCGCGCATGTTTTCGGACAGGTCACACACTTCCGCACCCAATTTGACCACCAGGCATTTTTGATCGGTGTGATCAAACGCCTGTGTCTCGGCCCAATAGCGCAGATAGCTCAGCAGGCGTTCGGCGCCGGAGCCCTCACTGGCCAACTGCACATCGACACGCGTGAGGTACTCGTCAAAGTACTCTTCGAGCAGCGCTTGGCCGAACTCGTCCTTTGATCGAAAGTAGTGGTAGAACGACCCTTTCGGCACACCCGCGGCCGCGAGCAGCTCGGTAAGGCCGACGGCGGTGTAACCTTTCTGGGTCATCAGCGACCTGGCGACATCGATGATGTGCTGGCGCATGTCATGGGCGGGTTTCTTCATAATGCGGCGCATGCTATCAAAAAAAACGCTCAAGCGGCAGGCGCCCGGCGCAACGGCTGCCGTTTGTACACCGGTGCCGCAAGTCGATTTACGCAGCGCCTCAGCGACAAAAAATATAAATGTATTTGCCAGAAAAACATAATTATTATTTGGCAATGATCAAAGAACTGAAAACACTTATCGCCGTGGCGAGAGAAGGTACATTTGCCGCTGCCGGCAGCAAAATCGGCCTCACCCAAGCCGCTGTCAGCGCCCAGATGCAACGCCTTGAGGCAGAGCTTGGGGTGGCGTTGTTCGACCGTAAAGGACGCTCCGCCCAGCTCAACCAAATGGGTCACCAGGTTTTGTTGCAGGGCCAGGAACTGGTGCGCCAGTTCAAGGATCTGGGCACGACATCAGTGGGTCTTCCCGCCAATGTTTTGGTGACCATTGGCGCGATAGCCTCGGTGCAGCGCTCCTTTTTACCGGATGCCCTGGCAGAGTTTCACCAGCGATCCCCACAGTGCAGGACGCGAGTCCTGCCCGGGCTGTCGATGGAATTGGTCAACCAGGTCGATTCAGGTGAAATCGACATGGCGGCGATCATCCGTCCACCCTTCTCTCTTCACAGCGATCTACGCTGGACAACCCTGGCGCGCGAACCGTATCGGCTGATTGTCCCGATTGATATGCCAGGCGAGGATTGGGCTGAGTTGGTATCAACCCAACCCTTTATCCGCTATGACCGTTCATCCTTCGGCGGACGCCAAGTTGATAGGTTTCTGCGACAAACTCATTTTTCATTGCATGAAGTCTGCGAACTCGATGAACTGGATGCAATCGTCAAACTGGTTGCAAACGGTGTTGGCGTCGCCTTGGTGCCAGAAACAACCACACGTAAAGAATGGCCTGCTGAAGTACGTGCAATCGACCTGAAACAACGCACCTTCCATCGCGATATTGGTTTGGTGCACCGTGCACGCCGCAGTTTGGCTGAGCCCGTGACATTACTCGCTCAACTGATTACCGAGCATGCAGTGAAGAAGAACTAGAAGAGTGCTGACGCGTACGTCGTAAAGTTAATCGTTGACTTCGAACTCGACTTCAGCGCTGCCCTTGCTCGTTAGGCGCGTCATGGGTTTGGAAAATCTTGCTAACGACCGTCCACTTGCCTTCTACTTTCAACAGCTGGAAGAAGTCGGTGAACGAGAGGCCTGACATGCCGTTGGCGTCGATGCGGGCACTCGCGGCATTACCGACGATTTCAATACGGGTAATAGCAGCCTGCGCGTCAGGAGATGGGCGAAAACCCTTGTCAATCCCCTCGAACAGGATTGGAATCGCGCCGCCTTCCAGCTTGCCATCGGCACCGACACTGTACATCGTCGCGTGTTCATTGAAAGCGGGTTTCATGATACTGCTCTTGGCCTGCTTGCAACCCTCAATATACGTATTAAGCACTTTGGTGATAGCTTGATAGTCTTCTACATAGGTAGCTTTGCTGACTGTTTTACCAGTGACTACTTGCGCATTGCTCGGTGAGTTGTCTGCGTGAGCCAGCGCGCCAACGCTCGAAATCAAGACGACAAAAAACAACTGCTTAATAGATATAATTTTCATTTAATCGCTCTTCACATGGCGTGTAATTGTTGAAATATGCTCAACCGAAAAAACCCGGCAGACGCTTATGGAATCTGCTGTGCGCAGGCAGCCGCGCAGTGAGATAAGGGTGTGTTTTCAATAACGACGCCCGCAGTTTCCAAGTGGTTTGCGGGCGCTTTGTTTTTGCAGTTACTTGCTCAGGTGGGTCTTGAGTTCCTGAGATGCCTGCGCAACTGCGCTGCGCGGCGTCGGCAGATGGCTGAACGCGTTCGACAGCCCGAAGTCGTGAATCATGCCGTTGTAGCGAACCGTCTTCACAGGTACACCTGCGGCGTCGAGCTTGCGGCCGTAAGCTTCAGCTTCATCGCGCAGGACATCGAATTCGGCGGTCTGGATCAGCGTCGGCGGCAAGCCCTTCAACTGCTCGGTCTTCGCCTGCAGCGGCGAAGCGTAAACCTGCTTGCGTGCCTCGGCGTCGGGTGCGTAATTGTCCCAGAACCACACCATCAAGTTCTTCGTCAGGTAATAGCCGTTGGCAAACTCCTTGTACGACGGCGTGTCGAAGTTGGCATCTGTCACCGGGCACAGCAATACTTGCGAACGCAGTACCGGTCCACCCTTCTCGTTGGCCATCAAGGCAACCACGGCGGCAATGTTCCCGCCTGCGCTATTGCCCGCGACGGCGAGGCGCGTGCCGTCTACCTTGATCTCTTCGCCATGTTCGGCAACCCATTTTGTCGCGGCATAGGCTTGTTCGGTGGCCACGCCATATGCCGCCTCTGGCGAGAGGCTGTAGTTGACGAAGACCGCCACCGTACCCGAGCCTGCCACGAGGTCACGCACCAGTCGTTCGTGCGTCGGGAAGTCGCCCAACACCCAGCCGCCGCCGTGGAAATACATGAACGCGGGCAGCGTCTTCTGTTGGCTACCGACCGGGCGCACGATGGTCAACTTCAAATCGGTGCCGTTGACGCTTATCGTCTTTTCGCTGACATCAGCCGCTGGCAAGGCCACTTGGGCAGCAGCCTGGGCACCCACCAGCGCAGCACGGGCATCGACCGGGGTCATGGAGTCCAGCGTCGGGACACCTTCAAGCGATTGCAAGAGTTTCGCCGTGTTGTGCTCAACTCCCGGATACGTGGCGGCGGAGGCCGTACCGGGCGCAAGTGTGACGACGGTGAGAGCGAGAGCAGAGGTAAGGGTTTTCATGACGTTTCCATTGGTATGGCTGAGTGCCGGGAAGCAATCAGCTACAGCAGACTCAAGGACGATAGAGGTTCAAGGCGCGACATGGGTGTGAAAGATCTTGCTGACGACTGTCCACTTGCCATCGACTTTCAACAGGTGGAAGAAGTCGGTGAAGGAAATGCCTGACATGTCATTGGCGTCGATGCGCGCGCTCGCTGCCGTACCGACAATCTCAATGCGCACAATGGCTGCCGGTGCGTCGGGAGATGGGCGAAAACCCTCATCAATCCCCTTGAACAGGATTGAAATTGCGCCGCCGGCCAGCTTACCGTCGCCATCGACGCTGAACATGGTCGCTTGCTCATTGAACGCAGGCTTCATAATGCTGCTTTTTGCTTGCTTGCAGCCCTCGATGTACTGGTTCAGCACCTCGGTGATGGCTTGGTATTCGTGTACGTAAGTAGGTTTGCTCATGGTTTTGCTCCTGCATCACTGGACTGGATTGAGGACTGGCACCGTCCCGCCGCCCGTTCGGGGCGCGGACTCATTCAGGCTTTGGTATCTAGCCATACAGAACCGTAACGCGTATAGGCAGCAGGAATATCAATGACTTCTTTCAAATCATCTGCTGCAGTACGCACCCAGAATGGATCACGCAGCATTTGCCGCCCGACAAACACCAGGTCAGCGCGGCCGTTTTGCAGGATTTCTTCGGCTTGGCGACCACTCTGGATAACACCCACCGCACCCGTCGCAATATGCAGTTCCTTGCGCAGCAACTCAGCGGCCGGTACTTGGTAGCCTGGGTAGGTCTGAACCTTGATCATCTTGATGCCGCCGGAGCTGCAGTCGATCAGATCCACGCCCTGCTCTTTCATCCAGCGACCGTATTCAAGGAATGACTCGGGGGTGTTTCCGCCTTCGGCGTAATCAGAGCTGGAGATACGAACGAACAGAGGACGATCGCCCCAATGGGTTTTGACTTCTTCCAGCACTTCGCGCAGGAAACGATAGCGACGCTCGGCATCACCGCCATATTCGTCGTCGCGGGTATTGGCGAGTGGGGAGAGGAACTCATTCAGCAAATAACCATGAGCGGCATGAATCTCAAGCACATCAAAGCCCGCTTCACTGGCGCGTCGTGCGGCATCGCCATAGAGCTTCACCAAACCCGAAATTTCGTCAGTCTCAAGTGCGCGAGGCACAGGGCTGGTTTCCGTGAACGGAATAGCCGATGGCGCAATGTGAATCAGATTGGGCAGGTCAGCATTGCGTCCTGCATGACCGATCTGAGCACCGGCTTTGGCACCAAAGCTGTGAAGCAGTTCGGTGAGCGCTTTCAAGCCGACGACGTGAGCGTCGCTCCAGATACCGAGGTCACCGGCTCCGATACGACCATCGGCGTGCACTGCCAGCGTCTCGGGAAAAATCAGTGCCGCCTGACCCAAGGCGCGAGCGCCGTAATGCACTCGGTGCCACTCAGTAACGAAGCCGTCATCCGCAGCCATGTGCATGCACATAGGCGACATGACCACGCGGTTTTTCAATTTCATGCCTTTTATTTCATGAGGGGAAAGCAACAAACTCATTTTCAGAATTTCCGTAGTGATTGATACGGAAGGATGTTAGCGTACGCACAACACATACGTAAGTACGCACATTTTTGTGCAGTAGGCACATTTTTTATACCAATGAGATTTCCTGTGAAAAAATGCATCCCCCAGAATGAAGTTGAAGCATTCGCTTGCCCTGTCTCCTTTACAGTCGATGTCATTGGCGGGAAATGGAAATCGCTGATCCTGTTCCATCTGATGTCCGGAACAAAGCGCTTCAACGAGCTGCGCCGGCTGATCCCCGATGTGACCCAGCGGATGCTCACCTTGCAACTCAGAGAGCTGGAGACTGACCGGGTTATCCATCGCGAAATCTATCGTGAGGTGCCGCCCAAGGTTGAATATTCGCTCACAGAATTAGGCAACACGCTTGCTCCATTGATCAGTGCGATGCGTGAATGGGGAGCGGTGCATGAGGATGCAATCCTGGCGTTCAGGCGCGCCGAGGCCGATGCCAATCCAGTTGAATCGCTCGCCTAGCTTTAGACTTTTTTTACACAGACGAACGCGCCAGCGCTGGACAACGAACCAGACCTGGAGCGTGGGTTTTGGTGGGGCTCAACCCACCTTGATGACCACCTTACCGAATGAACCTCTGGCCAAATGCGCGTAAGCGTTCAATGCGCCGTGCGGACTTTGGCATTGTTCAAGCGCCCGGGATTTCCGTCCGGCTGGATCAGCTGCGCCCATTTGGGCTTGCCAAAGCGTTTGTGCGACTCCCACATACCGGCGACCGTGCCGGGCACGCCCACGGACCGGTGGCCGATCAATTAAGCGTTCTGCTCGACCCCTACAGCGCTTTTTCGCTCCAGAGGCGCTTTCTCCCACTTGGCGATGACCAGCGGTGCAATTGCATTACCCAGCACGTTCAAGGTGGTGGTGCCGCTGTCGATGATCCGGAAGATCCCGGCAATCAGCGCAACCCCTTCAAGCGGGAGCCCGGCAGATGCCAGGGTGGCCGACAGAATGATGATGGCAAACCCAGGCACACCCGCAGCGCCCTTCGAGGTCAGCACCATCGTTACCACCAACAGAATTTGCTGAGTCAACGAAAGATCGATGCCATAGAGCTGGGCAATGAAGATCGTCGCCACACCGAGAAAGATCGACGCACCGTCCAGGTTGAACGCATACCCCACCGGCACCACGAAACTGACGATGCGCCGAGGCACGCCATAGGCTTCCAGCTTGGTCATCAACTGCGGCATGACGGCCGCCGAGGCTGCACTGGAGAAAGCCAGAATCAGCTCATCGCGAAAGTACTTGATCAACTTGAAGACGTTTTCGCCGATCAGATAGCAAATGCCGCCGAGCATCACCAGCGCAAAGGTAATCAGCGCCAGGTACACCACACCAATCAACTTGAGCAACGGCAGCAACGAGGCAAATCCGAAGGTCGCCACGGTGGCGCCGATCATGCCGAACACACCAATCGGTGCGTACGCCATGACAAACGATACGACTTTGAACATGGCGTCGGAGAAGCCTTGCACCACCGCAATAACCGGTGCGCTCTTGGCGTTGGGCAACGTGTTCAACGCCATGCCCAGCAGCACCGCAAAGAACAGCACCGACAGCAACTTCGCTTCCGACATCGCCACAATCACGTTATCGGGCACGATGTTTTGCAGGATGATCAGCGCGCCTTTCGACGGCTCCATGTGCACGGCAGCCGCGTTATGAGCGATACCCGCGATTTCGGTGCCTTTACCCGGCTCGAACAGGTTGGCGAAGCACAAGCCAACCACGATGGCGAGGCTGGTGATTGCAAAGAAGTAGATCAACGACTTTGCGCCCATGCGCCCAAACGATTTGTTATCACCGCCACCGGCAATGCCGAGGATCATGCAGCAGAAAACAATCGGCACGACGACCATCTTCATCATCTTGATGAAAATATCACCGAGCGGTTTAAGGATTTCAGTACTGACCCATACTTGATTTTCCGGGTGGGTATTGAAATACCAACCCACAAGCACGCCAAGCAACAGCCCGGCAACGATTTGCCAAACTAAGGGGATACGTTTCATGTCTAGCCTTTTTGTTGGAATGAAAGGGCTGCTTTAAGCAGTAGCTAGATTCATGAGCTTGCAGCTCATTTATGTTTTCCTGACGCACGCTTCAGCGTGCGCCAGGTTTTTATTATTTAGCGAAGAGCTGGCTCATATCCTTGAACGCCTTGAACTCCAGCGCATTGCCGCACGGGTCGAACAGGAACATGGTGGCCTGCTCACCGACCTGGCCCTGGAAGCGAATGTAAGGTTCGATCACAAACTTGGTCGCACGCGCTTTCAAACGCTCGGCCAGGGCTTCCCATTGCGCCCACTCCAGAATGATGCCGAAGTGCGGAACCGGTACGTCGTGGCCGTCTACCGGGTTGCTGTGCACGCTTTCCTGCGAAGCAGTCTTTGGGTGTTCATGGATGACCAACTGATGGCCGTAGAAATCGAAGTCTACCCACTGGTTGCTGGAGCGACCTTCGGAAAGACCGAACACCTCACCGTAGAAGTGACGTGTGGCGGCCAGGTCATACACAGGGATGGCGAGGTGGAAAGGAGAAAGACTCATCAGGACTCCGAAAACAATTTTTATGGGTTTGTGATGCCGGACACCGGGCTCGCTGCACGACGGTTTTTGACGGTGGATTTATGCTAAGCCCGCCAAAACTTTAAAAAAATCAATATAAATTTTTTAAAAACACAATTTTATTTTGTTAATCGGCAATCTCTGTTTACTGCAAAAGCGCCACAGCTCTGCTGACAGGTGGTGGGTCGCTCGATGTTAAATAATGTTAAAAATAAAAAATAACTTCACATGATCAGATCATTGGTGGATTATCCATTCAACCCGCATGACACCCTGACAAAAAAACAAAACAGGATGGCAACGATGATCGACTCCACCGCGAATACGCTTCACTCCCCCTCCCTGTACCTGCACGATGGCCTGCGCCTCAGCGGCGCCCACGTACCCGCAGCCTTTGTACGGAGCCTCCATGAATAACCAGAATGTGGGTGTTATCGGCTTAGGCGCGATGGGGCTGGGTATTGCCCGCTCGCTGGTGCGCAGCGGCTTCAACGTGCATGCCTGCGATGTGCGCGAAACCGTCACGCAGCAGTTCGCAGCCGAAGGTGGCGTGGCGTGCAGCTCGGCCGCCCAGATGGCTGCCGCGTGCGATGTGATCATCACCGTCGTGGTCAATGCCGAACAAACCGAGACCGTACTGTTTGGTGAACATGGCGCCGTCGCCGCCTTGCGCCCTGGCAGCCTGGTGATTGGTTGCGCCACGGTGGCCCCTACCTACGCGGTAGACCTGGGCCAGCGGTTGATCAACGCAGGGTTGCTGTACCTGGATGCACCGATCTCCGGTGGTGCTGCCAAAGCGGCTGCCGGCGAGATGACCATGATGACTTCCGGCCCAGCCGAGGCGTACGCAAAAGCCGATGACGTGCTGACGGGCATGGCCGGCAAGGTCTATCGCCTGGGCAATGCCCATGGCCTTGGCTCAAAAGTGAAGATCATCAACCAACTGCTGGCCGGCGTGCATATCGCCGCTGCCGCAGAAGCCATGGCACTGGGGCTGCGTGAAGGCGTTGAGGCCGATGCGCTGTATGAAGTGATCACCCACAGCGCGGGCAATTCATGGATGTTCGAAAACCGCGTACCGCACATTCTCAAGGCTGATTACACGCCGCTGTCGGCGGTCGATATTTTCGTCAAGGACCTGGGCCTGGTGCTGGATACCGCACGGGCCAGCAAGTTTCCGCTGCCGTTGTCGGCCACCGCTCACCAGATGTTTATGCAGGCTTCCAGTGCCGGCTTCGGGCGTGAGGACGATTCGGCGGTGATCAAGATTTTCCCTGGCATTGAGCTCCCGACTGCCAAGACCGAAACCGAATAAGGATTGCCCATGAACCGACCTAGCGCACGCCCCTTGCTGGGCTGCATTGCTGACGACTTCACCGGGGCCACCGACCTGGCCAATATGCTGGTACGCGGCGGCATGCGTACTGTGCAAAGCATCGGTATTCCCAGCGATGAAGTCGCTGCGACGCTGGATGCCGATGCGATCGTGATCGCGCTGAAGTCGCGTACTGTTCCGGCGGCACAGGCGGTGGCCGACTCGCTGGCGGCCCTTGAGTGGCTGCGTGCACAAGGGTGCGAACAGATTTTCTTCAAGTACTGCTCCACCTTCGACTCGACGGCCGCCGGCAACATCGGCCAGGTCAGCGAGGCTCTGCTGAAGGCGCTGAACAGTGATTTCACCTTGGCCTGCCCGGCTTTTCCGGAAAATGGCCGGACCATTTTTCGCGGGCATTTGTTTGTGCAGGACCAACTGCTCAATGAGTCAGGCATGCAGCACCACCCGCTGACCGCGATGACCGACGCCAACCTGGTCCGTGTGCTGCAATCACAAACCTCACAAAAGGTGGGCCTGCTGCGCTACGACACCATCGCCCAAGGTGTGCCAAACGTACGCGAGCAGATTGCTGAGCTGCGTTCCCAAGGCGTCGGCATGGCCATCGCGGATGCACTCAGCGATCAAGACCTGCACACCCTCGGCAGTGCCTGCTTTGATCTGCCGCTGTTAACCGGCGGTTCTGGCCTGGCCCTGGGCCTACCCGACAACTTTCGCCGCGCTGGCAAACTTCGCGACTTCGACCCAGCCTCGTTGCCGAGCGTACCCGGCGGCGAAGTGGTGCTGGCAGGCAGTGCCTCGATTGCCACCAACGGGCAGGTCGCTGCGTGGATAGAAGCCGGGCGACCGGCGCTGCGCATCGACCCTGTGGCCCTGGCGGCGGGTAAGCCGGTGGTGGCGGATGCCGTGGCGTTTGCCCTGAGCAACCCCCACACCGTGCTGATCTATGCCACCAGCCCGCCGGAGGAACTCAAGGCGGTGCAACAGCAACTGGGCGCCGAGCGCGCCGGCGAGTTGGTAGAGAACGCCCTGGGTGAAATCGCCCAAGCCCTGCGCCAGGGCGGCGTAAGACGCTTCGTGGTCGCTGGCGGTGAAACCTCTGGCGCTGTAGTCACCGCCCTTGGCGTGAGCCTGCTGCAGATTGGCGCGCAGATTGATCCCGGCGTTCCCGCAACCCTGAGCAACACTGCCGAACCGCTGGCGCTGGCCCTCAAGTCGGGGAATTTCGGCGGCAGGGACTTTTTCGACAAGGCCCTTAAGCAGCTGGCAGGAGGCGCGCAATGAGCAGCGAAAACGCCCTGCGCGAAGAGATCTGCACCGTCGGCCACAGCCTTTATCAGCGCGGGTACACCGTAGGCAGCGCCGGTAACATCAGCGCGCGTCTGGATGACGGTTGGTTGATTACGCCAACGGATGCGTGCCTCGGCCGCCTTGACCCTGCGCTGATCGCCAAGGTCGACCTGACGGGTAAGTGGGTCTCTGGCGACAAACCGTCAAAAACCCTGGCCCTGCATCGCCAGGTCTACGATCGCAACCCTGGCGTGGGTGGCGTGGTGCATACCCATTCCACGCATTTGGTGGCCCTGACGCTTGCCGGTGTTTGGCGCCAGGACGACATCCTGCCGCCGCTGACGCCGTACCAGGTGATGAAGGTCGGGCACATCCCGCTGATCAACTACCAACGCCCCGGCGCACCCGATGTGGCGGACCAAGTCGCGCGCCTCGCCAACACCGTCCGCGGCGTGATGCTTGAACGCTTGGGCCCGGTGGTCTGGGAAAGCTCGGTCTCCAAAGCCAGTTACGCCCTCGAAGAACTTGAGGAAACCGCACGCCTGTGGCTGATGAGCAACCCGCGTCCGGCGCCGCTGGATGCAGCAGCCCTGGCCGAGCTTAAAAGCGTTTTCGGCGCCCACTGGTAGGCGCCCGTTTACCCCTGCAACAGCCTTAACAATAAAAACAACAGGACCTTCCAGCATGACCACTATCGCGTTTCGTGTTGACGTTTGCCGCCACAAAGAACCGCCCTGCGTTCGCCATGAAGGGCCGCGCTCATGAGCCCGCTTATCCTGATGGCGACCGCAGGCCTGGGCATCGCCTTGCTGCTGTTCCTGGTGCTCAAATACAAATTCCAGCCGTTTGTGGCACTGATGTTGGTCAGCATCATGGTGGCCTTGGTTGCGGGAGTTAAACCTGCCGATCTGGTCGCCACCATTGAAGGCGGCATGGGCAAGACCCTCGGCCACATTGCGATCATCATTGCGCTGGGCGCGATGATCGGCCGCATCATTGAGTTGTCGGGCGGTGCCGAGGCGCTGGCCAAGACCCTGATTGAACGCTTCGGCAATCGACGCACGCCCCTGGCCTTGACGATTGCCGGTTTCATTATCGGCGTGCCGGTGTTCTTCGAAGTGGGGGTGATTATCCTCATGCCGCTGGCCTACGGCGTGGCGCGCCGCGCACGCAAACCACTGCTGATGTTCGCGTTGCCGATGTGCGCAGCGCTGCTCACCGTGCATGCATTTCTGCCACCGCACCCAGGCGCTGTCGCCGCCGCCAGTCAACTGGGCGCCGACCTGGGCCGGGTGCTGATGTTCGGGCTGCCGCTCACGGCGTTCCTGTGCTACGTCGGTTATCGCGTGGCGGGGCGCATGACGCGCCGCTTCTACCCGATGGCCGATGACATCCGCGCCGAAGTCTACGGCCCGCACGTCACCAATGACGACCTGCGCGCCTGGCAGAATGGCAACACCCAGAATGTGCAACAAGATGCGCAAGCCGTCTCGCACATGGGCCTGGAAGAATCCACCAGCAGCATCGTGGCCAAGCTGCCGCCCGCCCCTGCGCCGGGTTTCGGCTTGATCATCAGCTTGATCCTGTTGCCCATCGTATTGATCCTGCTGGGCACTCTGGCGACCTCATTACTGCCGATCGAATCGACCCTGCGCGGCATCATGACGGTGCTCGGCGCACCGCTCGTGGCACTGCTGCTCGACACCTTGCTGTGCGCATGGCTGCTCGGCTCCCGTCGCGGCTGGAGCCGTACCCAAGTCTCCGATGTGATCGGCTCGGCACTGCCAGGTGTGGCCATGGTGATTTTGATTGCGGGTGCCGGCGGCGTGTTCGGCAAGGTGCTGGTGGACACCGGGATCGGCGCAGTAGTCTCCGACCTGCTGCGTACCACCGGGCTGCCGGTGCTGGCGCTGGGCTTTTTGCTGACCATGTTACTGCGCGCCGTGCAAGGCTCCACCACCGTGGCCCTGGTGACCACCGCAGGCATCATCAGCCCTCTGATCGCCACGTTGAACCTGACGCCCAACCACATGGCGCTGCTGTGCCTGGCCATGGGCGGTGGCGGGCTGGCGATGTCGCACATCAACGACGCCGGTTACTGGATTTTCACCAAGTTGGCTGGCCTCAACGTGGCAGACGGCCTGCGGACCTGGACGGTGATCACCACCCTCCTCGGCACGCTTGGTTTCCTTATCACCTTGTTGATCTGGCCTTTTGTCTGATCGTTTTCGACCAGGAGTTCACATGCCTCGCTTCGCTGCCAACCTGAGCATGCTTTACCCCGAACACGCTTTTCTGGAGCGCTTCGCAGCGGCCGCGGCCGATGGTTTTGATGCTGTAGAATATCTGTTTCCCTACGAGTACAGCGCTCAGGTGCTCAGACAGTACCTGAGCGACAACGGCCTGGTACAAGCCCTGTTCAATGCGCCGCCCGGTGACTGGGCGGCGGGCGAACGCGGCATCGCTACCTTGCCCGGCCGCGAACGCGAGTTTCGCGCAGGCTTTGAGCGTGCCCTGGAATACGCCGCCGTGCTGGGCAATACCCGCATCCACGTGATGGCCGGCCTGCTGCCCTCGGAGCAGCACCGTGCGCGCCATCACGCGGTGTACCTGGAGAACCTGGCTTACGCGACCGCCCAGGCACAACAGGCTGGCGTGACGGTGTTGCTGGAGCCGATCAACACCCGCGACATGCCGGGTTTTTTCCTCAACCGACAGGACCAGGCACACGCAATCTGCAAGGAGGTCGGCGCAGGCAATTTGAAGGTGCAGTTTGACTGTTATCACTGCCAGATCGTCGAAGGTGATCTGGCGGTCAAACTGCTTCGCGACATCGACGGCATTGGCCATATTCAGATTGCAGGCGTGCCCGACCGGCACGAGCCGAACCTCGGGGAATTAAACTACCCCTACCTGTTCGAGCTGATTGACGAGTTGGGCTACGACGGCTTCGTCGGTTGCGAATATCGCCCCAAAGGCGGTACCTCAGCCGGGCTGCAATGGTTACGGGACTGGAAGGCGCGCTAAGTGATAAACCCCTGCACACCCTGATGTGCAGGGGCACCTAAAACAATAAAAACAGGGTATACCCATGCATGGATTCAGTTCACGCCCCGCGATAGGACTGTTGTTGTCTCTTGCGTTTATTGGCCCGGCCGTCAGCGCCGCGCCATTACCTGCCGCGACCGAGGGAGATTGGATGGCTCCACAGTTCACCTTTCATACAGGTGAAAAACTCGCCAACCTCAAATTGCACTACATCACCCTTGGCAATCCCAAGAACCCCGCCATCCTCTACCTGCACGGGACCTACCGGCCAGGCAGCGATGTGCTGAGCAAAGATTTTGGCGGCGAGCTGTTTGGTCCAGGCCAGCCGCTGGACGCGAGCAAGTACTACATCATTTCCACCGACGGCATCGGCGTGGGCCAATCCAGTAAACCCTCCGACGGCCTGCGCACACAGTTTCCCGAGTACAACTACACCGACTTGGTTCAAGCCCAGTATCGGCTTGTCACCGAAGGCCTTGGAATCGAGCACCTGCGGCTGATCATCGGCAACTCCATGGGCGGCATGCAAACCTGGATGTGGGGCCAGACCTGGCCGCAGATGATGGACGCGCTGGTGCCCATGGCGTCCCAACCCACCGAGATGTCATCACGCAATTGGATGATGCGGCGCTTGCTGGTGGAGTCGATCAAGCAAGACCCGGCCTGGAATAACGGTAACTACAACGCGCAACCGCCCTCCCTGCGCCTGGCGAACGCGATGTTCAGCGTTGGCACCAGCGGCGGCACCCTCGCCTATCAGGCGGCCGCACCGACCCGAGCGCTGGCCGACAAGTGGGTGGATGAGCGCCTGAATGCCGCGCAAACCGCCGACGCCAATGACTTCATCTACCAATGGCAATCCTCCGCCGACTACAACGCCGCCCTCGGCCTGAACAAAATCCAGGCACCGGTGCTGGTCATCAACTCGGCGGACGATGAACGCAACCCACCGGAAACCGGACGGCTGGAGGCGTCGATGAAGGAACTCAAGCAGGCACGGCTATTACTGATCCCCGCCAGTGCCGACACCCGTGGCCACGGCACCACAAGCATGGCGAAGTTTTACAGCAAGGAACTGGGGCAGTTCATGCAGGCAACTGAAAACCCGCGTTAGGCCGGCTGGGGGTCGGACGGCAACATCAATTCGACCCCTTGCTTGCGAATCCCATCCGCCGCCGCAGGCGCCAGCGCGTCATCACTGATAATCACATCGAACTGCTCCAGGCCGGCAATTTTGTACATGCTGAAGGTGCCGTACTTGGAGCTGCTGGCCACCAGCACCACTTGGGACGCCGATTGCATCGCCACCTGCTTGACCTCCACCTTCAACGCCGACGGCGTGGTGATGCCGCGTCGCTGGTCCCAGGAGCTGGTCGAGATAAAGGCGATATCCGTCACCACCTGACGCAGTGTCGCCACTGCCAGGCCGCCGACGCAGGAATGATTGGAGTGGTCCAACTGCCCACCGGTATGGATCACCGTCACATGCGGTGCATCCATCAACGCCTGCACCACGCCGAAGTCATTGGTCACCACCGTCATGCCAGTGAGCAGTTTGATATAGGGCACGATCTCCAGGGTGCTGGTGCCGGCATCCAAATAAATAGTCATGTCCGCCAGCAACAGGCGCGCTGCAAGCTTGGCCATCGCTTGCTTCTGCGGCAACTCGACCACGGCCTTGACCTGGTGGCTCGGCTCACTGTGAAGCTGGCTGGCAATCCGCACTCCACCCGTCACCGAATAGGCCAGGCCTTCCTGCTCAAGCAGCGCGATATCACGGCGCACCGTCATGTGTGAGCAGTCGAACATCTCCATCAACTGGTGAACACTCAGCACATGCTGTTTGCGTAACTGACGCAAGATCAATTCGCGACGCTGTTCAGGAATCATCGGCGCGGCGCTTTCGGCGGCCACGTCCTTCTGGCTTGGCATTCGGTGCTCCACAGGCTTGGATCGGCTGAAGGTGGTTGAGCTACATAGTAGCGAATCCATCCGCCGATCTGTAACTCACTGCGCCTGATTCAACTCACGCTCCTTGATGTCGGCAATCGGCGCAAGCAGCGCTGCGTCGAAGCGCTCCGGCGCACGCCCGTCGAGCAACCGTTGCAGCAGGTCCGGATTGGCCAAGGCAGCCTTACCCACGGCGATAATATCTGCGCCTGCCTGCAGGGTGTGTTCAACGCTGGGCGAGTCCTGCACGCCTCCATTGGCGATCAACGCAACACCCGGCGCATAACGGCGAGCCAGCGTCACCAGGCTTGCCTCGTTACCGATGAATGCCGATTGCCAGGCTTGATGCTCCGTCACATGGATGAAGTCGACCCCGGCGTCAGCCAGGCTGCCGAAGATCACCTGCGCATCGCCCTCCCCACCCGCCCACTTGTGCTCAAAGTCGTTGACCTTGCCCTGAGAAATACGCACACCCACCGGCGAGTGCCCGACCACCTTTTTGACCGCGGCGATGACCTCAAGCGTCAGGCTCAAGCGCTGGCGAACATCACCGCCCCATCGATCTTCGCGTTGATTGGAGTAGTCCGTCATGAACTGATCCAGCAAATAGCCGTTGGCGCCATGGATCTCGACACCGTCAAACCTGGCGATGCCAATAGCCCGTTTGGCGGCCTGGGCAAACCCCTCAATGGCATCCGCAATGTCTTCATCGCTCATGGCCTGGGGCACCCGGTACGCGCCCTCGCCGCAATAGAACTTCATCTGCTCGCCTTTGGGGCGAATGGCCGATGGGCCGGCAGACTGATCGACAAAACGGTTCGCTTGGCTCAACGCGCCGGCGTGCATGATCTGCGCGATGGCAGCGCTTTCATGGCGATGAATCGCCTCGACCACAGCGCGCCAGGCCAACGCCTGTTCGTTGTCGGTGATACCGGGCTGGTTCAGGTAGCCCTGGGCATACTGTCGGTCGGTATAGATCCCTTCTGTGATGACCAAGCCAAAACCGCCACGGGCAAAACGCTCGTAATACCGGGCCATCGCAGGCGTGGCATTGCCGCTCTCGCTCGCACTGACACGTGTCATGGGTGCAAGCGCCATGCGGTTTTTCAGTTTCAGAGCGGCCATATCGAATGGGGTTACACTGCGCGGGTTTAATACGGTCATGATGTGCACTCGGTTATTCGCCAGCCACGACGATAAGCGCGGCAATAGTTGATTAGAAGCGCACGCTTGCAATAAGGCGCCTTAACGAAAACGGTTATAGCCATGCAGATTCCCGAGATAGAAGTGTTCGCCAACGTCGCCATCAGCAGCAGCCTGTCCGAAGCTGCACGGCGGCTTGGGTTGTCGGCGATGACGGTTTCACGGCGCCTGGCGGCCCTGGAAAAACAGCTGGGTGTGCGCCTGGTACACCGCACCACGCGCTCCGTCGCACTCACGCCGGAAGGCGAAATGTACCTGCCTTACGCCAAGACCATCCTCGAGGCGAATGCAGCGGCGCGTGCCACGTTGAAAACCAGTGCGGGCAGTGCCAGCGGCACATTGAGGGTGACCGCCCCCAGCGTCTTTGGCCAAACTGTGATCATGCCGCTGCTGCCAGCCCTGTTGGCTGACAACCCGACCCTCAAGGTTGACCTGACGTTATCGGACAGCATCATCGACATCGCCGGGCTCGGCATTGATGTGGCCATTCGCATCGCCACCCTGCGCGACTCGACCTTGGTCGCCACAACCCTTGCGCCCAACCCACGCGTGGTCTGCGCAAGCCCGGCGTACCTGGCGCAATGGGGCACACCGACGGTGCTGGATGACCTCAACCATCATCAGTGCATCGCCTTGCACGGCATGCCCTACTGGCCTTTCACCAAAGGCGGTACCTCAGTGACCCTTCGCGCTCACGGCGCATTCTCTGCCAACAGTGTCGAGGCGGTGCGCACGGCAAGCAAACAAGGCCTGGGCTTGGCCATGCTGACCTATTGGGATATCCGAAACGAGCTCGCTGAAGGTTCCCTGGCAGTGGTGAACCTTGAGGATGTGCTACCCGAGCAGTTGTCGATAACGGCGATGCTTCCGACACGCCAGCATGTTCCGCATCGGGTGCGCGTGTTCGTTGAGCACTTGGAAGCGGAACTCAAGAAAGACCAATGACGTGTAATACCCACTTGTCTCTCGAAGCTGGAAAACATCTGGTTGAGCTTGCTCGCCGCCGTCTCGGTTGTCACCCATTGGAAGCGGCCTCTCATGATCAAGCAATTGACCGCCTGAACATGATGGCCGATGGACAGTCAGATCGCTCAGGCCGCTACGTTCTCGAAACCACTGTGCCGCAACAGCGCCTGCAGTTCAGGTTGCCGCTGGCGGAAGTCGACAAAAAGCTCCATCGCAGTCCGTGAACTACCTGAAGCCAGAATGGTTTCACGGAAGGATTGGCCGACGCTGCGATCGATTCCGCCTGCTTCTTCGAAGCGCGAAAAAGCGTCAGCGGAAAGCACTTCAGCCCATTTATAGCTGTAGTAACCCGCTGCATAGCCGCCAGCAAATATATGCGAGAACGTGTTTGCGAAACGGTTGTAGTGAGGAGGCATCATAACGGACACGCGACCGCGCACCGATTCAAGGACACTTTGTACGCTACGTCCGTCGCCCTGGGTGGCATGCAGCTCGAAATCAAAAAGCGCCAGTTCGACCTGACGAAGTGTCGCAAGCCCTGACTGGAAGTTTTTGCCCGCGAGCATCCTTTTCAGAAGTTCGGGAGGCAAAGGTGCGCCGGTTTCGAAGTGTGCGGAAATGAGTTTTAGTCCTTCTTCTTCCCAGCACCAGTTCTCCATGAATTGGCTGGGAAGCTCGACCGCGTCCCATGCAACACCATTGATACCTGACACGCCAGCCTCTTCAACACGTGTCAACAGATGATGAATACCATGCCCGAACTCATGGAATAGTGTCGTTACTTCATCATGGGTCAGCAAGGCAGGACGGCCTTCGCCAGCGGGTGTGAAATTGCACACCAATTGAGCCACAGGTTGATGCAGTTCACCCTGCACGTCACGACGACGCGTGGTTACGCCGTCCATCCACGCACCGCCGCGTTTGTTGGCGCGAGCATAAAGGTCCAGGTAAAAACGGCCGATGGGCGAGCCGTCTTCGATGACCTCAAACAGTCTTACATCCGGATGGCACCGATCAAAGTCATTGAGCTCTCGCACTTCAATGCCAAACAGCAACCGAGATATCTCAAACAACCCGTTGAGCACGTGGTCAACCGGGAAATACTGGCGGATCTCTTCCTGAGACAGATCAAGCAACTCTTTACGCATCTTCTCGCTGTAGAAGCCCATATCCCAAGGTTTGAGATCGCTGCATCCCTGAGTCGCAGCGTATATTTTGAGTTCGTTCAAATCGCGCCGTGCAGGACCCTGGCCGTGGCGATTCAGCGCTTCGAGAAACTCAAGAACCTGTTCGGTAGTGTCGGCCATCTTTGTTGCAAGACTTAATTGGGCGTAGTTCGGATACCCCAGCAAAGCCGCCATTTCGGCGCGCAACGCGAGCGTTTCAGTAATGATCCGCGTGTTGTCTTCCATGCCCGCGCGGGGTCCCTGATCCGAGGCGCGCGTCGTATTTGCGACATAAACCTCTTCACGTAACGCCCGGTCCTGTGCATAGGTGAGGATGGCCTGGATGCTGGGTTGTTCGAGAGTGATCAACCAGCCTGCGGTATCACGCTCCGATGCCGCATATGCAAGTTGTGCTTTCGCGTCGGCTGGCAGGCCGTCCAGATCTGCTTCGTCAGTGATTGCTTTTGTCCAACCTTGAGTAGCGTCCAGCGTCTGGTTCGAAAAGTGGCTGGAGAGTTCGGAAAGTCGAGCGCTGATAGCCTTAAACCGCTGTTGTTGATGGGGTGGCAGGTCGATGCCCGATAAGCGAAGGGCACGAAGCTCTTGTTCAAGCACGCTCTTTTGCGCGGCGTTGAACTGCTGGCTCTCTGCGCTGATGGAAAGCGCGTGCAGCGCATCGAAAAGGTCACGGTTCTGGCCGAGCTCCGTGGCATATTCACTTAATGCTGGCAGGCAGGACTCGTACGCCTCGCGGATTTCGGGCGTGTTGCAAACAGCGTTCAGATGGGAAACCGGCGCCCACGCGCGTTGCAGGCGGGCACTGAGCTCATCGAGCTGCAGTATCAGGTCCTTCCAGGTCGGGGCTATTTTCTGCTGTTTCAGCAGCTTTGCGATTGCATTACGGTTGTCGGCGAGAATCAAGTCAATCGCAGGCTTGAGGTGCTCTGGACGGATACTGGAGAACGGGGCCAGATCGTAAGGTTGCAACAGTGGGTTATTCATTGCGTGGCAGATCCTTGAGGTTCATGCGAAAACAGTTAAAGTTGGGTTGAATGCGCGCGACTGATGAGCAACTCGGTCAACAACCGCACCGGACGTCCGGTTGCGCCTTTTTGCGGACCGCTTCGCCACGCGGTGCCGGCAACATCCAGGTGCGCCCATGGGTAGCGGGTTGCGAAATGCGAGAGAAAGCAGGCTGCCGTGACACTCCCCGCGCCCTTCGTGCCGATGTTTGGAAGGTCGGCGAAATTGGATTTAAGTTGTTCTTGATACGCCTCATCCAAAGGCATTCTCCAGGCGCTGTCTCCTGAAGCATGAGCTGCCTGCAGCACCTCGTTGCCCAACGCCTCATCGCTCGCGTACAGCCCACTGTGAACGTGACCGAGTGCCACGATGCAAGCTCCGGTCAGCGTGGCTACGTCGATCACGGCGGCTGGTTCAAAGCGCTCGGAATAGGTCAGGGCGTCACAGAGAATGAGGCGTCCCTCTGCATCGGTGTTAAGCACTTCTATGGTCTTGCCGAGCATACTGGTGATCACGTCACCCGGCTTAAGGGCGTTAGGCCCCGGCATGTTCTCGCACGCAGCAATGACGCCGATGACGTTCAGCCCCAGCTTCATCTGCGCGGCTGCGCGAAGGGTTCCTATGACTGCGGCTGCGCCACACATGTCATATTTCATCTCGTCCATGGCGTCACCCGGCTTTAGGGATATGCCGCCGGAATCAAAGGTGATGCCTTTGCCCACCAGCACCACGGGGGCTTGCGTTGCTTGTGCGCCGTTGTGTCTGATCACGATAAATCGAGGAGGCTGCGCGGAACCTTGAGCCACTGCCAGGAAAGCATTCATTCCCAATGCAGCGATTTGCTCTTGGTCCATGACCTGCACTTCAACCGGAAACTGATCGGCCATCGTCAGTGCAGATTCCGCCAGATAGGTCGGCGTGCAAATATTCGGCGGGAGGTTCCCGAGGTCACGGCACAGATCGAGACCATCAGCGATGGCCACTCCGCGAAGCACCGAAGCCTCTGCTGCGTCGTGCGCCCCATTGATCATTAAACGGACGTGATCCAGGGGGCGACGTTTTTCACCTTGGCTGCTTTTGAGCGCACCGAACGTATAGTAAGCGTCCCGAAGCGCGAGCACCGAGGCCAGTACCTGACACTCGTCGCCAACCGTAACCGTGGTTGCGCTCAGGCACCATACCGCATCCGAGCAGCCACTGATTTTAAGCGCGTCAGCGCCTGCACCCAATGCTTTTTTCAGGTTTTGTTGCGTGAGATTGGCGCTTTTGCCCAGGCTAACCAACAGCACTCGACGCGCTTTCAGACCGCGCGGCGCATGTAGCAGAAGCGTCTTGCCGATTTCGCTTTCCAGTTCATCTGCTTCAGTCACGCGGCGGAGCAAGCCATCGGTCAGGTGGTCGAAGGCCTTCGCGGCGCCTGACAAATCATTGCGGTTGATTCCCAGCACCAGGCATTCGGTCTGTACCTCGGCCAAGTAGCGCGCATCTGGAACATCTTGAGTTAGAACGAAATTCATGTCCGAAGTTACCTAAGAATTAAGTACAGCCTCTCGCGAGGGGTTTATGCATTGACGCAATGGATATTCAAGCGACAGCAAACTGAGTCGGCGCGAAGGCCAGATGCAGTGCCCTGTGGAAGTCTTCGAGTAAATCGTCGATGTGTTCAAGCCCTGCATGAACCCGCACCAGATAGCCCTCAGCCGCCGGTTTGACGCTTCGCTCGGGTGTTCCTACCGGCACGACAAGGCTTTCGAATCCGCCCCAGGACAGTCCGATACCAAATAGCTTCAGGTTGTTGAAAAATGTACTGATCTGCAGTGGGTTTTGGGCGACCAGGCGAATGCCGAACAACCCGCTGGCACCCGTGAAGTCGCGTTTCCAGATGTCGTGTCCCGGATCGTTCTGGAGCGCCGGATGCAGTACTCGGGCTACCGCGCTATTGCTTTCCAGGCTCTGCGCCAGCATCAAGCCGTTTTCCCAATGCTGGCGCAGGCGCACCGGCATGCTTCGCAGACCACGCAGGGCGAGGAAGATGTCATCAGGGCCAGCGGTTTCGCCGAAATCATGGGCGCTTGCTTTCAACTGGGGCCAGGCACGAGCGTTAGCTGTTGCTGTCCCCAATAAGGCATCCGAGTGACCCACGATGTACTTGGTAGCCGCTTGAATCGAGACGTCTGCACCGTGCTCGAAAGCCTTGAAGTAAAGAGGCGAAGCCCAGGTGTTATCGATAATCACGATAGCGCCTACGGCGTGAGCCGCGGCGCTGATTGCAGGGATATCCGCTACCTCAAACGTCAGCGAACCGGGCGATTCCGTGAATACGACCTTGGTGTTTGCACGCAGCTTCGACTCGATTTCGGCGCCGCACAATGGGTCGAAATATTCAACATCGACACCCAGACGCTTGAGCACACGATCGGCAAACATCCGCGTCGGACCATAGATATTATCCGTAATAAGGATATGGTCACCCATTGCGACGAACGCCAAGAGTGAATGGGTGCAGGCCGACAATCCGGACGGGAATACAAGCGCATGTTGTCCGCCTTCCAGTTCGGCAATGGCGCTTTCAAACGAATGGGTCGTTGGGGTGCCAAATCGACCGTAATAGGCGTATGGATTGCCATCCTTCTTATGCGCCTGCCAGGCTTCAAAGTTTTCAGCGAGCACTGTCGAGCCTCGAAACACCGGAGTGTTCACCAGGCCGGAAAACTTTTCTGGGGTACGTCCCGCATGAATACAGTGTGTTTCGATGTTGCGCATTTCAAAGCACCATAAGATGGAAGGTGATGAAATATTACATGCGATCACGGCGAATATTTTTGCATTCTATACTGCATATAAAACTATAATTAGAATATTATTCTTAAAACGTGCTGCGAGAGCGAAATGGATAAATTTGACTTGGCGATTCTGGGAATTCTTCAGGCGGACAGCACCCAAGCGGTAGGAGCCATTGCTGATCAGATTGGCTTGGGCACTACTGCATGCTGGAGACGTATTCAAAAACTTGAGGACGAGGGCGTCGTTCGCAAGCGTGTCGCGCTCCTCGACAGTGCAAAACTGAACGTTGCCGTAACCGTTTTCGTCTCCATCAAAACCAACCAGCACAGCGCTTCCTGGTTACGAACATTTCATGAGCGCGTGGCGGCGATCACCGAGGTCATGGAGCTTTATCGAATGGCCGGTGATACCGATTATCTGGTGCGCATCGCAGTGCCGGACATTGCAGCCTATGACGCGGTGTACAAACAGCTGATAGAGATTCCGGGCCTCTCGGACATCAGTTCGAGTTTTGCCATGGAACAAATCAAATACACCACTGAGTACCCGCTCAAATACGCCCCATGACTGCTTTTCCCTTAGCGTCAGGTCGCCATCGGATCAACAAGGTTTAAACAACAAAAAAGGGGCCTACCCCCTGCACAGGAGTCAATCGATGTCTGAAGTCAAACACGCCAGGGTCATTATTCTCGGTTCCGGCCCAGCCGGTTACAGCGCGGCGGTCTACGCGGCCCGTGCCAACCTGAAGCCATTGTTGATCACGGGCATGCAGGCCGGCGGCCAGCTGACCACCACCACCGAAGTCGACAACTGGCCCGGCGACCCGCATGGATTGACCGGCCCCATATTGATGGAGCGTATGCGAGAACACGCAGAGCGTTTTGAGACCGAGATCGTGTTTGATCACATCCATGCAGCTGATCTGGCCGGCAAACCGCTCACGCTTACGGGGGACGACGGAACTTACACCTGCGATGCGTTGATCATCGCCACCGGTGCCAGTGCGCGCTATCTCGGGCTGCCCTCCGAAGAGGCGTTTATGGGCAAAGGCGTTTCGGCGTGTGCGACCTGCGACGGTTTCTTTTATCGCAACCGTGAAGTAGCCGTTGTGGGTGGCGGCAACACGGCAGTCGAAGAAGCGCTTTACCTGGCCAACATTGCCAGCAAAGTGACGTTGATCCATCGACGTGAGACTTTCCGTGCAGAGAAGATCCTGATCGACAAGCTGCACGCACGGGTTGCCGAGGGCAAGATCGAACTCAAGCTCAATGCCACGCTGGACGAGGTGTTGGGTGATGCGATGGGGGTGACCGGCGCTCGTCTGAAGAACAACGATGGCAGTAGCAGCGAGCTGAAACTGGACGGGGTGTTCATCGCGATTGGCCATACACCCAATACGTCGCTGTTCGAAGGTCAACTGGCGCTTAAAGACGGTTATATGGTGGTAAAAGGCGGTCGGGATGGCAATGCGACAGCGACCAGCATTGAAGGTGTATTCGCGGCAGGCGACGTAGCAGACCACGTCTATCGTCAGGCAATTACTTCTGCCGGAGCGGGTTGCATGGCGGCCCTGGACACCGAGCGTTACCTGGATGGTCTGGCAAGCGCTTCGTTCTGATCTGCGCGACGAGTTGAAAACATCGACATTATAGGCTGACTAAAGACGCAACGATCAAAGAAAACGCTCTCTATGGAAAGATAGAGAGCGTTTTTTGTTTTCTCGTAAAAACAAAAACGCCCCGAACAAGTCGGGGCGTTGGCGGGCCAGGCCCTCAGTACGTGCTCATACCGTCTGTGTTGTATCTGCGTTGCTTAGAAGTCATACGTAAACGTCACGCGTGCGTTTCTTTCGGGACGTACACCAATGTAGAGCGGAGTGGCGGAATACGAATACAACGTGCGATCAAAGATATTTTTCACGCCAAGTGTCAACGACCAGTCTTTCTGACGATAGAAAACCGACGCATCGGTTTGTGCGCCACCTGGTAGATCAAAGTAGTTGAAATCGTTCGGGCTGCCGTTGACCGTAGCGCTGTAAGCGTTAACGCCAATACCGGCTCCCAGACCTTTCAACTGACCTTCGAGCAGTTCATAAGACGTCCAGACACTGGCCGAGTGCTTGGGTTGACCAATGGTTTTGGGGGTGGCCGAAAACGTTGGGTCAAAACCCTCTGACGGAGGTGGCTCGGCAAAATGGGTGTAGGTGTAGCTGGCGGCAATTGCCCATCCCGGTACAATCTCACCACTCAAATCAAAGTCAATCCCTTTAGACTTGAGCCCTTGTGAACCCGTTGTACGGCCGAACCCATCGGTAACGGGGACGCCGGTTTCTTCCATTTGGAAAATGGCGCTCGTGAACGTCAGCGCATCGTCGTTCAGCTTGATCTTGACACCCAGCTCTTTGGAATCACTTTCCAATGGCGGCAGCGGCGTATTGGTTGTTGCGTCCAGGGTGTTGTTCGCCTGGAATCCCTTGGTACGGTTCACATAAACCGTAACGTCAGGCGTTACGTCGTAGCTGAGGCCATAGCTTGGAACCCATTTTGCACTTTTGAAGGAATCTTTGGTGCTGGTTCCCAGCAATTCGGCAGGAATTTCATCCGGGTTGTTCGGAAGGTAGTTCTTTAACTGGCCATCGTACAGCGTGCGCCGCGCCGCAAGCATAACGTGGGTCCGGTCACCGAGCTTGATCAAATCCTGGAGCAATAACCCCTTCTGAGTCTGTAGATAGTCACTGGTGTGATAATAATTAGGCGATGAATAGCCAAACTTGGGAAGATCGAAATCGGTGCCGTCATTGATGTTTCCGGCCGCCGTTATCCGGACGTCCGTATCGAATGAGCTTGTGGTGTAGCGTTGGTAATCCACCCCGGCCAGCAACCTTTGCTCAATAAACCCTGTATTCAGGGTGTAAAGGATGTTGTTCTGCGTGCTTGCCGCATAAGTAATGGCGCCCGCCTGAAGCCCCGTCGAGCTGATCGCTCCGTTGGGTCCATATCCCGGCGCCCCTCCGCCGCCGCCATTGGGCTCCCACACGTGAATTTGGTATTCGTTGCGCGAATAGGTCGCCTTGCTTTCGAACGTCAAGTTGTCGTTGAACGCATGGCTGAACTCGTAGTAGCCCGTCTTGGCATTGGAGGCTATACGGTCGTCCTTGCCGGTGATGCGGTAGTTGGAAAGTTTCTGTACATGCCCGTCAAACAGGTAGGTCGCAGGCCCAAGTGCCCGGCGTTGACCCTGCAACTCTGCACCCACGGTAAAACTGGTGCTGTCGTTTTTCCAGCGCAAAACCGGAGCAATATAGTCGCGACGGGCACCGTTGTAGTCTGGCTCACTCTCGGGTGAACGCATGTGTACGATATTGAGTCGGTAGCTGAAAGCTTTGTCCGCAGTAATGGCATCGCCCAGGTCCAGGGCTTGCTGAAACTCACCCTTGTCGGTGACATCCAGACGCAGTTGATGCAGCGGGGCAGTGACAGGCGCTTTACGCACAAGGTTGATGGCACCCGACGACCCCGCGCTCCCGGTCATGATCGAATCGGGACCTTTGATCACCTCAACCCGATCAATGCCTTCTATGGGGGTAGAGCCGGTGCCCACGTCTGGAACACCGTTGGTACTGGTATTGGGAATAGCAAAACCACGAATGTAGAACTGCTTTGTACCCCGGTTGGTGTCCCAGGTGGTCACACTGCCTGAGCTGCGCAAGGCGTCCTCAAGCGATGAGGCTTGGCGATCTGTCAGCAATTTCTGGCTGATGACCTGCACTGAGCGAGGGGTTTCCTGGATCGAGGTGTTGCCTCGCATCGCGCCAGTGGCACTACCAGGGTTGTAAACTTCGCGGTCTTCATACTCCGCGGTACTGCTGACAGTAATGTCGGGAAGTTGTGCATCCGTGTTTGCCACCAGAGGCGCCGTTGTAATGGCAGGCCTGATTGGTGCCTGCTCAATGGTCAGCGTCCCATTACCAGTGATGCCTAACCGCAGACTGCTGTTTTTCAAGGCCTGAGCAATCGCCTGTTCAGTGGTGAGCTGACCCCTGATTACCGGCGCCTGGAAGGCCTTTGCGAGCGCGGGATCGAAAGAGATTACCCTCCCACTCTCGCGAGCAATCACCAAGAGCGATTGATCCAGTGGGCCGGCCGGAATATTGAACTGCATTCGCTGCACAACGGCGTTTGCCGGTGCAGAGACAGCAAAACTAGTGGGTGCAGCTGCGTAAACCAATGACACGCTCAACGCTAGTCTTGCCAAAATGAAAGGTGACACCTTACGTTTCAAGCTCATCTTGCTCTCCCCCGAACACACTCAATAAGTACTTGCAATCAATCTGTGCGACGAGAGAGAGAAAGTGACAGCCCAGCAACCGAAAAACTTTTTTCTCCTGCTGCGCTGAATGCGACTTTGCGGCTCGAAAGCCTGTGGTTGTGGGTGCAATCCAGAAACGCGCTATGAAACTTTTCTCGATGCCTACCTTGGGTATTCGGCAGGTTGGTAGCGTCGCTTGAGCGACCTTTCGAAAATAGTACGTCAGCTAGGCTTAAAATGAGGATGACAGCCGACCGGTGTCTGCCAAACCGCGTACGGACCCGCAATTTCAATGCCCACCCAGGAAATACGCACTGGGTACTTTTGGCACATTGAATCCCATTTGCGTAAATCGACGAGAAATTAGGTAACGAGTTCTACAGGGATAGATAAATTCGAAATTTATTGCGGCCCTCCAGTTTTCTGGTGACGTTTTGCGCGTTTAAATGGTGCTAACCCTCATTTAGAGCCTCAATTGAGAGCACTAGGCCTGCCAGACTTGCATGATGATGGCAGGACAGGCGCTGGACTTTGAGATTGGCTTGAAAATTGCGTTTCAGTTGTCGCTGACACATTTTGATTACAAATGTGTGAGTCCTCAATTTTTCACCGTTGACTAGGTGCTTTTATGGCCGCAACTGACGCAGTGCTTCGATCTGACTTTTTGACCGTCGTCTTCCGCAGCGACTACAGCTGGTTGGCAGCTCGTTTGCGTTACAAGCTGGGATGCCGACACAATGCCGAGGATGTGGCTTGTGAAACGTTCACTCAGCTGGCGGCCATGCCGACCCCGCAGGATGTAAAAGAGCCGCGCGCGATGTTGACCACTATCGCGAATAGGGTCATGTATGAGCTTTCACGTCGGCGTGATCTTGAACGTGCCTACATGAATGCTTTGGCGCTGATGCCGGCGGCGACCCATCCATCTCCCGAAGATCAGCATCTTTTGATGGAGTCTCTGTTGGCTGTGGACAAGGCGCTGGAAGGATTGCCCGTGAAAGCGCGAATGGCTTTTTTGTATAGCCAGATAGATGGTTTGACATATGCCGAGATCGCGTCCCGCCTGGGCGTCTCCGCAAGTATGGTGAGGCAATATATGGCTAAGGCACTTAAATGCTGCTATCTGGCAGCGTCAGAATGAAGAAAAGCGTCGACACGATTGATGACATCGCCGAGCAGGCTATCGAGTGGATGGTGTACCTGCGATCCGGTGAGGCAACAGCAGAAGACGAATCTGCGTTTCTGACGTGGCGCTCGGAAAGACCCGAGCATGAACAAGCCTGCGCTCGAATTGAATCCACCCTCGGAAAAATGCCCTCGCATTTATCAGCAGTGGCGCCGCAGAG
Source organism: Pseudomonas sp. ICMP 460 (assembly GCF_002723595.1). Taxonomy (NCBI): domain Bacteria; kingdom Pseudomonadati; phylum Pseudomonadota; class Gammaproteobacteria; order Pseudomonadales; family Pseudomonadaceae; genus Pseudomonas; species Pseudomonas sp. ICMP 460. The sequence continues at coordinate 149,506 of NZ_LKBR01000024.1, forward strand.
CGTCCGTAGCGTTTTGCTGGCACCGTCGCGAAGAAGAGAGTTTTTGCGCACTGCTCTGGGTATCGCGGTAGTGGGTACGATGGGGGGGTGGTTGGTCAATCGCACTTATCCAGTCGGTGACATGTTGGCCGACGTGACTACCCGCACATCTCAGCGCCGTACACTACAATTGTCCGATGGCAGTTCGCTGACACTCAATGCACGCAGCGCAGCGAACATCGACATCGATATGCAGTCTGGACGCAGAATAATACGGCTGGTGGCGGGTGAAATGATTTTGGACGTCGCCCCCTCCCAGCAGCCATTTCTCGTTCAGATTGGGCGAGCTCGCATTGAGGTTAAAGACGGCAGATTTTCATTGCGCGAAATGAGCGACGGTTTCAGAGTTGCGACTCTAAATGGAGGCGTTAGCGCGACAGCGAACGGTAGTACCAAACTACTGTCAGGCGGCCAGGGGGCCACACTGGGACCTGGAGGCTTCAGAGTATTTCCGGTCTCCGTGGGGGCCGAGTCGAGCTGGATACGAGGTGTGCTTGAAGTCAATGACCAGCCGCTTTCCGTCGTCATCGATGCTCTGCGTAATTACCGTACGGGCATTGTCCGCCTCGATCCGGCTGCCGCCTCATTGCGAGTCAGCGGCCTTTTCCCGTTGGACGACACAGATTTTGCCCTTGAGGCACTCGCGCAGACCATGCCTATCGTCGTGCGTCGCACTACCGGTTATTGGGTAAACATCAGCGGCGCTTAAGCCGCTGCTCCCCCCACGGCTGTTCCCCCCTCAGTTGCTCCCTCCTCTCCCCCACGCGTTTTCGCGTCTTTCTAAAAAAATATCTGCTGACCACTGTCACTTTTCCTTTCTCGTCGCACATAACCAATAAGAATAACTTTTAGAGCGGTTGCCATCGTGCTTAAAGCATCGTTTTCCAGGCTTAGGTCGAGTCCTTTGGTAGCTGTTGGACTGGTCGTCGCCTTTGCGGGTAACAGCATCCAGGTATTGGCCTGTGATCTTGATAGTCATCGCGACTATGCAATTGATGCGGGCTTGTTGAGCAATACGCTGCTGGATATCGGACGCATAAATGGCTGCGTAATCGTTTTTGAACCTGGCTTGATTGTTGATAAGCGCAGTAAAAGCGTTCGAGGCCGGCTCACAGGTTATGAAGCCGCGCGCCAAGCGCTGGATGCCTCGGGTTTCGAGCTCTCGCGGACCGCTAATGGCACGCTCAAGCTGCTTCCCAACTACATAAAGATAAGAAATGCAAAAGCGGAGACAGGCGTGTGAGCAATCTCAATTTACCGGGCGGCCAGCTTCCTCATGCGCGAGGCTGGGAGTCATGCGCCAATGTCGAAGCGGCAGAGCCAAAGAAAAATCGGCTGCCCATTATCGCAGCCTTCTGCGTGGCGCTTCTGGCCCATGTGGGCGGGCTCGCACTTTTGGTTACACAGGTGACCAAGCGGGAGCTGACCATGGAGCAAGCCGCTTCCGTAAGCGCCGTACGCGTAAGCCTGGTTGCCATACCGCCTCCGCCACCGGTCGTGATTCAGCCGCCGGTTGAGGAGGCACCGGCGCCGCCGACGCCTGCCGTGCTGACCAGCGACGCCTCGGCGCGCACCATCGAGCAAGAGCCACCCAAGCCCAAGCCAGTGGAAAAGCCCAGGGAGGTGAAGCCTGTGCCTAAACCCAAGCCTGTCACCAAACCTGTTCCGAAAAAACCGGTTCCGGTGGTGGAGCAAAAATCAGTCGAGCCAACGCCACCCAGTGAGGCCAAACCTGATCCAGCTTCTACCCAGGCGCAAGCCGCACCCGTCGCGCCGAAGATGATGGATTTGCCAACGGCAGCGCCGAAGGACGTGCCGTCTGTGGGGTGTCGCGTTCCGGCACCAGCCTATCCACGCAGGGCGAAGCGCTTACACGCTGAAGGTCAAGTGTTGGTGCGTCTTGAGATCAACCCGAAAGGTCTGGTGCAGCGAGCCGACGTGGTGCGCAGTAGTGGCAATGAAGAACTTGATGAATCGGCTGTCGCGGCTGTCCGCGGCGCGGTTTGCAACCCTTATGTAGAAGGTGGACAGGCCATCTCGGTTCGCGCTGTGCAAACCGTTGACTTCCGTCTGAGCAACTAACCACTCGATCGTGATCGAGCGCTAATGAGAGAGGATTGACCATGCAAGAATTAGGGTTGGCCTATGCCTGGCAAACAGGGGATATGGTTTCAAAGACCATTGCCATCGTGTTGTTGATCATGTCTGTGCTGAGCTGGGGCGTGATGATCATCAAGACCGTACAGTTACTTAAGTTACGAGGTATGACGCGCCGCGCAGTCACATCCTTCTGGCGAGCTGAAAGCTTCGACTCGGGTGTCGAGCAGTTGAACACTGGCCCAGGCAATCCGTTCGTGCACCTGGCCCAGGTAGGTGTTGCTGCCAATGCACACCAACAGCAGCAAAGTTCGCAGCTCAACAGCCGTTTCGATTTGAGTGATTGGCTGGGGCGCTGCCTGAAAGACGTTTTGGAGGAGCATCTGTCTCGACTGCAAATGGGGCTGGCGATTCTTGCTTCGATCGGCAGTACGGCGCCGTTCGTAGGTCTGTTCGGGACGGTCTGGGGTATTTACCACGCGCTCAAGGTGATCGGAACCACTGGCGATGCGTCGCTGGCGCAGGTCGCTGGTCCGGTAGGCGAGTCGCTAATCATGACCGCGTTCGGTCTGTTCGTGGCGATTCCTGCGGTGCTTGGCTATAACGCAATCTCGCGTCGCAACAAAGGTGTCAGCCACGCGCTGGCACGCTTTGCGCACGATCTGCATGCGTACTTTCTGACCGGCGCGCGGGTCAATGTTGAGGAAACCTCCCAGGGTGTGCCTGCCGGTACGACGGACAAACGCTTCGCCAGCGCGACTGTCGAGAGGACAGGGTCATGAGCATGGGGTCGCAGTTCGAAGCGGATGACGTGATGTCGGACATCAACATGACGCCGTTGATTGACGTGATGTTGGTGCTGCTGATTATCTTCATCATCACGCTGCCAGTGATTAATCACGCGGTGAAGCTGGAGCTGCCCAAGGCAGACAGCCATGCGATGGAGAAGCAGCCCGATGCCATTGATGTCTCCATCACACCCGATGGCGCCATTTTATGGAACAAGGAGCCGGTCAACGATGATCAGCTCAAACAGCGCATCGCGGTGGCGGCCGTTCAGGACCCAACCCCGAATGTGCGGCTGTTTGCAGACAAGGAAGTGCGCTACGAGCGCGTTGCCGCTCTTCTTTCAGCGGCCCAGGGCGGTGGCTTGAGCAAGATCGACTTTGTGACCGAAGCCAAACCTACTACGCCCTGAATTTACCGGAACGTCTATGACCAGCGCCAATATCGCCGCTGCACGGCCATCTCTCGCCCAGCTTTTGTTGCCTTACTGGGTGTCCAAGGACCGCTACTGGGCGTGGGGGCTGGTGGCAATAATCCTGTCGATCAGCTTTGGTGGGATTTACGTGTCACTGCTGGCGACCGAAGTGGTTGCTCACACAACAGACGCCTTGGTTGCGCGTGATTGGACGACGCTGTGGTCGACTTTAATCTTTGGCTTTGTTCTGGGATTGCTGATGGCTGCTCTGGCAATCCTGAGTTATGCCGCTCAAGACTATTTGCAAATCCGATGGCGTGCCTGGCTTAGCCACAGACTGATCGACCGATGGACTGCGCAACAGCGTTTTTATCCGGTGGAGCGCGATGGCCTAGTGAGCAACAGTGATCAGCGAATTGCCGAAGACATAGACGTATTCGTACAGCGCTCTCTGATGCTGACCCTGGGCGTGATTACCGTGCCCGTTAGAGCAGTGACTTTCGGTACAGTGCTCTGGCAGTTGTCCGGGGTGCTGAGCCTGCAATTGGGTGCACGCACAGTGGAAATCCCCGGCTACCTCCTGTACGCAGCAGTTATTTATTCATTGCTCGGTCTTGTGATCGCCCACTGGGTGGGCAAGCCATTAATCGCATTGAATATTCACAAACAAACGGTAGAAGCCGATTTTCGCGCCCTGGGAATGAATTTGCGAGAGAACGCTGAACAGATTGCGTTCTATCGAGGGGGGCCACAGGAGGGACTGCGGATGATGCAGCAGTTCCGGCAGGTACAGCTCAATTTCATCGCGTTACTAATAAGAATCTGCAAATCATCTATGGCCAATTCGGCTTATCTTCAAGTGGGTAGCCTCGTGCCTACCGTATTATCGATGCCGCGCTATTTATCTGGGACCATTAGCTTGGGCGGTCTCACTCAAGTTTCCGCGGCGTTTGAGAAGGTCAGTTCATCACTGAACTTCTTTGCCTCAAGCTACGTTGACTTCAGTATCTGGCTTGCCTCGGCAAATCGGTTGCGTGATCTACAAGCAGCGTTGCATGGACTCGAAACGCAAGTCCCTGGCATCACGCTGCGTTTTTCAGATAAGCCCGTCATCGCAACCTCAGCCTTGACCCTCACCAGCCCCCTCGGTGAAACGCTGAGTCATACGCCAGCGCTGTATATCGAGCAAGGCCAGAGTTGGGTCGTGCGTGGCCCATCCGGTGCAGGCAAAAGCACCCTGATGCGAGCATTGTCTGGCCTATGGCCGCACGGCAAAGGCTGGGTGCAGGTGCCGGACAGCAGCGTTTCGCAGCTATTCGTCCCTCAGAAAAGCTACATTCCTCAGGGTACGCTCAAAGCAGCGCTGTGTTATCCGGATGTTGATTCGCGCTTCGATGATGACCAATGCCGCCAGGCTTTGATCGACGTGTGCCTTGAGGCGCGAGCTGATGCGCTGACGCAGAATGAGGATTGGCAGAACCTGCTTTCGGGGGGCGAGCAACAACGCCTCGCGATCGCGCGCGTATTGTTGCAGCAGCCAAAATTGGTTTTCTTTGATGAGGCTACCAGCGGGCTTGATCCCGCCACGGAACGGTACATCTATCAGCTGTTATTCGCGCGTCTTTGCGAAAGCACCATTATCAGCATCAGCCATAACCGCGAGTTGGATGCTCTCTATTCGCATGCGCTGGATATTGCACCGGCTCTTGATTCAAGGGCTGCTCAAGACGCAACTACTCATCTACCGGTGCGCCCATGAACCGCCCGGTTGACAGTCTCGGTTCATCAGGCATGCGTCCTTCGATAGGAAGGGTTATCGGCGCATTCTGGGTGTCCGAAGAAAAATGGCTGGCGGCTGGGTTATTTGCCATCTGTGTCTCGATCACGTTGGGCGCGGTTTACGTTGCAGTCTGGGCAAACCAGGCGGGCGGGAACCTGGTCGATGTGTTGGTACAGAGGGACTGGCAAGCAGTGCTGCCTGTCTTATTGCTGAATTTCGCGCTGGCCCTGACCTCTCCCTTGCTGATGATCCTTAATCTTGCTGTACGTCAAGTGCTGGAGTTGCGTTGGCGCACCTGGCTTACCCGCAATTATGTAGAACGATGGACCCAGCAGAATCGCTACCTTGAACTGGAGCGCGACGGGACGCTGACCAACGCCGATCAGCGGATCGCTCAGGATATTGCTGAACTCGTCGACATCACGCTGACTAACGTGCTCAATTTTATTTACATGATCGTGAGTGCGGTGTCTTTTGGCGCTGTGCTGTGGGGCCTTTCGGGAGAGTTGTCTTTCAGCATCGCCGGGGCAGCCATCGTTATTCCTGGCTACCTATTGTTCGCTGCGCTGGCCTATACGGCCGGGCACCTGGCTGTTGTGCATTGGGCCGGCAAGTCGCTGGTGGGCCTTAATAACCATAAGCAAACCGTGGAAGCAGACTTTCGTTTCCTCGGCATGCGCTTGCGCGAGAACGCTGAGCAGATCGCGTTTTATCGCGGTGGCGAAATCGAGCGTGGTCGCTTGCTGGCTGCCTTCGCACGCGTTCGCAGCAACTGGACAGCCATCATAAAACGCACGTCGAAGATGATGTTTGTCCGCGATGGATACTCAGAAACCTTTTCTCTGTTGCCGTTGCTGCTGGCGATTCCTCGTTACATGAGCGGGGACATCAGCCTCGGCGATGTGGCGCGTATCCAAGGTGGGCTAGGAGGCCCCGGAAACGGAGCATTTGGCGCGATGACCGCGACGTTGAGCCTGTTTGTGCAGGCCTATCCGGCGTACACCCGTTGGCTGGCGCTGATCAATCGGTTGCGAGATTTCAGTTGGGCGATGAACAAGCTCGACGCTCGATCTCGTACGATTGAGCTGCATGCCGGCGAAAATCACCTGGTGTGTAGCAATTTAGACTTGCGCAAGCCTTCAGGTGAGGCTCTGCTCCAGATGCCGTTACTGCAGATTGAGGCTGGGCAACGCTGGGTGATCAAAGGCGCATCTGGACGCGGTAAAAGTACGTTGCTGCGTGCCATTGCCGGCCTGTGGCCCTACGGCAGCGGGACCATTGCGACGCCTGAAAAATGGAAGGTGACATTTGTACCGCAACGTAGCTACGTCCCTACCGGCCCACTGAAGGCAGCATTGTGTTATCCAGGCCAACCGCAAGCGGTGTCCGACGAGCGCTGCCGGCAGGCTTTACTGGATTGTCATCTGGATAAATACGCAGTCGACCTGAACCAGGAAGCGGTTTGGCAGCGCAAGCTTTCAGGGGGTGAACAGCAACGTCTTGCCCTCGCCCGCCTGCTGATTCATCGGCCCGACCTGGTGTTTCTGGACGAGGCCACCAGCGCGCTCGATGGCGAGACCGAGCGGGCCATTTACGCCACCCTCTTAACCCAATTGGCCACCAGTGCAATCGTCAGTGTGACCCACAGAACGGCACTGGACAGCCTGCACAGTCACGTCTTGGACCTCGACACGGTGTCGCAGCCCTCCTCCCCCGAGCCTCAGCGCTAATGCGCGTGGAGAGGCTCGTCCTGAAATTGGAGCTATAGATGAATCAGCAGTTCGCTTATACAGAGGAACAACTGGCAGAGATCGCACAAGGCCTGATCGCAAAGGCGTTACAGTTGGGTGCCAGTGACGCCAAAGTTTCGATTTCAGAGATGTCAGGGCTCAGTGTCGAAGTCCTGGACGGACGGGTCACAACCCGTACTGCGCATACGCAAAGTGGTATCTCTCTGACGGTGTTCAGAGGCCAGCGTCAAGGCTTCACGCATTCCACTGATTTCAGTCCTGCCAACGTGCAGCGAATGGTGAGCGCTGCATTGGATATCGCTCGCTATGCCAGCGAAGACCCCGATGCATGCTTGGTGGACAGCGCGCAACTGAGCACTGTCGAGATGGATTTGCAAATGGACAACCCCTGGTCTCTGGATATAGAGCAGGCGCTGCGCTATGTCAGGCAGGTAGAGGATGGGATTCATCGGTTGGGTGCCGAAGTCCGCAGCGATGGTGCAAGCCTTGAAACCGCCCGTTCGCAAATGCTGCTGGCGACCTCCCAAGGCTTTTGCCGTAGCGCAAGTCGCACCGATCACAGTGTCACGGCGAATGTTATTGCCAGCCGGGATGAACAGCGCAAGACCGACTCCTGGACAGATTACAGCACCTCATCGCGTTTGCTTATGGCGCCGGAGCGGGTGGGTGAGATAGCTGCACGTAGCGCTATCGAATCGCTCGGCGGCCGCTCGCTCACCTCACGCAGTTGCCCGGTATTGCTGGCGCCGAGGGCGGCCCACAGCCTGATTCAACATTTTTCTCAGGCGGTCAGTGGCGGCGAACTCTCCAGAGATGCGTCGTTTCTACGCGAAAGCCTTGGGCGCAGCATTTTTGCCGAGCACCTGGATGTTTTCGAAAATCCGTTCCAGTTACACGGGACGGCAAGCGGCTGTTTTGATGCCGATGGTGTAGCAGGCCAACAGCGAGCGGTGGTTGATCAGGGCGTAGTGCGCGGTTACTTCCTTTCTGGCTACACCGCCCGGCGTTTAGGCATGGTAAGCACGGGTAATGCCCAAGGCGCTTACAACCTTAGCCTGAAAAGCCGATTGACCAAGCCGGGGGACGACCTCACCACAATGCTCGGAAAGTTAAATAACGGGCTGTTTATCACTCATTTGATAGGGGATGGCGTGCGTCTGGCGACCGGCGACTACTCACGTGCCGCGCAAGGTTTTTGGGTGGAAAACGGCGAAATACAGTTTCCGGTCGACCAGGTCACGGTGGCGGGAAATCTGTGTGACATCTATGCCGGCATCCTGGCCGTCGGCAGCGACAGCATCACGCTGGGAAACATCAGCGGTGGTTCGATTTTGATCAATGACCTGCGCATCGGCGGGCAATGACTTTTAACGCAGTAGCACTGGAGTAGTACTCATGAGCGAAATGATTCAAGACCTGACCCTGAACAATTTCGACGCACAGGTCACCGAAGCTGACCTGCCGGTACTGGTTGATTTCTGGGCGCCGTGGTGTGGCCCCTGCAAAATGCTTGCGCCAATTATTGACCAACTGGCCGAGGAGTACAGCGGACGCCTGAAAGTCATGAAGTGCAACATGGACGAGGTCAATGCCGAAGATCCGGAAGCGGCCAAGACGCGCTTTCAGGTATCGGGTATCCCGGCGCTGGTCATCTATCAAAACGGTAAAGAAGTAGCACGTCACGTGGGGGTTCAGTCCCGACTGCGGTTGCGCGGTTTTATCGACAAAGGGTTGGCGTCCAACGCCGACTGATCCTTCATCCCATCTGACGCTTTCAGCCCGGACCTTCAATGAACGTATCTCATACCAAAGTGGATAATCTGCAGGCCGCCCGAACGCTGCTGCTGGAGCCGTATGGCCTGAATGAACAACACCTGACGCGCGTGCTGGACAGTGTCATGGAGCACCGTGTCGACTTCGCCGACCTGTATCTGCAATCCGTCAAGCGCGAACGCTGGAATATTGAAGGTGGTCTCATCAAGTTCGGCTCCTTCAGCGTCGATCAGGGTTTCGGCTTGAGGGCGTTGGATCACGATCAAAGCGCTTTCGCGTATTCACAACAAATCAACGAGCGCTTTATGATGGACGCTGCTCGTTCGGTACGCACTATTGCAAGGCCGGGTGGCTCTAGGGTGCAAGTTGGCAATCTGCAGACCTCACCGCAGAGCGCCTACTCCAACGCTGACTCCATAGATTCGGTGGATACAGAGGCCAAGATCGCTATTTTGCAAAGCGTTGACCGTATAGCCAGGGCTGTAGATCCGCGTGTAGTCGATGTGTTCGCAATGATAGAAATCGAGCACGAGACCCTGCTGGTCATGCGGCATGACGGCCGGTTGGCTGCCGATGTGCGTCCGATGGTCGCTGTCCAGATGACCGTAATGGTCGCGAGTGGCAATCATCGCGAAATGGCCAGTACCGGGCTGGGTGGGCGGTATGCATTTGAGTTTCTTGATGAGAAGCGCATTGGCGAAGAGCTTAAAAAGCTTGTCGAGGGTGCGTTACTTAACCTGGACGCTATCCCAAGCCCAACCGGCAGCATGCCCGTGGTGCTGGGTCCGGGATGGACCGGGATATTGCTGCATGAAGCCATGGGGCATGGGTTTGAAGGAGACTTCAACCGCCTGGGCACTTCCGCCTATACAGGACGCCTGGGCGAGCGTGTTGCTCCCAAAGGCGTGAACATTGTCGACGATGGATCGCTGCCCGGCTATCGCGGCTCGCTGAATATTGACGACGAGGGCGAGGCCGGACAATGCACGACGCTGATCGAGGACGGTGTGCTGTGCGGTTACATGCACGACAGTCTCAGCGCCAGGTTGATGGGCATGTCGCCTACCGGAAACGGTCGCCGACAGTCGTACGCGCATCTGCCAATGCCGCGAATGACCAACACCTTCATGCGCAACGGCGAGCTTGAACCCGAAGAAATTATCGCTTCAGTCAAGCGCGGCTTGTATCTCGCGGAGCCGGATAGCGGCCAGGTCGACATCGTCAGCGGTCAGTTCACCTTCCAGAGTGCGTTGGCCTATCTGATCGAGGACGGCAAGTTGGTAGCCCCGGTACGTGGCGCAACCCTGACCGGTAATGGTCCGCAGACGCTTAGTCAGATAAGTATGGTCGGCAACGATATGGCGCTGGACCCAGGCATGGCGGTATGCGGCAAAAAAGGCCAGACCGTTCCCGTCAGCGTCGGTCAGCCGACGCTAAAAATCGACAACCTTATTGTGGGCGGAACGGCCTGAGCCGTATCCGGAGGAACTGAATAATGTCACTTGTCAGTTATGAACGCCTTGGCGCAGTCGCGATTTTTCAACTCAACAACCCTCCGCTCAACGCGTTCAACGAAACGTTGCTGGATGATTTTTCGCAGGTTCTTGAGCGCTACAACCAAGACCCTCAAGCACTGATCGCGATTGTCTGCGGGCAAGGAGATGACTTCTCAATCGGCGCATTGAAAAGTGAGCTTGGAGTGGTTTACAACAGTGATGCCGCACGGCCGTTGATTGAAGCGGTTGAAGTCAGCAGCAAGCCGTTGGTTGCTGTACTGCATGGACGTGTCTTTGGTGCAGCATTGGAGCTTGTCCTGGCGTGCCAGTGGCGCCTGGCGACCGCCGATGCGTTGGTCGGCGCTCCCGACATTCACATTGGCCTCCCACCGGGCGCCGGCGCCACCCAACGCTTGCCACGATTGATTGGTGTGGCACCCGCGTTCGAGTTGTTGATGTCCGCAGATCCGATCAATGCTGATCGCGCGCTTGAACTCGGGCTTGTAGACGGTTTGCTGGACCGCACCTGGCAAGAGAGACCGGAAGAGATATTGGCCTGGACAGCTGCTCATCCAAACCCCGTTCCTTGCCGCTATCGTGAGTCGTTACAAGCGCATACCCCCGTCGATTATTTAAAAGACTTCAAGGCCCGACAGACTCCGGATTTTTTTGCCTATAAAGGTAAAACCGCGATTTTGCAGTTGTTGGAGACCGCGCTTTGCGGTGACTTCGATAGCGGATATGCGCTGGAAGCAGACCTTTATGTGGATGCCGAGCAGTCCGGTCAGAGCATGGCTTTGAAGGGCGCCTTCGATAATGCCGATGCAGCCGCCTGGGGACCTCTATATCAGCCGGATGCAGAGCCGATTGAGTTGAACGGCATCACATTGACAGGCGAAAAGTTGCCACTTGGTTGTCGCCTGGACAGTCCGGGACCTCTGCGGTTCTGGGTGCAGCAAGTTGCCGAATCGGACCCCGTTCTGGTTAACCTTTCGGCCAGTGATGTGTGGCTGGATTTCAGCACCGACAGCCAGCCCTGCCGATTAAAAAGGTACGCCGAACTTGCGGGACAAATGAGAAAGGGAGGCGTCATCGTTTATGGCGTTCGCGACGGTCAAACCGTAGATATGGATACACTGCCCGAACAGATAGAAGGCCATCCGTTATTAGCCGCGTTCTCTTACGGAGAAGGACCGCTGAGCCTGTTGCAGTTTGTTAAACGGGAAACTGACCACCTTGACTCAGTTCGTATGGCGGTCAAGGGGGCGAGCGCCATGGGCTACGCATGCTTGCACTCCACAGGCACAACGCCGTTGGGCAAGGTGTTGATCGACCGCTGGGCGGCCGACCTGAAAAGCCTGTGGGCCGCCGGAGTCAGTCACGACGATACAGTTCGGGTGGCCAATAACTTCGGGTTGCCTCTGCCCCCTGTTGAGTGGCTTGCAAAATCGTCGATAAAAGACGTCTCGACCGTGCCGATGCTGGACGATGAGTCATTGTTACGGGCAGTGCTGGCGTCAATGGCGAACCAGGGATGCAGGCTGTTGGACGAAGGGTTGGCAATGCACCCGGATGATATTGATATGATTTTCACGCGGGGTTACGGCTACCCTCCCTATCAGTTCGGACCGATGGCTCACTGGTCAGCGGACGTGGTGCTCCTGCATGACTCGTTACTGGCGTTCGCTGAGCAATTTGGTCCCACATGGGAACCTGCCTCGATGCTGAAGCGCATGGCAGCCGAACAGCGTTAAGCAGCCATACCATTACTCCCATGAGCCCTCCAGTGCCTGACTTTGGAGGGCTTTGTCAATTCTGCCCTCTTCTCTCGATCGGTTGGCACCGTACGCTGTTGGTAAACATAGAGAAAATGACTACTCTGCGCGAACATCCAACAATGGATCAAGGTGCGACATGATCAGAGAACTGAAGACATTTATCTGCGTTGCACAACGGGGCACCTTTGCAGCAGCGGGCCAGCAGGTTGGGCTGACGCAATCCGCCGTCAGCGCCCAGATTAAAAGTCTCGAAGAGGCACTGGGGGTCAAACTGTTTGATCGGACCGGGCGCTCGGCCACCATCAATTCCGCGGGCCAACGTGCCATACCTTTGGCTGAAGAAATCCTGCGGCTTTTCGGGCGAATGGGCGCCGCCGACAGCGCCAATGACTTCCATGGCGCACTACGCATCGGCGCAATCGGTACGGTCCAGACCGGGATCCTGCCGCAAGCGCTGGTGGCCTTGAAATCGCAGGCCCCGTTCATCGAAACCAACCTTGTACCGGGCGTTTCGTTAAATCTGCTCAGCCAGGTCGACGCCGGAGAGCTGGACCTGGCCATCATGATCAAACCACCGTTTTCGCTGCCCAAAGACCTGCATGCAGAAGTCATCGCGCGCGAGGCCTTTGTGCTGATCACCGCTAAAGATGTTGTAGGCGACGACCCGCTGGCGATTCTGGCGGAACAGCCCTTCGTACGCTATGACCGCGGATCATTTGGCGGACGCCTGGTCACCCAGTTTCTCAAGCAGCAAAAAATCCATGTGCATCAGGCACTGGAGCTGGATGAACTGGATGCCATTGTGAAAATGGTGCGCAGCGGGCTCGGCGTTTCGCTGGTACCCAAGGCGGGTCTATGGCTTGAACATGTGGAGGACGTCAGGGTTCTGGACCTGCGCAAGCTGACGTTTTTCAGAGAAATCGTGCTGGTCTCAAAATATCGGCAAAAGCATTCACCGCTGTTCAACATCTTCCGGGCCTGCGTGCTGGATGCGGTGTGATGCCTGCCGAACGCATGCCTGCCTCGAATAATCAACCTTGGTGGCGCGAGCATTTGCGCCGGAAAGCGAACCGTTGTGGTGCGGCACGAACAACAATGGTGCAAAACCCTTAATAACCACGTGACTCATCGAAATTATTCGTGCTCAGAACACACAATTTGCGCTTTTCCCCACCGTGTTTCCGGATAAGAATTGATTCAGATCAAAACAAATCAATAGGAAATCACCGTGAGCCTCTCCCCTTTCCATCTGGCAATTCCCGTCTACGATCTGGCCGCCACACGTCACTTCTACGGTGAGGTGTTCGGTCTTTCCGAAGGTCGCTCCAGTGACCAGTGGGTAGACTTCGATTTCTACGGCCATCAGTTGGTCATCCATGAACACCCAAAGACTGCTTCGCAGGAAAGCGTGCACAGCAACCCGGTAGACGGCCACGACGTACCGGTTCCGCACTTCGGCATCATCCTGGAGTGGGCGCAATGGGAAGCGCTGGCAGAACGTTTGAAAGCGCGCGCAACCAAATTCGTGATCGAACCCTACATTCGCTTTAAAGGCCAGGTCGGCGAGCAGGCCACCATGTTCCTGTTCGACCCGTGCGGCAATGCGCTGGAGTTCAAGGCGTTCAAGGACATGAGCCAGCTGTTCGCCAAGTAATCTGTGGTTCAAGCGACCGTCGCCATTAGAGCGGCGGCGCACTCTCAAGCCGTGAAGCCTTGCTGTGTTGCGCCGGATACCTGTGAAAGCTCGTGCTTTCTCTGTCTCGCTGCACGCGCCTGGCCGATGCTTTGCCTGCCGCGCGAGGATAGAGAACACTATGTCCGACCTCAGTCGCATGTTGGATGAGCCGCCAAGGGCGTCGCTCTCCAACGTTAAATGGCACTTTGAGCCGTGCGGTGATCGCTGCGTAATCCTTATATTTGGCAGCGTATTTTCGATTGAGCTCAACCGCGAGGCCGCTTCGGTCGGCAGCCAATTACGCACCCTGGCCGCTCAAGGCCAACTGCCAGGCGTCACGGATGTTGTGTCTGCGATGGTGACCGTCGGCGTTCATTACTCTCCCGAGTCAATTGCCAGCCTTTACCCCGGTGTGTCGCCTTATGAATCGATCTGCACACTTATGACCGAGCGTCTCAAGGGTTCGCGCAGTGCTGGCGCAGCGATCGGCGCCCGCCTCGACATTCCGGTGTGCTACGACGCGGAATTTGCCCCGGACCTTGAACACATCGCGCAGGCCGGCGGCCTGACCGCCAATGAGGTGATCGCCGCTCACACGGCCGACTGGCTGGATGTGTTGATGGTCGGTTTCGCGCCAGGCCATCCGTACATCGGCATGCACGACAGCGCCCTGTCGCTGCCGCGTCGCGCGACACCGCGCACGCTGGTCAAGCAAGGCAGCATCGGCGTCGCCAACCGACAAAGTGTGATTTACCCGGCTGATCTGCCCGGCGGCTGGAACCTGATAGGGCGTACACCACTGCCGATGTTCTCGCCTTTGAGTGAGCCGCCGTGTGTTTTACAGGGCGGCGACCAAGTTCGATTTGTACCCATTACCCGCCATGAGTTTGATCTGCTGGCTCGGGAGCACGCGAAGTGACCATCAAGGTAATCAGACCCGGCATGCTCTCAACCTTTCAGGACACCGGGCGGCATGGGTTCCAGCATTGGGGCGTGCCCGTGACCGGCGTGATGGACGAGGATGCACATGCCCTGTGCAACCTGCTGGTCGGCAACCCTCGCACTTTCAGCACGTTGGAAATGACCCTCCAGGGCCCGACGCTGCACTTTCAGGCCAAAGCCGTGATTGCGCTCGCCGGCGCGGACCTTGGCGCCGAGCTGGATGCGGTCCCGCTCAAGCCCGGCGTGGCAGCCCTGGTGTCGCCAGGCAGCACCTTGAGTTTCGGCAAACGGCGACAGGGTGCCCGCGGCTACCTCGCGGTAGCTGGCGGCTTTTTGCTGCAACCGCTGATGAACAGCACCAGCACGTACACCCGGGGCGGGTTCGGCGGGGTGGGCGGCCGCGCACCGCAAGCCGGGGGTTTAATCCCCATTTGCTCATCGTTTGCCACCCCCCCCCGCCTCAGCCCGCGCTCCCACTTTGGGTTGTATGAAGCGGTTGCCTGCGAACCGATCAGAGTGATCGCTGGCCGGGAATGGAAGGACTTTTCCGCCGAGTCCCAAGCGCACTTCGTAAACCATGACTACACCTTGAGCGGTGACTCAGACCGCATGGGCTACCGACTCGATGGCACACCGCTGACATTATCTTCGCCCAAAGAGCTGTTATCCGAGAGTGTCACGTTCGGCACCGTCCAAGTGCCTCCCAGCGGCAAGCCGCTGATCTTGATGGCTGACCGCCAAACAACCGGCGGCTACCCACGGATAGCCCAAGTGGCCAGCGTCGATCTACCCCGACTGGCGCAGTTGCTGCCGGGCGACACGTTGCGATTCTCACTCATAGAATTGAGCACTGCCGAAGCCTTGCTGCTCACCCGCGCTCGCACGCTCAAGGCGATGGAGGCGTTCAATGCCTGAAACAGATTTCAACAGCGACCTTGGCGAAGGCGCAAGCCTTTATCGCGCAGGCGACGATGCGGCGATTCTTCCACACCTCACCTCAGCCACTATCGCCTGCGGGTTTCACGCCGGGGATTCGCGCTCCATGCGCGCGACCGTGGCGCTGCAGCGTTTGCCAATGCGATCAGGCAAGCACCCACAACGTTTACCCATAATAAAAAGGAAACACCCATGCCTCGTGAATTAACCCCCTCGTTTTAACTGCCGAGCTTAAAACCTCGTCTGAGAGCTGAATAGTCAATGACGGATGCGTCTGGGCGCCTGAATGCCCGGATGGACTGTGACTGTCGGTTTTCAGTACGTCACTTTCAAGGCAGGCCCCACTGCCACTTAACTCTTTTGGCCATTGGCCAGAGTGGAAGGTATTTATGTCTCGCGTTCTTGCTGAAAATTCTCACTCGCCGCACATCGACGTCGATGCACACGCCACCAGCGGCACAACGCAGTCGGCCGTGATTGCCAAGCGCGCAGCCATGGCGTCAGCCACCGGCACCGCCGTTGAATACTATGAGTTCAGTATCTACGGCTATATGGCGACCATCATCGCGCCTTTGTTCTTTCCCGGTGACAACCCCGCCGCCGCCCTCCTCGCCACGTTGGCGGTGTTCGGTATCGCCTTTGTCATCCGCCCGATAGGCGGCGTGCTGCTCGGCCGCCTTGCCGATCGTATCGGTCGACGTCGGGTGCTGCTCAGCACCGTGATCGGGATGGGCACCGCAACCGCACTGATTGGCGTGTTGCCCACCACCGCTCAAGTCGGCCTGGCCGCGCCAATCCTGCTGGTGCTGTTGCGCTTGTCACAAGGCTTCTTCGCCGGTGGCGAGGTGGTAGGCGCTGCGGCGTTTGTGGCGGAATCTTCGCCCAACGGCAGACGCGGGTTCTTCGGCTCATTCACTCCGCTGGGCGTTGCCGTCGGTGGCGCAACCGGGGCGATTGTCTGCGGTATCACCACCGGGCTGCTCAGTGCCGAGCAATTGCAGGCATGGGGCTGGCGTATCCCGTTCTTCCTGTCCATCCCGCTGGTGATGTTCTCGTTTTACATGCGGCACAACGTTGAAGAAACGCCGGAATTCAAAGCCTTCCTGCAGAAGGAAAAACCACCGCTGGCGCCGGTCAAAGAGGTATTCAGCAAAAACCTGCCGGCGCTGCTGCGGGTCATCGTATTCGCGTCTGCGCAGAATGCGGGGTACTTCATCGGGATGGTGTTCATGAACATCTACCTCACGACCTACCTGCACTTCGACAAATCCAAAGTCTACTGGGTGATTGCAGTGATCAGCCTGTGCATGGCGGCGATGATGCCCTTTTGGGGTGGTTTGTCAGACCGTATCGGTCGCAGGAAGGCGCTGAGTATCGGCTTCCTGGGTTACGCGATTCTGGTGATTCCCATGATGATCCTGATGGACAGCGGCAGCCTGTGGATCGCCGCACTGGCGATGTTTGTCGCCACGTTACCCATGCCGATTGTGCAATCGGTGGGCTACCCCACTTACGCCGAGCAATTTCCGACACGGGTGCGCTATACGGCGATGGCGATCAGCATCAACCTGGGCGCAATTCTGGGGGGCGGCATCACCCCTTACGTCGTCACCTCGATTATCACCAAGACCGGCAATTTGTTGGTACCGGGCTATTTCATGGCGGGTGCTGCGGTGTGCGCCTTGTTCGCGATTCTCACGCTGCGCGAAACGTCCAAGGGCAACCTGCTTAGATAGTTCGAAGGAGAATCCAGAAAAACAAGGCAAAACCGCTGGCGCTGTAAATCTCAGGCAAAAAAAAGCCACTCTATTGAGTGGCTTTTTATTAATGCTTGGAGCGGGAAACGAGACTCGAACTCGCGACCCCGACCTTGGCAAGGTCGTGCTCTACCAACTGAGCTATTCCCGCGTCTTGGTGGTGCGCATTCTATAGAATCCTCAGCACCCGTCAACCCCTTGATTCAAAAAAGTTTATTTCTTTTCAACGGTGGTGCGCAGGTGAGGCCAGGCAGCGCGCAAATACTGGAGCATCGACCACAGGGTCAGGCCGGCGGCGATCAGCAGCAAGGCGTAGCCCACCAGCACCCAGAAGGTGAAGTGCGGCGGATTGGCCAGCAATATCACCAGCGCGAGCATCTGCGCGGCGGTTTTCCACTTACCCATGTTGGAGACAGCGACATGGGCGCGGGCACCAATTTCGGCCATCCATTCACGCAAGGCCGAGACCACGATTTCGCGGCCGATAATCACCGCAGCCGGCAGCGTCAGCCACAGGTTGGCGTGTTCCTGCACCAGCAGGACCAGGGCGACGGCCACCATGAGTTTGTCGGCCACAGGGTCCAGGAACGCGCCAAACGGTGTGCTCTGCTCCAGGCGGCGCGCCAGGTAGCCGTCGAGCCAGTCGGTTGCGGCCGCAAAGGCAAACACGGAACTTGAAGCCAAGTGGCTCCATTCGTACGGCAAATAGAACAACAGAATGAAAATGGGAATGAGCAGGACGCGTAGAACGGTGATCAGATTAGGGATATTCATCGGCACAACTGGCTACGAGGTGGAAAGGCATTCTATTCGCTGTGCAGATTGGCATAAATCAATTCAGCGAGCTTTTTACTGATACCGGGTGCTTTGGCTATTTCGTCAATGCTGGCACGGGATAGCTCCTGCAAGCCACCAAAATGTTTAAGCAAGTCGCGACGTCGCGTCGGCCCAACGCCCGCCACCCCTTCCAGGGTTGAGGTTCGCCGGGTTTTACCACGGCGCGCGCGGTGCCCGGTAATCGCAAAACGGTGGGCTTCGTCACGAATCTGTTGAATCAGGTGCAGCGCGGGTGAGTCGCCCTTCAACGTGAACTCATGGGCCGCATCATTCAAGTACAACGTTTCAAAACCGGCCTTGCGCGTGGCCCCCTTGGCCACGCCGAGCAGGATCAAGTCGGGCACCGCCAGCTCGTTGAGCACGTCACGGGCCATCGACAACTGACCCTTGCCGCCGTCCACCAGCAGAATATCCGGCAGCTTGCCCTCGCCGTCCTTCAGCCTGCTGAAGCGGCGTGTGAGCGCCTGGTGCATGGCGGCATAGTCATCGCCTGCGGTGATACCTTCGATGTTGTAGCGCCGGTAATCGGATTTGATCGGCCCTTCCGGCCCAAACACCACGCAGGACGCCACCGTGGCCTCGCCGCTGGAGTGGCTGATGTCATAGCACTCAAGGCGCTGGGGGGGCTCGTCCAGGTTGAGCACTTCGGCCAAGGCATCGAAGCGCGCAGCCACGTGCTGTCGATTAGCCAGGCGCGCGCTCAGGGCCTGCTCGGCGTTGGTCACCGCCAGTTGCTGCCAGCGGGCGCGAGTGCCGCGTACACGGTGGCTGATGTCCAGCTCGCGACCCCGCAGCTCGTGGATGGCCTCGATCAGTGTGGGGAAGTCTTCATGCACCACGTTGACGATCAGCTCCGAGGGCAAATCGCGCTCGGGGCTGCTGACGTAGTATTGGCCGAGGAAGGCCGCCATGACTTCGGCCACCTCCTCGTCGATACCGGTCTGCGGGAAAAAGTTCTTGCTGCCCAGCACTCGCCCGCCACGCACGCTGATCAGGTGCACGCAGGCACCGCCGGGGTTGACGAAAGCGGCGATCACATCGACGTCACCGGTGCCGCCTTCCATGCTCTGCTGGTCCTGAACACGGCGCAGCAACGAGATCTGGTCGCGCAATTCAGCCGCCCGCTCGAAATCCAGGGTGCCGGCGGCGTGTTCCATGGCAGTGGAGAGCTCATCGGTGAGGGCGTTGCTGCGCCCCTCAAGAAACATCACCGAATGGCGCACATCCTCGGCGTACTCCGCCGGTTCAACCAGGCCGACACACGGCGCCTTGCACCGCTTGATCTGGTACTGCAGGCACGGCCGCGTGCGGTTCTTGTAGAAGCTGTCTTCGCACTGGCGCACAAAAAAAGTCTTTTGCAGCAGGCTCAAACTTTCGCGAATCGCGCCGGCGCTCGGGTATGGGCCAAAATATTTGCCTTTCTGCTTCTTCGCGCCACGGTGGATGCTGAGGCGCGGGAAGTTACCGTCGGATAAAAACACGTAGGGGTAGGATTTATCGTCGCGCAGCAGGATGTTGTAAGGCGGCCGCCATTCCTTGATCAGCGTTTGCTCAAGCAGCAACGCCTCGGTCTCGTTGGCGGTGATGGTGGTTTCGACTTGGGCAATACGCGCTACCAAGGCAGCGGTTTTCGGCGCGAGACCGGTCTTGCGAAAGTAGCTCGCCAGACGGCTTTTCAGGTTCTTGGCTTTGCCGACATAAAGCAGGCGCGCCTCGCTATCGAACATGCGGTAAACGCCGGGGCGACCACTGCAGGTTGAGAGAAAGGCACTTGGATCAAACGGTGTGGTCATGTCAGGCGCTGGCATCCACCATGCCGTGGCGCACCGCGAGCAAGGTCAGTTCAACATCACTGCTGATCGCCAGTTTCTCGAAAATGCGATAGCGGTAGGTGTTCACGGTTTTTGGCGACAGGCACAGTTTGTCGGAGATCGCCTGAACCTTCTGGCAACCGACGATCATCAGGGCGATCTGGATTTCCCGCTCCGACAACACATCAAACGGTGAGTCGCTGGTGGGCTGGAAGGATTTGATCGCCAACTGCTGGGCAATTTGCGGGCTGATATAACGCTGGCCGGCAAACACCAGGCGAATGGCTTGCACCATCTCCGACAGGCCTGCACCCTTGGTCAGATAACCCGCCGCCCCCGCCTGCAACAGACGAGTGGGAAACGGGTCCTCCTCGCACACGGTAACCACCACGACTTTGATGTCGGGATGGCTGCGCAACAATTTAGTCGTGGCACCAAGACCGCCAATCCCGGGCATCTTGACGTCCATCAACACCACATCGGGCTTCAACTCTCGGGCCTTGATCAGGGATTCCTCCCCCGACTCGGCCTGGCCGACTACTTGCAGGCCATCGATGTCAGCCAGCATTCGTGTAATGCCTGTACGAACGAGATCATGGTCATCGACTACTAGCACCCTAATCAAGCAGACACCTCGCGATATGGTCTTATAGGTTGCTGAACACCTTAGCAAAAAACCAAGGCACAGACCTAGCTGCAAGTGTCATATATATAGAGTTTGCGCGCTATATAAGGCTCTGCCGATCAGCAATCTGCCCATTATGCTGAACAAAAGGTCAGCTTTGCGAAAATACCGGCTTGAGTTTTCCTGACTGCGCTGCCGAATGTTCCGCCAACGTGGTGGTCAAACGACGTATCGCGTCTTGGTCTTCCTTGAACATGGCGCGGTAGTTTTCAAGGATTTTTTCTTCGAGCGAGCTCAGGTTTTCCAATTGTATCGGCGTCGGGCTCCCCGTCAGCACGTATAGGACATCGACACCACGCTCAGCCACGCGTGATAAATAATCAGCCTTGGGCGCACGACCACCGCTCTCATATTTCCCTTGGGCATTGGCTTCAACGCCACCCACTTCACCAAAATTTTTCTGCGACATACCGAGCCGTTCTCTTTCCTGCCTTAAACGCGAACCGATTCCACTCATTTGGATGTATGATCCTATTTGGCACACCTCAAGAGGTGACACACTCATCTCGTTTTAAACAAACTTGAACGGTTTTGAACTATGCCCGGTATTCGCACTGCTGCACAAGCTAAGGCTTGGCTGGAACATCAAGGCAAGTCAGTTCAAGCGTTCGCCCGTGAGCACGGAGTAGACCCTGCTACAACGTATCAAGTGCTCGCTGGGCGCAAAAAGGGACGGCGCGGGGAAGCCCACAAGGTGGCGGTCCTGTTGGGCATGAAAGAAGGGATTATCGTGGACGAGCCTATCGCTCAATACCGCGACCCGGATGTAATTGCCTGACAGCAGTATGCGCTTATTCGTACAGCGTGCCCGTTTTAGTCTGATGGCGTCGCGCGACACTCACGCTCCATGCGCCAGAAGCAATAATCCTCCCCCACAACGCTCAACCCCTGGCGTAGATACAGCGCTTTAGCCGGGTTGGTCTTGAATACGGTCAAGCGTAAAAGGCCCAGGCCTTGCGCCCGCGCCTTGAGCACCATCTGCTCCAGCACCCAGCTGCCTGCGCCTTGCTTGCGGCAACGCTCGAGCAGGTGCAGTTCGCGAATAAACAGCGCCCTGCTGTCGCGACTCAGGCTGATAAAACCCATCACGCTGTCATCCCTGCAAATCAGCCAGTTCTCACGCCCCGCCCAATCGAGGTCAAAGCCATTTTCGGACCACAACAAATCGTACTCCAAGTAGTAGCGGCTCATGGACTCATGCGCGAGCGTGCGTGCGAATGGCAAGTCCTGGTGGGTCGCCGCGCGCAGGTGAAAGGTCATTTGAACGCTACCACTTGACCGGCCCATTGACCCGCTTCGCGGCGGGCGATCACAAGCGCGTCGCCGACACCCGCGGCGGCGGCGAGCAAACGGCCATCGGCGGCCCAGATGGCACTGCGACCTGCGCAGGCCCAGCCACCCGATGGGCCGCCATGATTGGCCATCAGCACCAGCAAGCCGTGTTCAGCGGCATAGCCTTGAAGCAGCGCGCTGTCCGCTGCGTAGCCATCTGTGCTGATCAACACACCGGCGGCGTAAACAGTGGCGCCAGCCTCGGCCGCCTGACGGGGATGGCTGGCAGCCGAAAAATCTGCACACACCGCCAATGCAATACGCTCACCCGCACATTCGAAGACCGCACCACCCTGCCCTGCCACAAACGCCGCTTCCTCACCGGGGTGCAAATGCTGCTTGGTGTAGACCGCCAGCGAACCGTCCGCGCCCAAAACCAGTGCGCCGATCAACACACCCGGCTCGGGTGCCAAACGGATCGGCATGCCCACCACCGCGGTCAACCGCAACTGTTGCGCCATCGCGCGCAGCGGCGCCAGCAGCGCGTCGCCGGGCGCAATCGCCAATCCGGCGGCCAACGCCGGTTCATACCCGGTCAATGACAGCTCCGGAAAAACCAGCCATTGCACGCCATGTTCGGCAGCAGCCTGCATAACCGCCAGGTGGCGCTGGATATTGGCCGGCACGTCGCCTGCGATGGAACAGGTTTGAGCGGCAGCAAGGGTCAAGGCACTCATGGTTGCGTTCCAGTCATCTTTATCAAGTGCGACCAGCATATCGGCACTCACCCATAGCCGTCAGTACAACTGCACAATAGAAATTGCTGATTGAAACCACCCGCACACGCGTTGTAAACTCGGGGAAATTCGGAGACATAACATGTTGAAGTTCACCCACATTCAGGCTTGCCCTACTGCCAGCGTTTCGCGCTCGGTGTCGGCTGCCCGCGTGAGCGGTGTGAGCGCACGTACCAGCTTTTATTTTGGGTATTGGTTTAGCCACTGGCGCGCCTGATACCTGAAATCGGCGCCCACTACTCAAGGGGTCGCCTACCAGAGAAATCTAACCCCCGGTCGGCTCCCCGACCGGGGGTTTTGTTTTTTCAGGCCCCGTACATTTTGAACAACACTTAAAGGAGTTACGACATGAACTACGCCACCTATTACCGCTACGACACTTGCACTGCATGGCGATTTAGCAAGCTCCGTTCGGGACAGCCTGCCGCCTCCGATCGGTCACCTCTTGGTGGCAAGCCAACCTGCGTAGCCAATCCGGCCAATTGTCGAACACCCCAGTAGGGCAGAGCGTGCGGGAACAGCCCGCCGCTTGCCCAGGAAGCCTTGAATATGAATTCCTCCGCCGCCGCTTTGCCACGCTCTACCATCAACAGCGCCCTGACTTGCGCCAATGAAGCCCTGACCCAGCGCCTGCCCAGTGCGCTTGAGCTTAAGCACCAGTTGCCGCTCAGCCCGTTCCTCGTTGAGCAGATAAACGCCCATCGCCAAGCCGTGCGAGCCATCCTTGAAGGTGAAGACTCCCGCTTGCTGCTGATTGTCGGCCCGTGCTCGATACACGACCCGGAATCGGCCATGGAATACGCGCGCAAGCTGAAGAAGTTAGCGCTGGAAGTCAGCGACCAGATGCTGCTGGTGATCCGCGCCTACGTCGAAAAACCACGCACCACTGTCGGCTGGAAAGGCCTGGCCTACGACCCGCACCTGGATGGCAGCGATGACATGGCCGCAGGCCTCAACCTGTCGCGCCAGTTGATGCGCGAAATGCTGCGCCTGGGCCTGCCGGTCGCCACCGAGTTGCTGCAACCGATGGCCGCCGGCTACTTCGATGACCTGCTGAGTTGGGTGGCCATCGGCGCACGCACCACCGAGTCGCAAATTCACCGCGAAATGGCCAGCGGCTTGGGCATACCGGTCGGTTTCAAGAACGGCACCGACGGCGGCGTCGCCATTGCCTGCGACGCGATGCGCTCAGCGGCGCACCCGCACCGCCATTTCGGCGTCGACAGCCAGGGCCATCCTGCAATCATCCAGACCCCGGGCAACCCCGACACGCACCTCGTGCTGCGCGGCGGCCACCGTGGGCCAAATTACGATGCGCAGAGCGTGGCGCAGGTGAAACTCGACCTGGCCAAGGCCAAGGTCACGGCGCGGATGATGGTCGATTGCAGCCATGCCAACAGCGGCAAAGACCCGCTGCGTCAACCGGCGGTGTTCAACGAGGTGCTGGAACAACGCCTGCAAGGTGACACGGCGTTGATCGGCATGATGCTCGAAAGTCATTTGTTCGAAGGTTGCCAGCCCTTGAGCCCGTCAATGAAGTACGGCGTGTCAGTGACCGATGGTTGCCTGGGCTGGGACGCCACCGAGCAACTGTTGCGCAGCGCCGCCGAACGCCTGCGGGCACAGCGTCAAACCGACTGAACGCATGCAGGCACGGCTTGCCCGTGCCTGCATGTGTGCCGGCTGATCAAAAGTCATTGTCGGGTTTGGGGGTTTTTCAGAAGGAACCATGGGCATCGCCTGACCAACCCCAAGGGCATCGCACCGAAGTGGGATTAAACCCCGGTTGCCGGCCGGCTGGATAACTCGCGCAGCCAGGGCAATACTCGCAAACCAAGGGCGGCCTTGGGCGGGTCGACGATGTCCATGAAGTGTTCCAGGTTGATGTTGTCGGGTGCGCCAGGCAGGCGTACCAGCACGGCCGAGGTTGCCTCGGCCAATCTTCCGAGGTTCTGGTGGTGGTAAACCAGCATATGCCGAGCCTTGGGCCGTGGCCCGTTGAAGTCGGCCAGCAACCCCGCGTTGATGATCAGCACGTCAAAGGGCTCGGCCGGGATGGCCGTGAGTATTTGCACTTCTTCAAAGGTTTGCACCGGGACAATCCGGTGATAGCCCAATTGGTTGAGCATTTTCTCGATGTGCAGCCGTTGCAGGTGCTGTTCATCGGCAATCAGGAGGGTCAGTGCTTTATTCGGCATGGCAAAAAACCTGGGCGGGCTGGGCTCGTCAGTGAGCACCGCCCATTCTCCAGACATAGCGCGAAGACAAAATCAGCCTTGTTCCCCCTTCGCGTAGGAGTTATCCCAAAACCACCGAATGACCCGTCACAGCGCTCAACGCTGATTGCAAAACATGCTCAGGCGCTGATGCAGCTCATCCATCGCCGCCTCAATCGCTTCAATCGCCGCGCCCAGCGCATTGCGGTCCTGGCGTTGACAGACACCCTCAAGCGTTTCGGAACAGGCGATCAGCCGCTGCGCCTTGACCATGCGCGCCCCGCCCTTGGCGCGGTGAGCGAGGTCATGCAGCGGGTGAAAATGGTGCTGGCGCTGCAGTTCCGGCAGAAGCGCACAGTCCGCCTGAAGGCTCTCGATCAGCGGCATCAACAGCTCTTTCAGCGCGGCATGATCGTCCCCCGTTAACGAGATTAACGTGCTCAGATCAAACCCCACCTCGGTTTCAGACGCACAAAGACGGTTCGTCAGCGAGGCCAGGGCCGAGCGCAAGTCCTCAAGCCCCGCAGGTTTGAACAGGCAACCATCCATGCCGGCTTGCCGACAACGCTCGGCTTCTTCCGGCTGCGCATTCGCGGTAAAGCCCAGCAGCAGGCAGGGCACCAGCCCTTGCTCGCGCTCCTGTGCACGAATGTCACGCGCCAGGGTGTAGCCGTCTTTGAGGGGCATGTTGCAATCGGTGATCACCACGTCCGGGTTCCTGGTTTTCCAGCACTCAAGCCCCTGGACACCCTCCTCGGCGGTGATGATCCGATGCCCCAGAAAGCTCAACTGCCGGGCCAGCAGCAAGCGATTGGCCGGGTAGTCATCCACCACCAGAATGTCCAATACACGGGCCGCCTGAACGACCGGCACGGGCAACAAAACCTCAGCCGGCAAGGCAGCGGTCCTGGCCAATGCCAGTGTCACGTCCACCCGTGTGCCCTGCCCAAGTGCACTGCTCAATTGCAACGTGCCCTCCATCATTTCACACAGGTTACGGCTGATAACCAGGCCTAATCCCGAGCCGCTACGGGCCGATTGCTCGGTATTGCTGCCCTGGATAAACGGGTTGAACAGGCGCTGCTGGTCTTCGGCACTGATGCCGATGCCGGTGTCTTCCACCCATAACCTGAGGTTCAGCCATTCGGTGTCTGATGCCGGTGAACTGCGCGCGCCCAACCGCACCTGGCCGTGGTGCGCGAACTTGATGGCATTGCTCAGCAGGTTGGACACCACTTGCTTGAACCGCATGGGGTCGGCCAGTACCGGGCAATCAATCAGCGGGTCAAGTTCTACCAGCAACGCCAAGCCCTTGGCACGCGCCAGCCCTTCGAACACCCGCGCCACCGACATCAGCAGTTCATGCAGGTTGGCCGGTTCCAGCGCAAGGGACAGATGGCCGGACTCGATGCGGGCAATATCAAGAATATCGCCAATCAATTCCAGCATGCCGTGCGACGCAACCGAAGCGACCTCCAGGGCATCGCGGTCTGCGCGGCCCTGCTCGGCGTTCGCAAGGGCCAGTTCGATCATGCCGATCACCGCATTCATCGGCGTGCGGATCTCGTGACTCATGGTCGCCAGGAACGTGGTCTTGGCACGATTGGCGGCGTCGGCTTCCTCCTTGGCTTCCTGCAACTGGCCCAACAGGCGCTGGCGCTCGCTCACGTCCACCCAACCGGCAATCATGCCCACGACATTTTCATCGCCATCACGGTACGGCAGCATCCATTGATAAATGGTCAACACCTTGCCCGCGGGCAGCCTGAGTACCCGATCATGAATCTGCGGCTCGCCACGCTCCATCAACCGCAGATAATCTTCATGAAAAGACTGCGCCTGCGGCGGGTTACCGGTGTCGGTCTGGATCACCGTCTTACCGATGACCTCTTCCAGCCTGAAGCCAAACACATCCAGATAAGCGCTGTTGCAGGCCATTAACCGCCCTTGGCGATCACGCACGTAAATCGGATGAGGCGTGCCGTCGATCAATACGCCCATAAAGCGCATCTGGTCGCTCAAGGCACGTTCGGCCTGGGAACGCTTGCGTATCAGGCTGCGCAAATAAATGGCCCACCCCAGCAGCAGCAACAGCAACAGCGCCGCCAGGCCAAAGCCTTGAATGATCGCGGTACGATGACGCAGCCAATGGTCTTCGATGACCACATCAGTGCGCCATTGGCTGATCAGCTCGTCCATTTCATGCGGGGGGATGCTCAGCAGCGCCTTGTCCAGTATCGAGTACAACTCCAACTGACCACGGTTCACGCCAAACGTCATGCGCGCAGGCTCGGAGCCAACCGTGCTGGTCACTCGCAGGTTGCCACGGTACTGAAGGGCGATAAGGTAGCGCGCATTGATCAATGAATTGACGGCGCCATCGGCGGTGCCGGCGGCCACCATGGCCATGGCTTCTGTCGGGTTTCTGGCCTGTACAAAAGTGATACCGGGGTAATCGCGGTTGATCACCTCACGCAGCGCATTGCCACTGGCCAGCGCGAGGCGTTTTCCAACCATGTCTTCCAGGGTCATCGTAGCGGGATCGTCGTTGCGCGTCACCAGCACAACCGGGTTGGTCAGGTAGGGCCGGCTGAAGCGCACCTGATCGGAGCCCTCGATACTTGGGGTCACCACCGCCAGCATGTCGGCCCTGCCGGAGCTGACCACGCCAATTTGATCGAACATCGAGCCGCCCGCGACCACATCGAACTTCAAACCGGTACGCAAGCTGATCCGCGACAAAACGTCGGCGCTCAGCCCCTCTAACTGCCCATTTGCAGTAAAGGATGCCAACGGCAGCATCTGGTCGGACGCTACCACCCTGACGCGCGGATGCTTCTCCAGCCAACGCTGCTCGCTCGTGCTCAAGTGCAGCCGCGTCGTTCCCAAAAGGCCCAGGTTGTCACCGCTCCAACGGCGCAGTATTTCCATCTGCTCGTTCGCTGCGATGGCTCTCAGCGCTGTGTTGACGATGCGCAGCAGCCGGGGGTTTTCCCTGGAAAGAGCGAAGGCGAAAGAGTTGGATTCCAGCGTGGAAAAATCCGCCATCTGCACGTTGTTCAGATGGTTACGGTTGATCTGGTAATTGGCGGTAATAGCGTCGCCGAGGTAGACATCGGCGTGACCGAAGGCCACAGCGCCAATGGCTTCAAAAATAGACGGGAACAGTTCCAGCTGCGCCTTGGGGTAAAAGGCCTTCACGACCTCGGGCTGCATGTAGTGATAGAGCATCGCCACCCGCTTGCCTGCCAAATCCACGCCAAGGGACTGGCCGTCGCCGGTACGGGTTACCAGCACCGGTTGATCGTTGGCATAGGAGCGCGAGAGCACTAACTGCGGGTCGCCCGCCTCAAAGCCGTTGGCCGACCCCAGCAGGTCAATTGCGCCCTGCTTGAGCGCCTCAATAACCTCATCACGGGTAGCGTAGCGCCGAACTTCAACGGTGATGTTCAGCGCCTGGGAGAGCAGCCCCGCATAATCGGCCGTGATGCCTTCAAGCTCATCGTTATTATTGGTCAGTTCGAACGGCCCGTAATCGGGAGCCGAAACCCCCAGCAACAGCGTGCGACGCTCGCGCAGCCAATGCCAGTCCGGCTCCCCCAGCACCACCGATGGGCCAATACCATCGAAACTTGAGTGCCCCAACAAACGCAGCGCTTGAGGCTCGTCAAGCGCGCTCGCCCGCATCGGCATCAGGCCCATCAACAGGGCAATGATCAACCGTAGAATGTGGGCCGGGGTCATGTGGCGTCAGATCAAACAATTACGATTGGCGAATTTGGCCATATGTACAACGGACGACATGCGCAGTTTCTCTTTGAGCCGCGTCTTGTAAGTGCTGATGGTTTTGTGGCTCAAGAGCATTTGCTCGGCGATCTGGTTATTGCCCAAACCCAGGGCGAGCATGCGTAATACCTCCACTTCACGATCCGAAAGCGATTCCACCAGTTGCAGCTCAGTGGACTGCAAGTCGTCACGGCGCACCGAACTGCTCGGCAAGCTGGGGAAGCAACTGTAGTTGGACATCACCGCCTTGATAGCTTTTTGCAGCTCGTCCAACTCGCCAGTCTTGGCCACAAAACCCATGGCACCTGCGCGCATGCAGCGCGCAGAAAAAAACTCCGCAAGGGACGCCGTCAGTACCAGCATCTTGCACGGCAGGCCCAAAGCCTTGACCCGACTGATGACTTCTAGCCCGCCAAGTTTGGGGATCGACAAGTCTAGAATGATCAAATCCGGGCGCCCTTCTCTGGCCTTTTGCACGGCATCCGCGCCGTTACCGGCCTCATCGATGTCAGTAAAACCTTCCTGTTTGAGCAGGAAGCGAACGGTTTGCCGAATAAACGGATGATCATCGACTATTAGCGCTTTATTCATAAAACACCCCTGAGGCCTGGTAACCTGACACATCACTCGGGACACAGGTACCTGTGAGAAATGACAGTGCCGACCAGCGGCACTGCCCCTACTCAGGCCGATAGCCAGGCTGGGCCTGGTCCCTTCGATTAAAAACGTGCGAACACGCACGGTTGTTTTTTGCCGCTGTCCAGCTGCAAGCGCGCAACTTTATCAACCGAACGACGTTTGCTCCGAAGGGATACTCCTAACTACTTGTGGGACTTTTCCTAGCGAGCATGGCCAACCCGGCGCTTGGCCCTGCGCCGCACGAGGGCGGGTTAGTCAGTGGTACTCGGGCTCCAGAACGCCTGCACCACCAGGGACGACATGGCAATACGCGCCACCAGCGCATCCAATTCGTCGCCGTCGACTGAGGTGGCGGCCAGGATGGCCTCGATTTCCACCTCTTCGCTGCCGAACGGACGCACGTCGACGTCGCTGGCCGGGTAGTTGCAGCGCGCAAGCTCGGCTTCCAGCAACACCATCACCGCCTGTTGCTCGCTACGCCGCGCGATGACATAGAGGATGTTGGTGACCTCTGCCGACACCACGTCCAGGGGCTGACGGTTGATGTTATTAACGATCGGCCGCAACAAAGTGTTGGCCGCCAACACAAACAGCGTGCCCAGCAGCGCTTCAAGAATAAGATCGGCGCCGGCACACGCGCCCACCGCCGCAGAGGCCCACAGCGTGGCGGCGGTATTCAGCCCACGCACATTGCCTTCTTCGCGCATGATCACCCCCGCCCCCAAAAAGCCGATGCCCGAGACCACGTACGCGACCACCCGCACTGCGCCTTCCGCCCCGCCCAAGCGGTTGGCCATGTCGACAAAAATCGCCGCGCCTACGGCCACCAGCACATTGGTGCGCAAGCCCGCCGTGCGCTGACGGTACTGGCGCTCAAAACCGATCAAGCCACCGAGGATAAACGCCGCGCTGAGGCTGACCACGGTATCGACCAGCGAGTTGAGGTTGATGTTGTTGATTGCTTGCATAAAAACTCCTGTTGCCACTAAGGCTATGCCGATCTCTGTGCAGCCCGCGTTCCTGCGGCCAGCCGGTTCCGGTGGCGAGCGGGCTTGCCACAGGAGCCGGCTAGCCACAATGCACTGCGGTATGAGAGGGATTCGGGCAGGTGCCAGGACTGGCCGCTGCCGGGATGCCGCTGCTCGCTTATTCAGGCGAGATAACGGCATCGCAACGATGCGCGCTACCTTGCCAAGTATGTGCCGGTTACTGAAACCGGCCGACAACTGCCACTCGAACAAGTACCCATTGAGGATCTGCGCTATTGAAAAAAACGCGCGAAGCTTACCCAGCGTTTACAGGCGAGTAAACCGTACGAAGGTGTCAATTCTGAGCGTGGGAATATTCTTCAGGGCAGGTTCAGGAACCCGCTATGGGTGGGAGGCCCTGCTGCATCAGCGCTTGCGAGATCAAAAGCGCTTTTGTGGGAGTGGGCTGGCTAGCGATGCGGGCACCTCGGACCATCAGGTTGACCGAGTTGAGGCTATCGCAAGCCAGCCCGAACGAGGCGCGTCCAGATCAACATCACAAGCCGAACTCGGTCAACTGTGGGAGCGGGCTTGCTCGCGATTGCGCTGTGTCAGATAAGTATTTTTCAACTGACACACCGCAATCGCGAGCAAGCCCGCTCCCACAAAGGCGCTTTTGATCTGCTTTAACCACTCAGGTCGGCTTTCAGGCCGCCGTGATCTTGATCCGGGAAGCACTCCGTTAAACGATGTTCAGCTGATTGAAAACAAGCACTTCAATCATCGCGCGTCAGTACTTCCAACAACTCAATTTCAAAACGCAAATGGCTGTTGGGCTTGATATGCGCGCCCATCGAGCGCTCGCCGTACGCCAAGTGCGCCGGCACAAACAAGGTGCGCACGCCGCCCACTTGCATGCCCATCAACCCCTGGTCCCAGCCTTTAATCACGCGCCCGGTGCCGATGACACACTGGAACGGCTTGCCGCGTTCCCATGACGAATCGAACACCGTGCCGTCTTCCAGCGTGCCGGTGTATTGGGTGGTGATCAACGCACCTTTGACCACGGTTTTACCATCGCCCAGGCGGATGTCGATGATCTGCAGTTCGTCGTTGCTCATGGTGGTCTCATTGAATGCGCAAAGGCGGGGTTTTCCCTGAATTGGCGGGGTTTGGCAAGTGTAGGAACAGTCTGATCAGCGACATTTCCCTTTAACTTGAAGGACGTTTCCGAGAGAATCCCAACCGCTTGCGCCGCTCAAGTCAGCTGGTTAGTCTGCGTCGGTCACTGCCAATCCAGTGATTCGGGTTTAGTAGCCCACGACGTGATTAGGCGCAAAGCGCCACCTTCCGCAAGGCGCTTTTTTTCGGCCCTGCGTTATGGTGGCCGTGCGTAGGGCACCTTCGGGTGCACCGGTTTCCTAATCGCCGGTCTACTAACCTGCGTGCGGCCGCCACCCCGTTTAGTAGCGAAGGTGTTGGCTCTCTAATATTTGATTAGGAGTTGAACCGATGGACAAACTTGTCCCCGCACCACCCGCATCAGAACCGCACTTCTTCACCACCACTGAAGCGCTCAGCTTCGAAGATGCTCTTGCACACGCCAGCAGCGTGCTACGCTGTGCCGCCGTCGCGGCGCAGACGGCAAGTAATCAACTAGACGGTGACTCACGCACATTGGTGATCTCGGTATTACACCTAGTGGACATGGCCAGCGTGATGGTCGATCGCTCATTGGAGTGCATGCAGCCGCACTAAGTAAAGTGGCAAGCCCGCTTGCCACAAAGGACAGGGACGTCCTTTATAGCCAATGCCAAAACCGACTCCAGAAACCGCGCCCCAAATCATCCTTGCAGCGCGCATATTGCGCCGCATACAGCTGCGAACGCGCCTGTACTTTGCTCGCCACCGGCGGCAGCCAGGCTTTGGCGGCGTAGGTGCGCTGGCGATAGCCGCCCCAGCCTTCGTGGTAGTTCAAGTACTGGCCATAGGCATCGTATTTGTACACGCCGTTGATGCTGTAGGTTTTGTCCATGTACCAGCCGATGAAGTCGATAGCGTCGTCGAAGTCCTGGCGACTGGCGCCGCTGCGGCCGGTGCTTTTGCGGTAATCACTCCACACTTCATCCTTGGCTTGGGCGTAGCCGGCAGCGCTCGAGACACGGCCCCAAGGGATGATCCACAGCAGGTATTTGCGCGGAGCCTTGGCATCCTGATGGAAGCCGGACTCTTGGTACATGATGGCTAACGGCAGTTGGATCGGCACGCCCCAGCGCTTTTGCGTGACTTTGGCGGCGTCGTACCAGTCGTCTTTTTCGCGGAAGATGCCGCAGAGATCATTCGGCGTGCTGGGTGGCGAGGTGCCGCACGCTGCGAGCAGAGAGGTGAGTACTAACAGTCCAACGGCTTTGCCTGCGTTCAAGGGGCACCTTTGCGTGATACGCGTAAAATGCAGGCATTTTACGCGTTCAGTGCGGCAGGTGCTGAAAGGAAAAGCGGCATTCCTGCCGCTTTTCACTTTTATCAAGCCAATGGCACGCGACGGTTAGTCAGTGCGATACGACCGACAAAGAAGCTCAATGCAGCGCCCAGCAACAGCATTGCCAGGGTGCTCCATGCGGCGCGGGACAGTTGCTTGGCAGCGACTTCACCGGCTTCACGGGCTTTTTGCTCGGCCTGTTTTTTCAGCTCATCAACTTTCTGCATGGCTTGCTGGTAAGCCTGGGCATAGTTGTCAACGATCTGAGTCGCCTCGGCTTTGCTCTTGCCGGTGCGGGCAGCCACGATGTTCACCAGTGCTTCTTTGTCTGCTGCGTTCAGCGCCGGCTCACCGGACGCTTTAACGCGTTCGAACCACTGCTTCAACTGGTCACCGGCCTGCGCAGGGTTGGTGGCGGCGTCGTTGGCTGATTGCTTGCCATCGGCGGCGGCCTGGTCAGCTTTTTGCTCGACGTTGGCCGGGTCCAGCTCAGGCTTGCCGCTTTGCTTGAGCAGCGTGTCCAGCTCGCCTTGCAGGCTGTTCCAATCCAACTGGATGCCTTGCGCGTTCAACTGTTGTTTGACGCTGTCACCAATCCCCGGCGCTGCAGCAGCGATGCCGCTGCCTGCGGCCGAGAGGCCTTTGCCAACCACATTACCAGCCGTGCCGACCACGCTGGCAGCCAGCCCGGCCAGCAACCACGTGGTGAGCAAGGTGGTGACGGTCCAGGTCAGTACGCCGTGCAGGCCGCCGCGATCCGGTGCTGTACGGCCGGCGACGAATGCACCCGCCGCAATGGCCACCAGCGTGGACACGAACAACCAAATACCGGCACCGGTGCCGAAGCCGCTGAGCGGGTTACCCGCTTCCATCGGGTCAACGGCGCTGGCGCCGATAGCCGTACCCAGAACACTGAGCACCAGGTAGGTCACCAGCGCAATTGCACTACCGGCTAATACCGAGCTCCACGACACACGAAACAGCGAGCGATTGGTTTCATAGACAGTGGTCATACAAGAGGTCCTTCACAAGTTATAGGAGCAAGGCAATGTGCCTTGATTGTGTGAGTATGGCGAAAGGACATACGTTCAATCCTGGCCCAAATGCACCACCTGGCCTGATACATTTGCACCTCTTGCTGCGCCTTTTGCTGCAGCTCTTGCTGCGCCTATCCCCGAACTTCCCTCTGCGCATTTTCTTCGCACTATCTTCAACCCCGAATGTCGTAGCGTTATGCGCTGTTTACCGGGAGAAAGCATGAACCAGGATGTCCTCGCGAAAGAAACCAACCGACGCCAATTGCAACAGATCATCTCCGGTCTTTCCGACGGTGTGATGCTGGCCGAGCTGGACCAGACCCTGCTATGGGCCAACGAAGCCGCACTGAGGATGCACGGTGTCAGCGAAATCAATGCGCTTGGCGCCAATACCGAGGACTATGCCCAGCGCTTCGCCTTGCGCTACCGCAACAACCACCCGCTGGCGCTGGAAAATTACCCGCTGAGCCGTGTCGCAGCCGGTGAAGAATTCAGCGACGTGGTGGTAGAAGTCACGCCCACTGCCGGTGCGCAGCGCAGTTGGGTGCACCGCCTGCGCAGCCTGGTGCTGACCGACGCGCACGGCGAACCGGAGCTGTTGGTGCTGATCCTCAGCGACGCCACAGAGTGGGCCAGCGCCGAGCAACGCTTCGAAAAAACCTTCAACGCCAACCCCGCACCGGCGGTGATTTGCCGCCTCAGCGACCTGCGTTACATCAAGGTCAACCAGGGTTTTCTGGAGATGACCGGTTACAACCGCGATCAGGTCATCGGCCGCTCGGTGTATGAACTGGATGTGCTGGAACAGGCCGAGCGCAAGGACCTGGCCATCGAGCGCTTGGGCGAAGGGGCAACCATCCCGCAGATGCAAGCCGAGCTGCGCCTGCCCAAAGGCGGCAGCAAACTGGTGATCGTCGCCGGCCAGCCGTTGGACATGAACGAGGAAGACTGCATGCTGTTTTCCTTCACCGACCTGGAGCCACGGCGCAAGGCGGAAATTGCCCTGCGCCAAAGTGAAGAACGCTTCGCCAAGTCCTTTCGCCTGACGCCGGTGCCGACCCTGGTGTGCAGCGCCGCCAACCGGCAGGTGGTGGACATCAACGAAGCGTTCATGAACATCACCGGCTATACCAGCGAGGAACTCATCGGCAAGGCTATCGAAGAGATCAATTTTATCGACAGCCCGCAGGCCGGCGCGCAACTGTTCGCCACCCTGGAAAAAGCCGGCAACCTCGAGGGTCACGACCTCAAGGTGCGCAAAAAAGGCAGCGAGGTGATCGACTGCGTGCTCTCCGCCGACACCGTGGTTATTCAAGATGTGCCCTGCTACCTGCTGGTGCTGATGAACATTACCGAGCGCAAACGCTCGGAGCTGGAACTGGTGGCTGCCATCGAAGAAGTGATGCAGGACGCTTCGTGGTTCAGCCAAACCCTGATCGAGAAGCTGGCCAACGCCAAGAGCGTCAACAGCCCCAACTTGCCGAACGTGGCGTTCACCGACTTGACTGCGCGTGAGCGTGATGTGCTGGGCTTGATCTGCGAAGGCCTGGCCGACAAAGAGATTGCTTCGCGCCTGAAACTTGCGCCCAACACAGTGCGTAATCACGTGGCCACGGTGTACTCCAAGTTGGGGGTGCACAGCCGCAGTGCAGCAATGGTATGGGCGCGCGAACGCGGTTTGTTTGCGGGCGAATTGCGCGTCAAAAACAAGAAATAGAGTGCAAATGCACTAGTGCGACCAGTGCAAATTCGCCTTATTGCCTCGCGATTCGTTGCTTAACCTTGAAGGGTGGGCACAGAGCCTTGGGCTCCGTGCCGAAGCGATTTGATCTCTTGAAGGAACGCACCATGAACAGCGAACACGTCAAAGGCGCGGTAGAAAAAGTCGCAGGTAAGGCCCAGGGTTTTTTCGGCGACCTGACCGGTGACGAGCAGTTGCACGCCGAAGGTATTGCCCGCCAGGCCGCAGGCCAACTGCAGCAAACCTATGGCGACGCACTGGACACCGTGAGTGATTTCGCCAGGAGCAAGCCGCTGACCACCGTGGCGGTAGTCGCCGGTGTCAGCCTGCTCGTGGGCCTGTTATTGCGCCGTCGTTGAGGAGGCTGAGTAAGATGTTCACGCTTTCCCAACTGCGCAACTGCATCGAAGAAGCTTTGTCGCCGCTGACCTGCGAATTCACCTTGTGCCGGGACGCCTCGTTGACCTTGAAAGTGTTCGACGCCCAGAGTGGCCGGGTTGACCTGGTGGTGACGGGAATCAGCGCCAACAAGTTGCAGTCGCCTCAAGCCGTGGAAAAAATGGTCGAAGAACTGCGCTACGAGTTGCAGTGCAACACCATGGGGCATCTGACGCTGGATGACCTGCCCCTTTCGTCCTCGGCGCAATAATAGTGCGTGTTACACCATTGGCCGTGGTTTTAGCGACGCGCCAATAAAGTAAAACACCCCACCGCCCACGATAAACGCCCCCAGCATGTAGAACATGTAGTGGGCCGGCAGGCTGGCCAGCACCAGCCCGCACAATACTGGCCCCAGCGCGCCACCGAGGCTGGACAGGTTTTGCGCCGCGTAATACATGCCCCGCAGGTGGTCCGGGGCAATCCGGTCGATGAACATGTACTCGGCCGGGAACACGATAATCTCCCCCACGGTAAACACCGCCATCGCCATGACCCACCACAGCAGGCTGGTCGACAGCGCGAAACCCATCAACCCGAGCATGAACATGCCCAAGCCCGTGATCAGCCAGCGGCTCAGGTGACGGTGGGAAATGCGTCGACCAATCACGTATTGCAACGCAATCACCAGCACGGCGTTGGTCGTGAGCACCCAACTGATCACGGTATACGTGTATTCAGCCGTAGTAGTCACCACCAGGTATTGCGACAGGTACGCCACGAACTGGCCGAACACCACCGCGCTGAGCAAGCCGCCGAGGGTGAAGCACACCAGCCGATGGTCGCGTAGCAGTACACGGCCGACGGCGAGGAACGAGACCGGCTTTAGCTGGCTATCGACGGTCTTCAGCGTGCGGTCACCCCAGCGCCAGTACAGCAGCAAAAACCCTAGCCCCAACAGCGCCGACAGCATGAAAGGCAAGCTGATGCTCAGCGAGGCGATCATCGCCCCCAAAAACGGCCCCACGGCATAGCCGATGTTGGTCAGGGTGTACTTGATGGAAAACACTTCGCTGCGCGCCTCGAACGGCAGCAGGCTGGCAAAACCGGCTTTGACCGCAATGTCGATGACGGCATAGGCCAGGTTGATCAGGATCAGGCAGCTATAGAACAGCCAAATATCGTGAGCGAGTACTGTGCCGACAAACCCCAGCACATACACCGCACTCATGCTCAGCATCAGCCGGTAACTGCTGATGCGATCGACCAGGAAGCCGCCGTACACGCTGAGCAATGAGCCGATGATCAGCGAACTGCCGATCACCAGGCCAACCTCGGTAATGTCGAGGCCAAAGTGGCGCGTGAAGTAAATCACCAGGTACGGAAAGGTAATCGCCCTGGCCAAGGTCAGCACCAGCGTGGCGCACAGCAGCAGGTTCACAGTACGGGGGTAGTTTCTGACGGTGGCAAGCATCCTGCTCTCATTCCTTGAAGGTAACGCGGCCGTTGCGGCCGGTTACCTTAACCCACGAAATTCGAAAATAGCAGGCCTTGCGCGGCGCTTATTTCTTGACCGGGGTGATCTCGAGAATGGTCCCGTTGGTGGTTTTGAGCAGCACAAACTTGTCACCCACACGGGCCCATTGGCTGTCTTCTTCAGGCTGCTTCAAACCACGTTTTTTCCAGTCAGTCACGGCTGACTCCTTGCGCATCAGCATGTCCGGCGCGCGATCGCCCTCTTTAAGGTCACGTGTGTTGATGCTTGAAGGCTTCACGGTTTCTTGCGGCGTATCACCCGCCTGCACGACAAAGCTTGCGGTGGACAAGCCGGCAGCGAGCAACAGGCAGGCAACTAGGGATTTGGATTTCATGGGTGCTCCTTCAATTAATGATGCGTACCCAAGTTCCGACCGCGGGCGCACAAAATCATTCAGCCAGAGCGCTACTGCGCAGCTGGCCATTTGCGCACTCGCACGCAACCGCGGTCATAAACGCAGTTGCAGCCTCGCATTGATTGCTCACATGAAATTATTCGTGTAATTTTTCATGAAATTTAACGGACTAAATTTCATGGACCAGCAACAAGAGCTGAATGCCCTGGCCGCGCTGATCCACGACCTGCGCAAGCACAAAAAACTCACCCTTGCCCAGCTCGCGCAAAAAATCGGGCGCTCGGTGGGGTTTCTGTCCCAAGTCGAACGCGGCCTGTCGCGCCCCACCGTGGCGGACCTGACCGCCATCAGCCACGCCCTCGATGTGCCCACCACTTACTTCTACAGCCTGCCCAAACCCAAAGCGCTGCAATGGGTCACCCGCCCCAACGAACGGCGCACGGTGTATTACGCCAATGGCGTTACCGACATTCTGGTGTCGCCGAGCATGAGCGGCGCTTTTTCGATGCTCGACAGCCTGCTGGCACCCGGCGCCAACAGCGGCGAACAGAGCATCAGCGACCGCGCCGAGCAGGCCGGTTTTGTGCTCGAAGGCGAGTTGACGCTGTGGGTGGAGGGTGAGCCGGAGGCGGTCACCCTCAGCGCTGGCGACAGCTTCCACTTGGCCAGTTTCGCGCATTGCCGCTACGCCAACCTGACCGACCTGCCCGCCCGCGTGCTGTGGGTTTATAACTAGGAGCATCGCCTGTGAAAAACCCGTCCGCCGCCACGTTGCTGGCCGAAGTACGCAGCTTTCGCCAGCACTACCCCGACGTGCGCTACGTCGACCTGATCGCTTTGGATATTCCCGGGCACTTCTACGGCAAGCGCTACCCGGTCGACCTGTTGGAAAAAGTCGCCGCCGGCAGCCCGTTGAAGCTGCCGCAAAACGCCGTGCTGCTGGGCGTGCAAGGCGGGTTGTTCAAGATTGGTGATTACTGCTTCCATGACGGCGACCCGGACGCGCACCGCCGTTTGGTGCCCGGCACACTCAAGCCGGTGAGCTGGGAGCCACAGCCGTTGGGGCAGATGCTGATCACCTCGGACGGCACCGACGCGCCGATTGAATTCGAACCCCGCGAAGTGTTGGCCAAGGTGCTGCAGCGCCTGCACACCAAAGGCATTCACCCGGTGGTGGCCTTCGAACTGGAGTTCTACCTGTTCGACAAGCAACTCGATAACGGCTTGCCACAATATGCGCGTGACCGCTTGAGCGGCGACGCCGATGACCAACCCAACCTGCACATCGAACGCCTGTCGCGCTTCAGCGAAGTGCTGGACGACATGGCGCAAACCGCCCGGGACCAAGGCATCGACATCACGCTGATCACCGCTGAACTCGGCCCCGGCCAATTCGAGATCAATTTTGGCCACCAGAACGACGCCCTGCGCGCCGCCGACTGGGCCGCGCTGTTCTGTCGCAGCAGCCGAGGCGTGGCGCTCAAGCACGGTTACCGCGCAAGCTTCATGGCCAAGCCTTACCTGCAATTTCCCGGCAGCGGCATGCACGTGCATGTCAGCCTGTATGACGCGGCGGGCAATAACGTGCTGGCGGCGCATCAGCAACAACCGCTGCGCCACGCCGTGGCCGGGTGCCTGCAATTGCTGCCGCACTGCATGCCGATCTTCTCGCCCAACCACAATGCCTTCCGCCGCTTGGGCGCGGCAGCAAACGCAGCCACGCGCGCCAGTTGGGGCTTTGAGGACCGCGACGCGTGCGTGCGCATTCCCGACTCCGACCCGCGTAACCTGCGTATCGAACACCGCCTGGCGAGTGCCGACGCCAACCCGTATCTGGTGCTGGCGGCGATTCTTGCGGGGCTTGAGCATGGGCTTGAAGCCAGGCAAGAACCCATCGCACCGTTGAATCAAGACCGCAGCAGCGGCACTGACTTCGCCGTTGAAATGCTTGAGGCCGTACGCGCCATGCAGCATCAACCGGTGGTACGCGATAAGCTCGGCGCGGAATTTGTCGATGTGTATTGCGAAAACAAACGCCAGGATCATTTGGCTTTTCAACAAGAGATCAACGCGCGGGAATACCGCTGGTTTCTCTAATGCCGTGGGATTACCGATGACCGAGCAAAACGCGCCAGCGCTCAAAGAAATCTTCAACGCCGAACGCCTGCAACACATCGCCACCGAGATGTCGGCGGTGTACCCGGCGTTCGACGCCAAGGGCTTTCTTGCGCACGCCAATGCTGGGCTGGCCGAGTTGTCGGTGATGCAGCGCATGGCGCGAGTCAGCGAAAGCCTGCACGCCGTAATCGCGCTGGATTATGCGCAAACGCTCGGGCTGCTTTACGCCCTGGCGCCGCGCCTGAACAGCGCGTTTGTCAGCCTGTGCCTGCCGCACTATGTGGCGAGTTACGGCCAAGGCGACTTCACGCGCTCGATGGCCGCGCTCAAATACTTCACGACCTTTGGCTCGGCCGAGTTCGCCATCCGCCCGTTCTTGCTGCACGACCTCAAGCGCACGTTGGCGGTGCTGCAAACCTGGTCGCTGGACGCCAACGAACACGTGCGCCGCCTCGCCAGTGAAGGGTCGCGGCCACGCCTGCCGTGGTCGTTTCGCCTCGCCGAAGTGCAGGCGAACCCCGCGCTGTGCGCGCCGATCCTCGATAATCTCAAGGCTGACAGCAGCCTCTACGTGCGCAAATCGGTGGCCAACCACCTCAACGACATCACCAAAGACCACCCGGAATGGGTGCTCAGCCTGATCGAAGGCTGGAACCTGGCTAACCCGCACACCGCCTGGATCGCCCGCCATGCGCTGCGCAGCCTGATCAAGCAAGGCAACACCCGCGCGCTGACGGTCATCGGCGCCGGGGCCAAAGCCGAGGTCAGGATTCACCATTTGGCGGTCACGCCTGCGGTAATCAACCTGGGCGAGCGCATCAGCCTTTCTTTCAGCCTGGAATCCACCGCCACCACCGCGCAAAAACTGGTGGTGGACTACGCCATCGACTACGTGAAAAGCGCCGGCCACCATGCGGCCAAAGTGTTCAAGCTCAAGGCGTTTACGCTGGGTGCAGGCGAGCATCAGAGCATTCGGCGCGAGCAGCATATTCGGCAATTGACCACGCGCAAGCACTATCCCGGCAAGCATTGGGTGCATGTGCTGGTCAACGGCGAGAAGCTCGCCAGCGCGGAGTTTGAGCTGCGAAGCGCTTAACCACCCTGCCTGACACACCGCGTTCAAATGTGGGAACTGGCTTGCCTGCGATGCAGGCGACTCGGGTTAACCGG
The DNA here is from genome assembly GCF_002723595.1 of Pseudomonas sp. ICMP 460. Taxonomy (NCBI): domain Bacteria; kingdom Pseudomonadati; phylum Pseudomonadota; class Gammaproteobacteria; order Pseudomonadales; family Pseudomonadaceae; genus Pseudomonas; species Pseudomonas sp. ICMP 460. Next base: position 190,557 of record NZ_LKBR01000024.1, read on the forward strand.
CCGACCGGGGTGATGCTATCGCGAGCAAGCCCGCTCCCACAGGGGGAACGAGCGAGCGTCTTCAGTTGGGTTCGCCGAGCAGCAACCCTTGCTCACGTGCGCACAATTGCACCACGTAATCCCACAGCACGCGCAATCGCACGGATTTGTGCAGTTCCCGGCGCGAGCTGATCCAGTAGCTGCGCTGGATGCTCTCGGCCGGCAACAACGGCACCAGTTCTGCGTCGCCGGCAGCCATGAAGCAGGGCAACACCGCGATGCCCAAGCCGGAGCGCGCGGCTTGGTGCTGGGCGATCACACTGGTGCTGTGAAACACCACTCTGGGGTTGCGGCAGAAGCTGCTCAGAAACTTCAGCTCCTGGCTGAACAGCAGGTCATCCACGTAATCGATCCATGCGTGGGCGGCGAGGTCTTCGCGCTTTTCGATGGGCGGGTTGCGCGCAAGGTACGCGCGGCTGGCGTAGAGCGCCAAGCGGTAGTCGGTGAGCTTGCGCGTGACCAGTTGGTCAACGCTGGGGCGTTCGAGGTGGATGCTGATTTCCGCTTCGCGGTTGAGGATGCTGACAAAACGCGGCACGGCCAACAGTTCCACTTCAAGCCCCGGATAGCGGTCGAACAGCTCGCCCATGCGGCTGGCGAGGAACATCACGCCGAGTCCTTCGGCCACGCCAAGGCGAATTTTGCCCAACGGCGCGGTGGAATGGGTGAGTTCCTCCTCGGCCTGCAGTGCGACGTTTTCCATGGCTTCGGCGTGTTTCAGCAGGGCTTCGCCGGAGGGTGTCAGCTCATAGCCCTGCGCGTGCTGCACGAACAAGGCGGTGCCGAGGCTTTTTTCGATGGCCTCGATATGCCGCGCCACGGTCGCGTGCGTGGTTTTCAGGCGTTGCGCGGCCGTCAGCAAGCGGCCGCTGCGTTGCAGTTCGAGAAAAAACCGCAGGTCATTCCAGTCGAACATGTCGCCTCCGCTCCTCAGAGAATCAGTGCGCATCCGGGAATTACCGGGCACTGTTTAAAAACGCACAGCCGCTGGGTAAAAACTAACATTTTTAAGACGAAAACTAACAACTAGGATGAGGGCAACAAGAAAAACAAGCGAGGCCTCAGATGCCCATTGCAACTGCTGAATACGATTACGTGGTGGTAGGCGCCGGCCCCGCAGGTTGCTTGCTGGCCAACCGACTGTCCGCCAACCCCGCCCACCGCGTGCTGCTGCTCGAAGCCGGTGGCCGCGACAACTACCCGTGGATCCACATCCCCGTCGGCTACCTGTTCTGTATCGGTAACCCGCGCACCGACTGGTGCTTCAAGACCGAAGCCCAGGAAGGCCTGCAAGGCCGTGCGCTGAGTTACCCGCGCGGCAAGGTGCTGGGCGGCTGCTCGTCCATCAACGGTATGATTTACATGCGTGGCCAGGCGCGTGACTACGACGGCTGGGCGGCGGCCGGCAACGCCGGTTGGGCCTGGAAAGACGTGCTGCCGCTGTTCAAACACAGCGAAAACCACTTTGCTGGCGGCTCGGATTTTCACAGCGACGGCGGTGAGTGGCGGGTTGAACAACAGCGGTTGCACTGGCCGATTCTGGACGCCTTTAGAGACGCCGCGGCGCAAAGCGGCATCGCGCCGGTCAGCGATTTCAACCAGGGCGACAACGAAGGCTGCGGCTACTTCCAGGTCAACCAAAAGGCCGGCGTGCGCTGGAATGCGGCCAAGGCGTTTCTCAAGCCGATCCGCCAGCGGCCCAATCTCACCGTGCTGACCGACGTGGAAGTCGACCGCGTGGTGCTCGAAAACGGCCGCGCCTCACAGGTGCTTGGGCGCTCACAAGCGCAGCAAATGAGCTGGAAGGCGCGCAAGGAAATCGTGCTGTGCGCGGGCTCCGTAGGGTCACCGGGAATCTTGCAGCGTTCGGGCATTGGCCCGGCCAACGTGCTCAAGCCGCTCGGTATTGACGTGGTGCATGAATTGCCAGGTGTGGGCGGCAACCTGCAGGACCACCTGCAATTGCGGCTGATCTACACGCTCGAAAATGCGCGCACACTCAACCAGATCGCGGGCACCGTGTGGGGCAAAATGGGCATGGGCCTGCGCTATTTGTACGACCGCAGTGGCCCGCTGTCGATGGCGCCCAGCCAGCTCGGCGCGTTTGCGCGCTCCGGCCCGGAACAGACCTCGGCCAACCTCGAATACCATGTGCAACCGCTCTCGCTGGAGCGCTTTGGTGAGCCGTTGCACGCGTTCCCGGCGTTTACAGCGTCAGTCTGCGACCTGCGCCCGCACAGCCGTGGCCGCATTGATATTCGCTCGGCCAACCCGGCGGACGCGCCGTTGATTCAGCCTAATTACCTCAGCCATCCCGAAGACCTGCGAGTGGCTGCCGATGCCATACGCCTGACGCGGCGCATCGTGGCCGCACCTGCCTTGAGCCAGTTCAAGCCGGTGGAATACCTGCCCGGCGCTGCACTGCAAACACAAGAACAACTGCAAGAAGCCGCGGCGCGCATCGGCACGACTATCTTCCATCCGGTAGGCACCTGCCGCATGGGCAGCGACAAGCACGCGGTGGTCGACGCTCAATTGCGCGTGCACGGCGTGCCCGGCCTGCGCATCGCCGACGCCTCGGTGATGCCGCGTATCACCTCCGGCAACACCTGTTCACCGACACTGATGATCGCGGAAAAAGCCGCGCAAATGATCCTTTCGCCGAACACAAGGAGCCCCACCGCACACAGAGAAACGGCTCATGCAATCTGAATAGCGGCGCCGCACATGGCGCCGACAGTGGAACAACAATAAATAATCACTGTGAGGGCTACCCAATGTCAGAACATGCTCAACCCCTGCGCTCGGCGGCCACCGCCAGCGCCGGTAACGACTCAAAAAAGGTCATCTTCGCCTCGTCCCTCGGGACGGTGTTCGAGTGGTATGACTTCTTTCTCTATGGCGCGCTGGCGGCGGTGATCAGCAAGCAGTTTTTCGCCGGGGTCAACGACACCACGGCGTTTATTTTTGCCTTGATGGCGTTTGCGGCCGGCTTCGTGGTGCGGCCGTTCGGCGCGCTGGTGTTCGGCCGCCTCGGCGACATGATCGGGCGCAAGTACACCTTCCTCGTGACCATCATCCTGATGGGCGTCGCGACCTTCTGCGTCGGTTTGTTGCCGACCTACGCCAGCATCGGCATTGCAGCACCGATCATCCTGATTGTGCTGCGCATGCTCCAAGGTCTGGCGTTGGGCGGTGAGTATGGCGGCGCAGCGACCTACGTGGCGGAGCATGCGCCGGCCGGCAAACGCGGCCTGCACACCAGTTGGATTCAGTCCACCGCCACCCTCGGCCTGCTGCTGTCGCTGCTGGTGGTGCTGGCCTGCCGTTATTTCACCGGCGACCAGTTTGAAGTCTGGGGCTGGCGTATTCCGTTCCTTTTTTCCATCGTGCTGCTGGGTATTTCCACCTGGATCCGCATGAGCCTGCACGAGTCGCCAGCCTTCTTGAAAATGAAAGAGGAAGGCAAAGGCAGCACGTCGCCGATCCGCGATTCCTTCGGCAAATGGGAAAACCTCAAAGTAGTGTTGATCGCGCTGTTCAGCATCAACGGCGGGCAAGCGGTGACCTTCTATGCAGCGCAATTTTATGTGCTGTTCTTCCTCACGCAGTTCCTCAAAATGGACCCGGCCCTGGCCAACATGCTGTTGATCATCAGCGTGGTGATTGGCGCGCCGTTTTTTATCCTGTTCGGCTGGCTGTCGGACAAGGTCGGTCGCAAGCCGGTGCTGATGCTCGGTTTACTGTTGGCGACGGTGCTGTACTTCCCGATTTTCAAAGGCCTGGCGCACTACACCAACCCGGCGATGGACCAGGCCAGCCGCCAGTCCCCAATCACCGTACTGGCCGACCCGGCCACCTGCACCTTTCAGTTCGACCCGGTGGGCAAGGCGCGCTTTGACAGCCCGTGCGACAAGGTCAAGACCTTCCTGGTCAAACAAGGCCTGCCGTACAGCAGCGCCACCGCCCCAGCCGGCAGCCCGGTGCAGGTAAGCGTGGGTGACGTGCGCATCGACGGTTATGACGAGGCGGCCCTGCGCGGCGCGGTAACGCTGGCGGGCTACCCGTCGGCGGCGGATGCGGCGCAGGTCAACAAGGTGATGGTGGTGGCGCTGATCGTGACGCTGATCCTGATCGCTGCGATGTGCTACGGCCCGCTGGCGGCGTTGATGGTGGAGTTGTTCCCGACGCGCATTCGCTATACCTCGATGTCGCTGCCCTACCACATCGGTAACGGCTGGTTTGGCGGGTTCCTGCCGACTGTGTCGTTTGCCCTGGTGGTGTACACCGGCGATATTTTCTATGGCCTGTGGTACCCGGTGGTGGTGACCGGGGTGAGTTTGCTTGTCGGGCTGTTTTGCCTCAAAGAAACCCGGCATGTCGACATCGATAACAACTGACCGCGGGCGCCCCCACCCTTCCACGGGCGGGGGCGCACACAAATAGCTGTATATCCATCCAGATAAAGGTTGCTCAAATCGATTCTTTTGCCCATCCTGCTGCTCATTCAACGGCTTAACGAATGGGCTGACCATGCGGCTGTACCTCTGCGAAAAACCCTCCCAGGCCAAGGATATTGCGGCCGTGCTCGGCGCCAGTCGCCGTGGCGACGGTTGCTGGGTGGGCAACGGAGTCACAGTCACCTGGTGCATCGGGCACTTGCTCGAAACCGCCCCGCCCGACGCCTACGACGCCAAATATAAACGCTGGGTGCTGGCCGACCTGCCGATCGTCCCGGAAAAATGGAAGATGCTGGTCAAGCCCAAGACCGCCAGCCAGTACAAAGCGGTCAAGCGTTTGCTGGGGGAAGCGCAGGAGTTGGTGATCGCCACCGACGCCGACCGTGAAGGCGAGATGATCGCCCGCGAGCTGGTAGAACATTGCCGCTATCGCGGGCCGATCCAGCGATTGTGGCTGTCGGCGCTCGACGACGCCTCGATTCGCAAGGCGCTGGCCGCCCTCAAGCCGGGTGCCGAGACGTTCAGCCTGTACCACTCAGCCCTCGGTCGCTCGCGCGCCGACTGGTTGATCGGCATGAACATGAGTCGCTTGTTTACCTTGCTCGGGCGCCAATCCGGGTATCAAGGTGTGTTGCCGGTGGGTCGGGTACAAACGCCGACCTTGCGCCTGGTGGTAGACCGCGACCGCAGCATTGCCGATTTTGTGCCGGTGGCCTACTGGGCGATTGATGTGGACCTGCGCCACGAACGCATGACCTTCACCGCCCAATGGCGCGCCGCCGACGACGCCTGTGACGATCAGGGCCGCTGCCTCAACCCGCAACTCGCGCAGCAAGCCGCCGACGCCATGCGTAATGCCGCCACCGCACGGCTGGTGAAGTTACGTACCGAGCGCATGCGCGAAGTGGCGCCCCTGCCCTTCGACCTCGGCACGCTGCAGGAAATCTGCTCGAAAAAGCTCGGCCTCGGCGCTCAGGAAACCCTGGATGTGGCGCAATCCCTTTACGAAACCCACAAGGTCATCACCTACCCGCGCAGCGATTGCGGCTACCTGCCCGTCAGCCAGCACAGCGACGCGCCGAAGATACTCGCAGCGCTGGGCCGCGCGGACGCGGCAGTGAATGAACTGATGCCGCATATCGACCCCCAACGCCGTTCGCGGGCGTGGAACGATGCCAAGGTCAGCGCGCACCACGGCATCATCCCCACCGGCGCCGGCAAGGACGTGAGCCAACTCACCGGCAAACATCGCGCGGTCTACAGCCTGATTCGCGCGCGCTACCTGGCGCAGTTCCTGCCCAACCATGAATACGACCGCACCCAGGCAGACTTCGATTGCGCAGGCCAGGCGTTGCGCGCGGTCGGCAAGGTCATCATCGAGCCGGGTTGGAAACGCGCCCTGCCCGAAGCATTGGCGCCGGCAAAGGGGCGTGAGGCACCGGCGCCGCAAGCGTTGCCGATGCTGGTGCAGGGCGAGGATTACGCAGTGGCCAGGGTCAACCTCAAAGACCTGTGGACCCAGCCGCCCAAGCCTTTTACCGAAGGCGACCTGATCAAGGCGATGAAAAACGTTGCCAAACTGGTACAGGACCCGCTGCTCAAGCAAAAGCTCAAGGACACCACCGGCATCGGCACCGAGGCCACGCGCGCCGGCATTATCCAGGGGCTGCTCGACCGTGGTTATCTGGTAAAAAACGGCAAAGCCCTGTCGGCGACACCCGCAGCATTCAGCTTGATCGACGCGGTGCCCCGCGCGATTGCCGACCCCGGCACCACGGCTATCTGGGAACAAGCGCTGGACATGGTGCAAAACGGTGAAATGAGCCTGGAAGAGTTCGTCGCCAAACAGGCGGCCTGGATGAGCAAACAGGTGGCGCGCTGCAATGGCATGCGCATGACCATCACCGGTCCGGCGAGCCCTGCCGTGCGAGGCGCCACGCCCTGGAAAAACAAACGCAAGGCTGCGCCACGCAAAACCACGGCTACGCCTAAACGTACGAAAAAGCCGTCAAATGCTGGGTAAACGTTGAAAACATCCGGCGAATGACGTTTTTCGACGGGTTTAACGCCGCTTGGGGCCTTGCACCGCCGTAGGCCGTCTAGGATTCTGTAACAGACGCTGACTACCTAAAAACAACACCGGAGTGGCCGCCATGAAAACCGTCGCACAATTGCTCAACGCCAAGGACCAGAAAAACCAGGCCGTGCATACCATCAAGTCACACCAGACGGTGATGGAGGCATTGATCCAGATGGCAGCCAAAAACGTCGGGGCCTTGCCGGTCGTGGACGAGGGTAAAGTGGTCGGCGTGATCAGCGAACGTGACTACGCGCGCAAGCTGATCCTGAAGGGCCGTTCTTCCGCCACCACCGCCGTGAGCGAGATCATGAGTTCGCCGGTGATTACCGTAGACACCCACCAGAGTGTCGATAAATGCATGAACATCATGACGGATGGCCACCTGCGCCACTTGCCCGTGGTTGAAGATGGCAAGCTGATCGGCCTGCTGTCTATCGGCGACCTGGTGAAAGAAGCAATCGCCGAACAGGCTGACCTGATCAAGCAGTTGGAGCAGTACATTCGCGGCGAATAGGGGAATTCATGCTGGACACGCTGGAACATCAAGAGCAGCACCTCGACACCCTGCACCGGGCCATGGCGCAACGCCGCTTTCTGGTGTTGACCGGTGCTGGCATCAGCACCTCGTCGGGCATCCCGGATTATCGCGACAGCGAGGGCGTGCGCCGGGGCAAGGCGCCGATGATGTACCAGGAGTTCCTGGCCACCGCGCAAGCGCGGCGCCGTTATTGGGCGCGGGCGATGCTCGGTTGGCCACGCGTGCGCATTGCGCAGCCGAACAAAGCGCATGTGGCGCTGGCGACGCTGCAACAACACGAGCACATCAGCGGGTTGATCACGCAAAACGTCGATACGCTGCATGACCAGGCCGGTAGCCGTGATGTGATCGAGCTGCACGGCAGCCTGCATTGGGTGTTGTGCCTGGACTGCCTGCAACGCAGCGAACGCGACGTGATTCAGCGCATGATGGAAGATCAGAACCCTTACCTGGCGGGCGTCGATGCCGTGCAAGCGCCCGATGGCGACACGCTGCTGGACCCGGACTTTGAAGAACGCTTCCACGTGCCCCATTGCCCCCACTGCAAAGGCCAGCGGTTGAAACCCGACGTGGTGTTCTTCGGCGAGAACGTCGCCCAGTCGACGGCGGCCAGCGCAATGGCTGCGGTAGGCCACGCCGAGGGGCTGCTGGTAGTCGGGTCGTCGCTGATGGCCTACTCGGCGTTTCGCCTGTGCAAAGCGATGGTCGAGCAAGGCAAGCCGGTGATTGCGATCAACCTCGGCAAGACACGCGGGGATGAACTGCTGCAGGCTAAAATCGCGGCGTCGTGCGAGCAGTTGCTGCCATTACTGGTCGAGCGACTGGGGTAGCCCTTGCTCTTCGGCTCGACCCGCGACTCCAGAAAATGACGCCCAAGTCACGTTTTCCCGCACTCTCCCGTCCCCGCAGCGACTTATGTAGTGATCAAAAAAAATCACTACATAATCGTTGACGTAACCTTTTTGTCCTTGCATTATCGAGACGTCTCCCGGATCGGGAGCGTCGGTAACAAGCGTTTTGAACAAGCTCGTCTGACCGCCGAGCTGTTTCTTCCGGATGTGCACTGCCCACAAGGCAGATTGATGAAGCTGACCGACCCGCAAGGTTTGGTACACGCAGCCCAAACGCTGCCCGTCTTCGCCATGAAACCATTGCGTAGCAGTTCATCAGCAACACTACATGCATCAGGTTCAAGACCCTGCCCCTATTCGGCAGACAGTCGCTGACGCCCGGTTTTCGGAACCGGAGACAACTAAGCAGTTTTAACGAATCAACTGATAGATCGCCAACTGGTCAAGGGGCTTACACATGAATTTGAATAACCAACCCACTATCGATGAACTGGCTGAGATGTTCGCAGCGCAGAAAGACACACTCGACGACCATATCCTCTGGGTTGGAAAATCGGGCGAAGTGCAAATAGATTGCCTGGCGCCCAACACCGAAGAAGCAGAGTTCGACAGGAATAACCGTGAGCTGGCAGCGCGCCTCAAGGTGTACCGTCGCGGCCAGGGTTATGTCGGCAAGAAGGCTGCGGCTGACCGCAACTTCATTGAGCAGGTGTTTCATACACTCAATACCGAATGGCAAAACCTGCGTGGCCAATCGCAAGTTAAAGTGATCGACCGCTACTACTGATAACGATCTAACGGCTGTGGGAGTTGGCTGGCTTACTCCCACAGCCGCACTTCAATTCAAAACGTTGGAAAGCTGCCCTTCCCGGCTTCATCCCGAAAAATATCAAACAACACCTGCGCCGCCGCCGATAACTCATGCCCCGGTTTGGTCAGTACACCAATCGGTCGCTCAATCACCGGCGCACTCAAGGTGATGCAGTGTGCTCCCGCTTCTTCCATCTGCCGTGCACACAATGCCGGTACAGCACTGACGCCCAGCCCGCTCGCGACCATCTTGCCCACTGTTGCCAGTTGATGGCTCTCCAGCGCCACCGGCAATTTCATCTGCAAAGCGCCCAAGTGGTCCTCCAGCATCACGCGTACCGTAGAGGGTCGCTGCAGCGTAATGAACGGTTGCTGCAACAAGGTTTGCCAGTCAATTTCGGTGTGCTGTGCCAAAGGCGAATCACCGGGCACCACCGCAACAAAGCGGTCCAGGTACAACGGGGTGAACACCAGTGACGATGCTTCGGACGGCTCGAACGCCACGCCCAGTTCCACTTGGCGGTCGCGGACCATCTCCAGCACTTGCTCGTTGATCAAGTCATGCACCGTCACATTCACGTGAGGGTAACGCGCGCGGAATATCTTCAGGATCGGCGGCAGCAGATTACCCGCGAACGATGGCATCGCCGCCACCGTCACGCGGCCCCGCTGCAGGGTAAAACGCTGGCGCAGCTCATCTTCGGCATTGTCCCAATCGGCAATCAATCGGCGCGCCAGGGGCAGCAACGACTCGCCTTCCGGCGTCAGCGCAACGTTGCGGGTATTACGGCTGAACAAGCGCCCGCCGAGACCCTCTTCCAATCCTTTGATCGTCAGGCTCAGCGCGGATTGGGAAAGGTGCAGGCGCTCGCAGGCGGCCGCAAAACTCAGGCTCTGCGCCACGGCGATAAAGGCACGCATCTGTTTAACGGTCATGGCGCTACTCCCACCGGCAGGTCGACTATGCTGTTTTCTAAATCAATCAACCTCAAAAAACAACTTAACAAATCAATCCGGCGGCGCAACACTCGGTTCATTGGCTGGCCCACACATAATAAAAGAGGTGCGTATGGCAGGTTTCGATAAACGCGTGGCGTCGTATGAAGAAGCACTGGCAGGCCTGGAAGACGGCATGACCGTGCTTGCCGGTGGTTTTGGCCTGTGCGGCATCCCCGAAAACCTCATCGCCGAGATCAAGCGCAAAGGCACCCGCGACTTGACGGTTGTTTCCAACAATTGCGGGGTCGATGGTTTCGGCCTGGGCATCCTCCTGGAAGAAAAGCAGATCAGCAAAGTGATCGCCTCCTACGTCGGTGAAAACGCCTTGTTCGAGAAGCAATTGCTCAGCGGCGAAATCGAAGTGGTACTGACCCCTCAAGGCACCCTGGCGGAAAAAATGCGCGCGGGCGGCGCCGGTATCCCCGCCTTTTTCACCGCCACCGGTGTCGGTACGCCGGTCGCTGAAGGCAAGGAAACCCGTGAATTCAACGGGCGCCCGTACCTGATGGAAGCGTCGATCACCGGCGACTTCGCGATTGTCAAAGGCTGGAAAGCCGACCACTTCGGCAATGTCATCTATCGCCACACCGCCCAGAACTTCAACCCGCTGGCGGCCACTGCGGGCAAGATCACGGTGGTCGAAGTCGAGGAAATCGTCGAACCAGGGGAACTCGACCCGGCGCAGATCCACACGCCAGGCATCTACGTCGACCGGGTTATTTGCGGCACCTTCGAGAAGCGCATCGAACAGCGCACCGTCCGCAAATAACCCCCGTAGCCCACCTGATAAGGACAAAAAAAATGGCGCTTACTCGCGAACAAATGGCTCAACGTGTCGCCCGCGAAATGCAGGACGGTTTCTACGTCAACCTCGGCATCGGCATTCCGACCCTGGTGGCCAACTACATCCCCGAAGGCATGGAAGTGATGCTGCAATCGGAAAACGGCCTGCTCGGCATGGGCCCGTTTCCCACAGAAGAAACCATTGATGCCGACATGATCAACGCCGGCAAGCAAACCGTGACTGCACGTATCGGTGCGTCGATTTTTTCCTCGGCAGAGTCCTTCGCGATGATTCGCGGCGGCCACGTTGACCTCACCGTACTCGGCGCCTTTGAAGTCGACGTACACGGCAACATTGCTTCGTGGATGATCCCTGGCAAGCTCGTCAAGGGCATGGGCGGCGCCATGGACCTGGTGGCCGGTGCGGAAAACATCATCGTCATCATGACGCACGCCTCCAAGGACGGTGAGTCCAAGTTACTCAGCCAATGCAGCCTGCCGCTGACCGGCGCGAACTGCATCAAGCGTGTGTTGACCGACCTTGCGTACCTGGAAATCGAAAATGGCGCTTTTGTCCTCAAGGAACGCGCACCTGGCGTCAGCGTTGAAGAGATTGTGAGCAAGACCGCCGGTAAACTGATCGTCCCGGACCACGTTCCAGAAATGCACTTCCAGTGAGGACAGATTCCATGCAAGACGTCGTGATTGTCGCTGCCACCCGCACCGCCGTGGGCAGCTTTCAAGGTTCGCTGGCCAGCATCCCGGCACCGGAACTGGGCGCGGCCGTGATCCGGCGCCTGCTGGAACAGACCGGCCTCGACCCAGCCCTTGTGGATGAAGTGATCCTCGGCCAGGTACTCACCGCGGGCAGCGGCCAAAACCCTGCGCGACAGGCATCGATACTCGCCGGCCTGCCCCACGCCGTGCCGGCCTTGACCTTGAACAAGGTCTGCGGCTCGGGCCTCAAGGCTCTGCATTTGGGCGCCCAAGCCATCCGTTGCGGTGACGCAGACGTGATCATCGCCGGCGGCATGGAAAATATGAGCCTGGCACCCTACGTATTGCCCGCCGCGCGCACCGGCTTGCGCATGGGCCACGCCAGGATGATCGACAGCATGATCACCGACGGCCTGTGGGATGCATTCAACGACTACCACATGGGCATCACGGCGGAAAACCTGGTGGACAAGTACGGCATCAGCCGCGAAGCCCAGGACGCCTTCGCCGCCGCCTCACAACAAAAAGCCACTGCGGCCATCGAAGCGGGGCGCTTTGTCGATGAGATCACGCCCATCCTGATTCCTCAGCGCAAGGGTGACCCGCTGGCCTTCGCGGTGGATGAACAGCCGCGCGCCGGCACCACCGCCGAGTCGCTGGCCAAACTCAAACCCGCGTTCAAAAAGGACGGCAGCGTCACCGCCGGCAATGCCTCCAGCCTTAATGACGGCGCCGCCGCCGTATTGCTGATGAGTGCCGACAAAGCCAAGGCGCTCGGCCTGCCTGTTCTGGCGCGCATCGCCAGCTACGCCAACGCGGGCGTAGACCCGGCGATCATGGGTATTGGCCCGGTGTCGGCCACCCGCCGTTGCCTGGAAAAAGCCGGCTGGAGCTTGGGCGACCTCGACTTGATCGAGGCCAACGAGGCCTTCGCCGCGCAATCCCTGGCGGTGGGCAAAGAGCTGGAATGGGACGCTGACAAGGTCAACGTCAACGGCGGCGCCATCGCTATCGGCCACCCGATCGGTGCCTCGGGTTGCCGCGTGTTGGTGACCCTGCTGCACGAAATGATCAAGCGCGATGCCAAAAAAGGCTTGGCGACACTGTGCATCGGCGGCGGCCAGGGTGTGGCGCTCGCCCTCGAACGCAGCTGATTTAAAGAGCAACATGGAAGAGGCCCGGTTCCACGAAAATCGGGCCTTTTCTTTGCGCGGTATTCCTGAAAAAACCAGTGCCCGCGTGCCACAGTAATCAAGGTCAGCGTTTCATGCAGCGCTGATAACGATCATCCACCCGTTTGGCAAACCATGCCGTGGTCAGGTTGCGCGTGATCTTCGGGCTCTTGAGCACAATACCCGGCAAGATCGCGCGCGGCAGCGGCTTGCCGGCGGCCTTGTCAGCCAAGGCAAACACGCGCTCGTAGACGGTGGTCTGCTCAAAATCGAGTTGGTCGCCCTGCTCAAGCTGGCGGCGGATGCTGGGGTTGCGCATGTCCAACTTCGCGCCCAAGGAGCGCACCGCCAACTCGGTGCCGCCCGGCAGCAACGAACCATAACGGATCAAGTCCCCATCCAACGCCAGCTCAGTGCCGGTGACACGGCTGACGGCGGCCTGGAATGCGGCGTTTCGGCTGGCGTACCAACCCGCATTAAAGTCGGCAAAACGGTACAGCGGCTGGTCGTAACTCACCGGGTAGCCGAGCAAGTGGGCGATACCGAAATACATGCCTCCCCGCCGGGTGAACACCTCACGACGAACAGTGCCGTCCACCGTGTAGGGATAACCTCGCGCCTGTTTCTGTGCAAAGTCGATGCTGACCTGCATCGGCCCGGCGGTGTGCACCGGGTTGAAACCGCCAAATAAGGTATTGCCCAAGGGCACCATGCTGATGAAGTCATCAAAGATGCCACTCAGGTCCTTCTCCGTGCGCGCGGCATTCAGGCGATCGGTGTAGGACTTGCCGTTGGGCGAACGCAATTGCAAGGCGCTGCGTACCACGAATGCAGGCACATGAATTTTACCGGCACGCCGCAGGATTTCATCCTGGGCGATCTTGCCCATGTTCGGCACGGCTGGGTCGACCTGATAGGTGGACTCTTGCTCGGTCACCGCTAATACGGCGCAAATATTTTCGGTACTGGGGTAGATCTTCTGGGTATCGAAGGCGGTGTAGATGTCCTGCGCCCAACCGTTACGGTCCGGCACCGTCGCCGGCAGCAAACGCACGATCTGCGCTTTCACCTCGGCCTCGCTGCGCTCCGGCTGTTGAGGGCCGCGTGGCGTGGAGCAACCGGCAAGCACCAGCAATGTGGTGAGGCACAGAATCAGACGGCTTGAATACATGGGGCTTCCTGAAATAACAACGGACCGGCAGTGCAGATGTCGACAGGCAAGTCTAACCGGGGTTCGCCGGTCAGCTCCACTCACCCGTCAACACTGAACGTGACAGAAACCTCCACCGACCCTTCGTACACGCTGAGCGACACGGTCCGACTCCTACACTCGCACCTCCACTTACCTGATGTTTTGACGAAACGTCCTGCACATCCTGGCGAATAGCGCCGACTTCTTTATCTGACGAACCTCTGCAAAGTCTCTCGCCTGATCATCCAGTGCGAGGGACCGCCAATGTACTTCTCCATTAATGCCACGCCCGCAGGGGCTGGCGCTTGAACCCGGCTATTGCCTCGCTGGCCCTGACCCCACTGGATGCAAAGACGGTCGATGTGGAAGCCGTCTTGCGTGAGTTCCGGGAGTGCCTGAATACTTTTGACGAATGGGCCGAAAGCTTTTTCAGCTTTTCGGCGCTGGATGTCGAGCAGGTATTCAAGGTCGGCGATGAAGTGGCGCTGGTTGCGCCCATCAACCGCTCTCTGTTTCCGAGCAGCACCGTCGCCACCTGCCAGGCCAGCGGCACGTTGACGCTGGTGCATATGTTTCAGAGCGCACGCTTTGTGCCCATCGGCAACACGCCGGTGGTACTGCAACGTATCGACCCGAACGGTGGCCCGCTGGGCGAGCCTATCCATAAAACCATCGGGCCCAGCGGCATTCTCGAAATCACTGAATGTGATCGCAATCAACAGTACCGAATCAACTTCTATCCCGACGTTTCCAAGGCTCACGTCAAGGCACTGTATGCGTCTTATCAGTCAGTTATCTCGGGGCTGGAAGTGCGTCTGCGCGAGGAATGGAACCGCACGTTCAAAGCACAATGGAACGACTATACAAACGCCAGCCCACTTGACCGGCGCAGGCTGCTGGAATCGGCATTTCTCAATGGCATGGTGCAGGCGCTTTACAGTCTGTGGGACAACTTAACGCAACTGTTTGAGCTGTTGGCGGACATCAAGCCCAACAGCCAAAAGTTGCTGCACTACGTCTCCCAAGCCGAACTTGATGAACTCTTGACGCTGGGCAACGAAGCGATCGCCAACGGCCTGCTGGTACTCAGCGATGAACCGCTGTTGTTTATCTATGTGTCGGCGATGGTCAGTTGGATGCGCATGCTGCCACCGCAAGAAATGAATGAGCTGATGGGGGAAATCACCGGCGATGTGTTGATTAACCTGCTGCTGATAAGGGTCGCAGGTGTAATGGGTGTGGGTCTGCGCCTGGGCGCTCAGGTGTTGAGCCCTATCAAATCTGCACGCGCGCGGGGTTGGTTGGCGTTGCTCGCCGAGCAGCTTCTAGTGGGTAAGTTGGATGCACATACCGCGGCGGTTAAGCCGTTGTTGCTGGGCAGCGCGGCGGTGCCGATCAAAGCGGTGCCGGTTGCACCGTTGAAGGCTGGGGAGCATCTGGTTGCGAACCCGGTGCCTGCGGTTCGCGGCAAAACGCAGAAGACCACACTGGTGCGCCAAGAGCACGTCGATGATGTGCCCGCTGCGAGCAAGAACCCGAACGGTGATGCTGCGGCCAGCGCCGACAAAACCATCACCCACGGTTGCCCGGTGTCGATGGTCACCGGGGAAGAATTACTGACGCTCACCGATGGCGCACTGGACGGGATGTTGCCGTT
Organism: Pseudomonas sp. ICMP 460; assembly: GCF_002723595.1. NCBI lineage: Bacteria > Pseudomonadati > Pseudomonadota > Gammaproteobacteria > Pseudomonadales > Pseudomonadaceae > Pseudomonas > Pseudomonas sp. ICMP 460. Next base: position 205,855 of record NZ_LKBR01000024.1, read on the forward strand.
TGAGTGGACGCGGGTGTATCGCACCAGCGCGGTGGAAGTGGATGGCGGGTTGGGCTTTGGCTGGAGTCATTCGCTGGCGCAGCGGCTGGTGGTGGACGCTGATTCGGTGGTGTGGACGGACCATGAGAATCGCACGACTGAGTTTCCGTTACCCAGCGTTTCTCGGCCGGCGATCACCAACAGCCTGGCCGAAGCGGCGATTTATTGGGGTGATTTGCCCGGTGAATTAGTGCTGGCTCAGGCGTCGCGTTTTTATCACTTCTCTCAGGGTGAGCTGACCGCGATCAGCGATGCTTACGACAACCGGCTCAGGATTGTTCGGGATTTTCTCGGGCGTATTGAGCGGCTGGACAATGGTGTAGGCCGGTCGCTGTTTTTACGCTACGAGTCTGGCCACATCGTGGCGGTGGACTATCAGGTTCAGCGTGCCAAAGGCCATGAACCTTTCGAATGGGTGACAGAGCAGAATCTTGTTTCCTACGCCTACGACGACGCTGGACGACTGCTTTCAGCGACCAATGCCGTCGGCGAAAGCGAGTTTTATCGGTACGACGAGCAGCACGTAATTCTCGAGCGGCAGTTGGCCGGTGGCGCGCGTTTCTTTTGGGCGTGGGAACGGGCAGGCAAGGCGGCGCGGTGTGTTCGGCACTGGGCCAGCTTTTCGCAGATGGACACGCGTTATGCCTGGGATGACAACGGCAGGGTCACGGTTCACAACGCCGATGGCAGCCAGGAAGTTTACGTGCATGACCAGCGCGCACGGCTGGTGCAGCGGATTGATCCCGATGGCGCTGAGCATTTTAAATCCTATGACGACAAGGGCCGGCTGACGGTCGAGCAGGACCCGCTGGGCGCGGTGACGGCGTATCAGTACGATGCCGCCGGACGTTTGGTTGCGCTGTTTCCGGGGGACGATGAGCCGACTTCCTACGAGCATGACAACGGCTTCGTACGGGTTGTAAGACGTGGCGAGGCGGTTTGGAAGTACGAGCGTAACGATCAAGGCGACGTCACGCGCAAGACCGATCCCGACGGCAACGTTACCGACTACAGCTACAACAAACACGGGCAACTGACTGGCGTTTGGTATCCCGATAGTAGTTGTCATCGGCTGGTGTGGAATGACCATGGGCAGTTGCTTGAGGCGTTATTTCCGAACGGCAGTAGCCAGCGCTACCGCTACGACGACCTTGGACGCCAGGTTGCGCGCGAGGATGAACATGGCGCACTGACCCAGTTTCAGTGGGACGGCGTGGGTCGGTTGATTCGCGTGGTATTACCCGGCGGCGCAACGCGGGAATACAGCTACAACCCCTACGGAAAAATCACTTCCGAACGTAATGAGCTGGGCCACGTCACCCGCTACGAATACGGCGACGGCCTGCACCTGATCAGCCGCCGCATCAACCCCGACGGCACCCAAATCAAATACCGCTACGACAACGTGCGGTTGTTGCTGACAGAAATTGAAAACGAAGTCGGCGAAGTTTATGGGTTGCAATACCACCCCAATGGCCTGATCCAACAGGAAACCGGCTTTGACGGCCAGCGCACGGCTTACGTCTACGACCTCAACAACAACCTGCTGGAAAAGACCGAGCATGGCGACGATAGCAGTCAGCTAATCACCTGTTACGAACGCGACCACGCCGGGCGCCTTGTACGAAAAACCCTGCCCGACAGTACTACTGTTGATTACGCCTACGACCGCCAAGGCAATCTCCTCAGTGTCGACGACAACCACTGGGCGCTGGCCTACGAATACGACGCGCAAAACCGCCTCACCGCCGAGCATCAAGGCTGGGGCACTCTGCGCTACGGCTACGATGCGTGCGGTCAGTTGCAACACTTGCGTCTGCCGGACAACAACCGCCTGGTGTTCAATCACGACAAGGGCGGTCACCTTGCCACCGTCGAACTGAACGGCGGGTTGCTGACCTCGCACCTGTTCAGTGCTGGCCGCGAGCGCCAACGCCAGCAAGGCCAACTGCTCAGCCACTACCACTACGACGAGCAAAACCGCCTGCACGCCCACGTGGTCAGCCAACAGGAACACACCCTCTACCAGCGCCAATACGACTACGACAACAGCGGCAACCTCAGCCGCATCCTCGACACCCGCAAGGGCCAACACGACTACCACTACGACCCCCTCGCCCGCCTGACCCACGCCGATCACTCGCAAGACGTAAAAGAACGTTTCGGCCACGACCCAGCCGGCAACCTGCTGATGCAAGACCGCCCCGGCCCCGACATCGTTGCCGGCAACCGCCTGATGATCCAGGGCGACCATCATTACGACTACGACGCCTTCGGCAACCTGATCCGCGAACGGCGCGGTAAAGGCCATCAACTCGTCACCGAGTATCGCTACGACTGCCAGCACCGGCTGATTGGCACCACTCAACCCAGCGGGCAAACCGCCCGCTACCGCTACGACCCGTTTGGGCGGCGCATCAGCAAAACCGTGGACGAAAAGACCACAGAGTTTTTTTGGCAAGGCGACAAGTTGATTGCCGAGCATCAGGCAGACCGTCATCGCAGTTATATCTACGAGCCGGACAGCTTTCGGCCGTTAGCGCTGCTGGAAGGCTTTGGTCCGAGTGAAAGCAAAGCCTTCCACTATCAACTCGACCACCTCGGCACGCCGCAAGAACTCACCGCACCTGACGGCGAAATTGTCTGGTCTGCGCATTATCGCGCCTACGGCCAGATCAGCCGACTCGACATCAATAAAGTCGACAACCCGCTGCGATTCCAGGGCCAATACTTCGATCAAGAAAGCGGGCTGCACTACAACCGCCATCGCTACTACAATCCAGACAGTGGCCGTTACCTGACGCCGGACCCGGTGAAGCTGACGGGCGGGATTAACGCGTATCAGTACGTGCCCAACCCTACGGGGTGGGTTGATCCGCTTGGTTTGAACACATGTCCAGGGGCGGATGGGTGTAAGCCCGTAGCTAAGGTTGATGAACCTTCTACTAAAGCAAACGTTCACAAAAATGAACCTGAGCCACCAACGACAAGTGAGGAAGAGGACTATCTATTCAGGGGAGATAGAAAACACCCAGATGAAATTTTCAAGCATGGCTTCAAGAGCAAAGGAGAAAGCAATGACCTCTACTTGCATGCTCTAAACAGCAACGATCCGCCGAGCAACTTCATAAGCACCTCACCGTCGAGGCTCACTGCGGCAGATTTTGCAACTGGTTACGGTACAAGAGGAGGTTATCTATACGTTCTAAAAAGTATTCCTGGACATGACGTCAATTTAGAACTCGGCAAGATGACCCCCTTTTCAAACGAAAAAGAATTTGCAGTGCACCACAAAATACACCCGGAGGACATTTTAGGCATGACACCTTTAAAACCTGATGGAAGCTATGTAGGGCATTCGATTCCAAACCCGAACAGGAAATAGAATGGACACGCAGAAAATAAAGGTAATTATTGAAAATCAAGTGACGGAAGTGACAGTGAAATATGATGTCGAAAGCCTTGTGATGACATTTTCCGAGGCTGATAACTTCAAGAAATTTTATCAAGGAAAGGATATTTACGCTTGCCTGGCTAAAGTCAGGGCAGATTTCCCTCATATAAAATTCCTCTGCAAGGGGGCAAAAATAAATGTAATGCCTTCAAGAATGGCCTCTCAGATGAGTGCAGGGCTGGTCGCATATGAAATGGCATTAGGTAAACCAGCTTCGCGAGACGACATAGTTAATATATTTGACCACGAGGAAAACAACCTAACAAACAACCCGCAAGAACAGGTTAATTTCTTCAAGGAGTGGCTAGCATCATTGAATGCAGAGAACTATGAAAAATTTAATTAGCTTGCTTTTAAAACAGATTCCACTTCATCAAAAAAGTATACATGAAGTCCCATGCTGCCTACATGACTGCTATAGGAGTACCGTACGCCGAACTTCTGCATGATTTTGCTTATACAGAAAGCAACCTCACCGACAATACGCAAGAGCCACAAGACTCCTGCCGACACTGGGCTGAATCAGTGTAGGTGCAGCTCGATACACCCCGTGACGAGCACACTCGCTCGCCACAGTATTACCCGCCGGTATCAGATCCCTGCCAGCGCCAAATCCATCGCAAAATACGTAAAGATCAAATCCGCCCCGGCACGCTTGATCGAACCCAGCGTCTCGCGCACTACTCGATCCTCATCAATTGCCCCGGCTTGAGCGCCAAACTTGATCATCGCGTATTCGCCGCTGACCTGATAAGCCGCCACTGGCAGGCGCGAGGCTTCGCGGATGTCGCGGATGATGTCGAGGTAGGCGCCAGCGGGTTTGACCATCAGCGCGTCGGCGCCTTCCTGTTCGTCCAGCAGCGATTCGCGCACGGCTTCGCGGCGGTTCATTGGATTCATCTGGTAGCTTTTGCGGTCGCCTTTGAGCGCGCTGCCGCCGGCTTCGCGGAATGGGCCGTAGAGCGCCGAGGCAAATTTGGTCGAGTAGGCCATGATCGGAATATGCGTGAAGCCTGCGTCATCCAGGGCGCGGCGAATGGCCTGGACCTGGCCGTCCATTGCTGCCGACGGCGCGATCACGTCAGCCCCGGCGCGAGCGGCGGCCACTGCTTGCTTGCCGAGGTTAACCAGGGTCGCGTCGTTGTCGACATGGGCACCGTGCATCACGCCGCAATGGCCGTGGTCGGTGTATTCACAGAAGCAGGTGTCGGACATGACGATCATTTCCGGCACGGCGTCCTTGATGATCGAAGACATGCGCGAGACCAGACCGCGTTCCTTCCATGTGTCGCTGCCGTTGGCGTCGAGGTGATGGGACACGCCGAAGGTCATGACGGATTTGATCCCGGCACGGGCATACCGCTCGATCTCGGCCGCGAGTTTTTTCTCGGGGATGCGCTGCACACCGGGCATGCTGGTGATCGGCACGAAGTCGTCGATTTCTTCTTCGACGAAAATCGGCAGCACCAGGTCGTTGAGGGTGAATTCGCTTTCCTGGAACAAGCCACGCAGCTCCGGGGAGCGGCGCAGGCGACGTGGGCGAGCTTGGGGGAACTGGCTGGTCATGGCTTTCCTGATCTTGAGGCTAATATAGCTAAGGCAAAAATCTTTGGGGCAAAAGCTTATGCCCCTTGGCCCCGGCAGCACAAATGCCAAGGGGCCAATAGTGTATTGCGCGGCCCGTAACAATTAATTGATCTAGAGCTGTAAACGCCCTTCGATGCACACTGCGACCGCGCCGCCGATCCAAATTTCTTCGCCTTCGCGCTGCACACGAATGCGCCCTGCGCGCCCGATAGCCGTGCCCTGGCTGACTACGTAAGCCTCGGGCGCGAGGCCTTCAGCCAGCAACCATTGGGCGACGCCAGCATTCAGGCTGCCAGTTGCCGGGTCTTCCTGGGCGCCGTCACCGGCGATAAAGGCGCGTACTTCGAAGTGCGCGTCCACAGCGTCGCGCTCCGGGTCACAGGGGGCGATAACGCCTACCGCCAAACCGTGTAACTGCGAATAGTCCGGCCGCAAGCCGAGAACCTGGTCGCGATCAGCCAGCATCACCGCCAGCCAACCCGCACCATTATCGACCCATTGGCTGCGCACAATGGCCTCGGGCGCCAAGCCCAGCGCCAGGCAAACGCGCGCAAGCAACGGCGCCTCTAGTGAACCTGTTCGCAATAACGGCGGCGCAATAAACGCCAGCTCATCGCCTTCGCGACGGATGCGCACCAGGCCAATGTCGCACTCCTGAATGATCTCTTCTCCTTGCGCAAGGCCACCCGCTTGCAGCCAGGCGTGGCAACTGCCCAGCGTCGGGTGCCCGGCGAACGGCAGTTCTTTGAGCGTGGTGAAAATTCTCACCCGATAGTCAGCGCGTGGGTCGCGCGGCGTCAGTAAAAACGTGGTTTCGCTGAGATTGGTCCAGTTGGCGAAGTCGGCCATTTGCTGATCGGTCAGGCTGTCGGCACCGAGCACCACCGCCAGTGGGTTGCCTTTAAGCGCGACACGGCTGAACACATCCAGTTGCTTAAAATCGAAAATTGGCATGCGTCAGCTCGGAATGTTAAGGCCGCGGATTACCGCAGGGCGTGCGACAAAGCCGTCCAGCGCGCGCAGCACGTTAGGAAAGTCAGCGATGCCAACCAAGTCGCCGGACTCGTAGAAACCGATCAGGTTGCGGATCCACGGGAAGGTGGCGATATCGGCGATGCTGTAGTCGTCGCCCATGATCCAGGTGCGGCCCAGCAGGCGTTTTTCCAGTACACCGAGTAAACGTCGGGACTCGGTCGCATAGCGATCACGCGGGCGTTTATCGGGGTAATCCTTGCCGGCAAATTTATTGAAGAATCCGAGTTGACCGAACATGGGGCCGATACCGGCCATCTGAAACATCAGCCATTGCAGGGTTTCATAACGCGTGGACGGGTCTTCGGACAACAACTGGCTGGTTTTTTCCGCCAAATAAATCAGGATAGCGCCGGACTCGAACAACGCGAGCGGCTGCCCGCTCGGGCCATTGGGGTCGATGATCGCGGGGATTTTGTTGTTGGGGTTCAGCGACAAAAACTCCGGCGACAGCTGGTCCTGTGTCTCGAAACTGATCTTGTGCGCTTCATACGGCAGGCCAAGCTCTTCGAGCATGATCGAGACTTTTACACCGTTGGGCGTAGGTAGCGAGTACAGTTGCAAGCGCTCCGGGTGCTGCGCAGGCCATTTGCTATGGATTGGGAAGGCGGCGATTGCGTTCATCGGGAAATACCTGGGCATAAAGCCCCCATGATAGTCATGTGCCCGCCGTCCTGCATGGGTCATCAATACGCAACATAGCTGCGCTAGTCTCCCGCGCAGGCGAACCAAAGAGCCTGAACACACTCTTAAGTGCGCCATTATGGTGAAAGGAGACACCCTGTTACACCGACACGGAAAACCACATGACGCCGGATGCGTCACTGGGGCCGGGCTTGTCAGCCCTAATCCGATGCACTGAAGACTCGAACCCACAATGACAATCAAGCCTCTGTGCCTTGCGCAACGCCTTAAACGATATTCATACGTCATGCTGCCGCTGCTCTTGGCAGGTGGCGCCGTCGGTCTGACCCTTGAGTCGCGCATCAGCAGCGCCGAGCCGGTGGACGGCGTACAAACGCTGGTATTCCTGCGCCACGGCGAAAAACCCGTCGGCGGTCTCGGCCAGCTCAACTGCCAGGGCCTGAACCGCGCGATGAACCTGGCCACCGTGCTGCCGGAAAAATTCGGCAACGCCAACTATGTATTTGCCGCCAACCCGACGCGCAATGTCGAGGAAGGTGAGCACGACAACTCGTACAGCTACATTCGGCCACTCATGACCATCAGCCCCAGCGCCATCAAGCTCGGTCTGCCGGTAAACATCAAGTTCTCCGCCAACGACACCAGCGCCCTCGCCGACGAGTTGGTGGAAGACAAGTACCACAACTCGATCATCTACACCGCTTGGTCCCACGGCTACTTGCCGGAGCTGATCAACAAAGTGGCCAGTGAGGCCTCGGGTGAAAAACAACGTATTACTGAAGATTGGTCGGGCAATGATTACGACACCCTCTACGTACTGAAATTGACCTGGCACAACGGCAAGGCGTCGCTGCTGAGCCGCAACTACACACAAGGCCTGAATAACGGCCAGCAAACCTGCCCGGATGCGACCCAGATCAGCGCGGACATCTGAAGCCTGAGCGACACACGCGTATGATGCTGCGCTATTGACTCATTCTGCGGATCAGCATCATGCCCAACCTTATCTCCACCCAGCCCAACCGAGGCTGGTCTTTCTGGTACAAACCTGCGCTATTCCTGCTGGTGGCCTGCATCGGCCTCTACTATGTGAAGTGGTCGCCCTACTACCTCAAGGCGTTCGTGGCGGCGGATAACCACAGCATCGGCGCCTCGATTCTGAATGACCAGCAAACTGCCCCGCTGGCAGCAGCGCTGGCCTATGCCCAGGTGTATTTCCTGGCGATCTGGAAGGCCGCCGTGTTGGCGGTAATTCTGGGTTCATTGCTGCAAGTATTGATCCCCCGCGACTGGCTGTTGCGCCTGTTTGGCCGCGCCGGGTTGGGTTCGACACTGCGCGGCGGGCTGTTCGCCTTGCCCGGCATGATGTGCAGCTGCTGCGCAGCACCGGTGGCGGCGGGCATGCGCCGCCAGCATGTATCGGTGGGCGCGGCACTGGCGTTCTGGATCGCCAACCCGGTATTGAACCCGGCGACCTTGGTGTTCATGGGCTTTGTGCTGGGCTGGGGCTTTACCGCGTTGCGGCTGGTCGCGGGGGTTGTGCTGGTGGTCGGCGTGTCCTTGGTGGCGCAGCGGATTGCCCGACCAGACCAGGTGCCCGACGCCGCATTGGACGCGGTGGCCGATGTCAGCCAAGTCGAGTCACAACCGTTCCTGAGCCGCTGGTTGCGCACTTTGTGGCAGTTGTTCTGGAGCACGATCCCAATCTATATCGTCGCCGTGTTGGTATTGGGCGCTGCGCGGGTGTGGCTGTTCCCGCATATCGACGGCGCCATGGCCGACAGCCTGGTGTGGCTGGTTCCGCTGGCAATCGTCGGTACGCTGTTCGTAATTCCTACAGCCGCCGAGATACCTATCGTACAAACCATGATGGCCTTGGGCATGGGCACCGGCCCGGCCGTGGCCTTGCTGATGACCCTGCCCAGCGTGAGCCTGCCGTCACTGCTGATGCTGCGCAAGGATTTCGATGCGCGGGTGCTGGTGACGGTGGCCGGGCTGACCATGTTGGTTGGCGTGGTGTGCGGGTTGATCGGCGCGGTTCTTCTTTAGTTATTTGATGCGGCTGATGGCCCTTTCGCGAGCAAGCCCGCTCCCACATTTGACCTTATTCACCGATCAAACTGTGGGAGCGGGCTTGCTCGCGAAGAGGCCATCAGCCACACCCTATCAACCTCGCCTGGCCACGCGCTCGCGCAGGTACTCAACCACCGCGCCCTGCTCTCCCGCAAACTCGACCCGCGCGCCTTTGCTTTCACGCTGGAAGGCGTACATCGGGTCGTAATACTCGCGCAGCAGCCCTTCGATCCACACCCGGTGCGAGTCCACAGCGCCACTGCGGGCCTGTTCCGCCAAGGCATCCTGCAGGAGCGTCTGCAACCGCTGGAAGCGCTCGCCGCCGAGGCGCTTGTGGATATTCGCCAGGCTCTGGGTCAGGCGCTCGGCAAACAGCACCCAACCGTTTTCGCCAAATACCTGAATGAACTCGGCGCAGAGGTCGACCACGTAATCGCGCAGAATTCGTTCGACGCGGCCTTCGACACTGTCTTCCAGCCACACCATCGGGAACATCTGCATGCCCTGATGCAGCGGCAATGGCAAGGCGCAACTGCCGATCATGCGGCTCTCGTCCTCGACCACAAACTGCTCGATACCGGCCGTGCGCTTTTTCAGCAGGTCTACCGCCAGGCGGTTCTCGAAGTCGATGTTGGACGGTTGCGCCGTGGCGCGTTTGCCAAAGCTGGAACCGCGGTGGTTGGCGTGCCCTTCCAGGTCGAGGGCGTTGCGTAACTGGTTGAGTACCTCGGTCTTGCCGGTGCCGGTCATGCCGCCCAGTAAGACAAAATCACACTCCGCAGTCGCCTGCTCCACCGTGTTCAGCAAGAAGTTGCGCATGGCCTTGTAGCCACCGCCGACGCGCGGATAGTCGATACCCGCCTCGGTTTTCAGCCATTGCTGAACGATCTGCGAGCGCATTCCGCCGCGAAAGCAGTACAGGTGCCCGTCGGGATTGGCTTTGGCGAACTGCGCCCACTGTTCGATGCGTTCAGCCTTGATCGCGCCCGACACCAGTTCATGCCCGAGCACGATGGCGGCTTGCTGGCCCTGCTGCTTGTAGCAAGTGCCGACGCGCTGGCGCTCGTTGTCAGTCATCAACGGCAGGTTGATCACCCCGGGAAACGCGCCCTTGATGAATTCGATGGGCGCGCGGGTATCCATCATCGGCCGATCGTTGAGGAAAATATCGCGGTAGTCGGTGATGTCGGTTGCCATCAAAACACCTCTACCGCGTGGGTCTGTCGCTCAACCAGTGCGCCGATCGGCGCAAGGTGCAGGCCCAATTCTTCGGCCACCGAATGGAATTCGGCGTCGCCCTCCGGGGTCACGGCAATCAACAAGCCACCGCTGGTTTGCGGGTCGCACAGCACGCGCTTGTGCAATTCCTGCAGGCGCCCGACCTTGCTCGAATAGCTGTCAAAGTTGCGCAAGGTGCCACCGGGCATGCAGCCCTGATCCAGGTAGTCCTCCACCCCAGGCAGACGTGGGACTTTGGCGTATTCGATGCGCGCGGTGAGACCACTGCCGTCGGCCATTTCCACCAAATGGCCCAACAAACCGAAACCGGTGACATCGGTCATGGCGGTCACACCGGCCAATTTGCCGAAACGGCTGCCGGGTTTGTTCAGCGTACACATCCAGTCACGGGCCAGGCCGATGTCTGCCTCGCGCAACTTGCCCTTCTTTTCGGCCGTGGTGAGGATGCCGATGCCCAGCGGTTTGGTCAGGTACAAGTGGCAGCCGGCAGTGGCGGTGTCGTTACGTTTCATGTGGCGCTTGTGCACGATGCCGGTCACGGCCAGGCCAAAAATCGGCTCCGGTGCATCAATCGAATGGCCACCGGCCAACGGGATACCCGCGGCGTCGCAGACCGCGCGGCCGCCACGGATTACTTCACGGGCAATCTCCGGCGCCAATACATTCACCGGCCAGCCGAGAATCGCAATGGCCATCAACGGGTCGCCGCCCATGGCGTAGATGTCGCTGATGGCATTGGTGGCGGCAATGCGGCCGAAGTCGAAAGGATCATCGACAATCGGCATGAAAAAATCAGTGGTGGACACTACGCCGCGCTCGTCGTCGATAGCGTAAACCGCCGCATCGTCCCGCGAGGCGTTACCCACCCACAAGTTGGGGTCGAGGTTTTGCGCGCCGCTGCCGGCCAGGATCACTTCCAGTACCTGCGGTGAAATCTTGCAGCCGCAACCCGCGCCGTGGCTGTACTGGGTAAGGCGAATCGGCTCGTTCATGGTGGACCTCAAGGTAACTAGTGGGCGGATTCTATCAGACAGCAAAAAGCCGGCTGGACTCTTCAGAGCTCAGCCGGCTTTTAGGAGCAGACGCTTACTGCCGGGCGGCGAGCAAACGCTTGTGGCGGTTGCGCCGTGCGATGTTCAGGCACTCGATCGCCGCAGAGAACGCCATGGCCGCGTACACATAGCCTTTAGGCACATGGGCGCCGAAGCCTTCGGCGATCAACGTCATGCCGATCATGATGAGGAAGCCCAGGGCCAGCATCACCACCGTCGGGTTGTCGTTGATGAACTTGGCCAGCGGCTCAGCCGCCACCAACATCACGATCACCGAGGTCACTACCGCAATAATCATGATCGGCAAGTGCTCAGTCATGCCCACTGCAGTGATGATGCTGTCGATGGAGAACACCAGGTCGAGCAACAAAATCTGACCAATCGCCGCCGCGAAGCCGATGGACACCGCAGCACCGGCACTGTTCTTCTCCTCAGGTTCCGGGTCCATGCTGTGGTGGATCTCGGTCGTCGCCTTCCACACCAGGAACAAACCACCGGCGATCAGGATCATGTCCTTCCACGAAAACGCTTGGCCAAGCACTTCAAACACCGGCGTGGTCAACTGCACGATAAACGCGATGGTGCTCAGCAGGCCGAGGCGCAAGATCAACGCCATGCTGATACCGATGCGCCGCGCTTTGGCGCGATGCTTCTCCGGCAATTTGTTGGTGAGAATCGAGATAAAGATCAGGTTATCGATGCCCAGCACGACTTCCATCACGATCAAGGTGGCCAAAGCGATCCAGGCGGTGGGGCTGGCGGCCAGTTGTACAAGGTAATCCATAGGTCAGTCCTGAGGTTGTGCCGGGAAGTTAGGCGTCTTTGCTGTTTGGTTCAGACTCTTTTTCTTCCTGATCGTCCTGCTCTTGCGGGCTGATCAGGCCTTGCGTGGCTTCGCTCAATGCCTGTTCGGCGGCCTTGTGGGTCTCATCGATGGCTTGTTTGGCGGATTCGGTGGCCTTGCCCATCACCTGTTGCGCGCTTTTTTCAACCTGATCACAGCCGCTGATCATTACCAATGAAAGCGCAAGCAACGACGCGGCGCCCAGAGAATTGAGTTTCATGCTGTGTTCCTCGTTAGAACCATTGGGCCCAAAAAGTGGGCCCTCGATAGCGAGGCATTCTATGCAAGCGTACAGTTCAGGAAAATTCGTATTTATACGGCGTATACTTCGGTTTTTACGAAGTGTAGACCGTCATGCTCAATTATCGACAGTTGCATTACTTTTGGGTAGTGGCCAAGACCGGCAGCATCGTTCGTGCCTGTGAGCAGTTAAACCTCACGGCGCAGACCATCAGCGGGCAGATCAGCTTGCTTGAAGAGACCTTTGGTATCGCTTTGTTTCAGCGCGTCGGCCGCCAGTTGGAACTCACCGAGGCTGGGCGCCGGGCCTTGCCCTACGCCGAACAGATGTTTCAGACTGGCAATGAGCTGGAGGCATTGTTGCGCGCGCAGCCCGATGAACAGCAGATTCTGTTTCGGGTCGGGGTGGCGGATGTGGTGCCCAAATCCATCGTCTATCGGCTGATCGCGCCGACCATGGCGTTGAGCGAGCCGATCCGCATTACCTGCCGCGAGGACAAACTCGAGCGTTTACTGGCAGATTTGGCGATTCAGCGCCTGGATTTGGTGATCTCCGACAGCCCCATGCCTACGCACTTGGACATCAAGGGTTACAGCCAGAAGCTGGGCGAATGCGGCATCAGTTTTTTCGCCACCCAAGCGCTGGCTGACAGGCATAACGGCGCTTTCCCACAGTGCTTGCAGGGTGCGCCGCTGTTGATTCCGGGGGCAGAAACGGTAGTGCACAGCCGCTTGCAGCGCTGGTTTGCCGAGCAGCAGATTCAACCGAAGATCATCGGTGAGTTCGACGACAGCGCCTTGATGCAGGCATTCGGGCAATCCGGCAGCGGCATATTTATCGCGCCCAGCGTGATCGCCGATGAGGTGGTGCGCCAGTACGCGGTGGTGCTGATAGGCCAGACCGAGGCGGTGACCGAGTCGTTCTACGCGATCTTGGTGGAGCGCAAGGTCAAGCACCCCGGCATCGTCGCGATTACTGAAGGCGCCAGGCGCGAGCTGTTCACCGCCCTGCCCTGACGGCTCAGGCGCTGGCGGCGACCGGCTTGGCGGTCATCAGCCAGAGTGCCAGCAGGATCGGAAACAGCATGAAAACTCCAGAAACGACGACAGGAACGGCAGCCCAAAAGGCCCGCTGACGGACGGGAAACACTAGAGCGCGAAACCTTAACAGAGTGTGTCTGAATTTGGCGAAGGCCTACGGATGCGAGTGATTAAGTGTCTCGCCATATAGGACGCTTCCCACAGCCGATTAGACCTTTCGCCTGCTGCTTACCGTGCTTTCTGCCTGCAATGCTGTGCCTTACTAAAAATAACCAGGACGACTGCTTATGACTGCCACCCCTTCACGCTTCCAGCGACTGACACGCGTCAGCCTGGTCACGCAAATCGTCATCGGCCTGATCGCCGGCATTCTGCTGGCCTTGCTGTTGCCCGAGGTAGCACGCGCCACTGAAATTATGGGCGCGGTGTTTATTGGCGCGCTCAAGGCTGTGGCGCCGATTTTGGTGTTTGTGTTGGTAATGGCCTCGATCGCCAACCACAAGCATGGCCAGCACACCCATATCAAACCGATTTTGTTGTTGTACCTGCTCGGCACTTTCTCCGCCGCCACGGTCGCGGTGGTTGCCAGCACGTTGTTCCCTTCGACGCTGGTGCTGGTCACGCAGGGCTCCACCGTCAGCGCGCCCGGCGGTATCGCCGAGGTGCTGCAAGGCCTGTTGCTAAGCGCGGTAGACAACCCGGTCAGCGCGTTGATGAACGCCAACTTTATCGGCATCCTCGCCTGGGCCATCGGTATGGGCATTGCGATTCGCCATGCCGGTGAAACCACCCGCGGCGTGTTGGGCGACCTGTCCAACGGCGTGACAGTGATCGTGCGCACAGTGATTCGCTTCGCGCCGCTGGGCATTTTTGGTCTGGTGGCCTCCACGCTGGCCACCTCAGGCTTCGGCGCGTTGCTCGGTTACGCCCACCTGCTGGTCGTGCTGATCGGCTGCATGCTGGTTGTGGCGTTGGTGATCAACCCGGCCATCGTGTACTGCAAACTGCGCCGCAACCCTTACCCGCTGGTACTGATGTGCCTGCGCGAAAGCGGCATTACCGCCTTCTTCACGCGCAGTTCGGCAGCGAATATTCCGGTAAACCTGGCGTTGAGCAAGCGCTTGGGCCTGCATGAGGACACCTATGCAGTGTCGATCCCACTGGGCGCGACCATCAATATGGCCGGTGCCGCGACCACCATCACGGTGCTGACCCTGGCAGCCTTGAACACCCTCGGCATCGCCGTAGACCTGCCCACCGCGGTGCTGCTCAGCGTGGTCGCAGCGGTGTGTGCGTGTGGCGTATCCGGTGTCGCAGGCGGCTCGCTGCTGCTGATTCCGCTGGCGTGCGGCCTGTTTGGCATTCCCGGCGAGATCGCCATGCAGGTGGTGGCCATCGGGTTCATCATCAGCGTGCTGCAAGACTCGGTAGAAACGGCGCTCAATTCGTCCACCGATGTGCTGTTTACCGCAGCCGCGTGCCTGGGCAAGAAAGCGCAACCTGCGTAATCATCAGGTACAAAAAAGCCCGAGGCTATCCGTCATCGAACGACCTCGGGCTTTTATGCACTGATAAAGCGGCTATTTAATTAGAACGCGCCCATGTAATCGCGCTTGCCCACTTCCACACCGTTGTGACGCAGCAAAGCGTAAGCGGTGGTGACGTGGAAGAAGAACTGCGGCAAGCCGTAGGTCAGGAGGTAGGATTGGCCGCTGAAGCGCTTCTCTTTCGGGGTGCCGGGCCGGGTGACGATCTCGATGCCTTCTTTGCCATCGACTTGCGCCGGGGTGATGGTGTCGACAAATGCCAGCACTTTGGCGATCAGCGCTTGCAGGTCGGCAAAGGTCACTTCGCTGTCTTCGTATTTGGGCACTTCGATCTCGGCCAGGCGCGCGGAAACGCCCTTGGCGAAGTCCACAGCGATCTGTACCTGGCGCACCAGTTGGAACATGTCCGGGAACAGGCGCGCTTGCAGCAAGGCGTTCGGCTCGATGTTTTTGGCGGTGGCGTGGGCTTCGGCTTTGTTCAGCACATCGCTCAGGGCGCTGAGCATTTGCTTGAAGACCGGGATGGAGGCGGCGTACAGGGAAATAGTCATGAAAGTCTCACGGTAATGGCAGGGTTGGAACCAGCCGCGATTATAGACCCGCCCGCAGCTTGTCTTTTATTTTTTCAGGATTAGGCTAGGGGGCTCACTGCATAGGGAAAGCGCGATGACCGCCGAGCACGACACCGACACCCCTGAGCCGCGCCTCAATAGCACGGAAATCCGCGTGTTGGGTTGCCTGATCGAAAAACAGGCGACCCACCCGGAAACCTATCCCCTGACCCTGAATGCCGTGGTACTGGCCTGTAACCAGAAAACCAGCCGCGAACCGGTGACGAACCTCAGCCAAGGCCAGGTCGGCCAGAGCTTGCGTGCGCTTGAAGCACAAGGTTTTACGCGCCTGGTGATGGGCAGCCGCGCCGACCGCTGGGAACATCGCGTAGAAAAGGCGCTTGAGCTGGTACCCGCCCAAGTGATTCTGATCGGGCTGCTGTTTTTGCGCGGGCCGCAAACAGTCAACGAACTGCTGACGCGCAGCGGGCGTATGCATGACTTCGAAGATGCCGAACAGGTTGTGCATCAGCTCGAACGCCTGATTGCACGCGGGCTGGCGCTGCTGGTGCCGCGTCAAGCGGGGCAACGCGAGGACCGTTATACGCATGCGCTGGGAGACCCCGCGGACATTGAAGTGATACTCGCAGCGCGAGGCAGCCCGGTGGAGCGTGGGGCCGGCAATTCGGTCTCTGTGGAACGTATCGAAGAGCTGGAAGCGCGGATTGCGGCGCTGGAGGAACGCTTGGCGCAGCTGGAACAGGGCTGAGGCAGGCGTTTGATAGCGCCGGAATGCCATCAACTGTGGGAGCGGGCTTGCTCGCGATTGCGCTGCGTCAGATAAGTATTTTTCAACTGACAAAGAGCAATCGCGAGCAAGCCCGCTCCCACAAAAGCGCTCTTGAGCTTATAAGCCAGCCACCGTTTTAAACCCGCGCAAACGCCACCGCTGCCTCAAATTGCGCCTGCGTCGGTCGCACGCCGGTATACAGCACAAACTGCTCCAACGCCTGGATCGCAATCACCTCCAACCCGGTAATCACCCGCTTACCCTTGGCGCGCCCAAGCACAATCAACGGCGTTTCAGCCGGAATCGCCACCACATCAAATACCGTGTCAGCCGCATCAACAGCCTCAGCCGAAAAGGCCAACTGCTGCGCCTGCGGCCCGCCGGTCATGCCAATCGGCGTCACATTGACCAACATCTGCGGGCGCAACGGCCCCAACTCCGCCTGCCACTCGTAGCCCAGACTGCGCGCCAGCGCGCGACCCGCCACCTCATTGCGCGCCACAATCACGCCATTCGCGTAACCACCGTCACGCAAGGCGCTGCCCACCGCCTTGGCCATACCGCCGCTGCCATGCAGGGCAAAGGTCGAAGCCTTGGGTACAGCATGCTTTTTCAGCAGTTGTTCAACGGCGATGTAGTCCGTGTTATAGGCCTTGAGGTGGCCGTCAGTGTTGACGATAGTGTTGAGGGACGCGATCGCCTTGACCGAGCTGTCCAACTCATCGACCAGCGCCAGGCTGGCTTCCTTGAACGGCATCGACACGCCACAACCACGAACGCCCAGCGCCCGGATACCGCCAATCGCGCCGGGCAAATCCTGGCTGCTGAAGGCTTTATAGTAGAAGTTCAAACCCAGCTGTTCATACAGATGGTTATGAAACCGCAAGCCAAAGTTACCGGGGCGCGCCGACAATGACATACACAGCTGGGTGTCCTTGTTGGGGTGCATCTGCATGGCAAACTCCATTAAGTAAGCAAATCGGTACAGACCTTACACAACCTTTACCTATCGGCTGTGCTGTTTTTCAGAAATACGTTGTCTTAAAAGTATCCCCGCGACAATCCTTGAGTCTATCGATTGCAGACCACAAGCGCAGGGGCTAACCGAGGAATGACCATGATTCGTAAAATCCCCAAAATCGCCTTGCTTATCGGCGCACTCGCTATGGCAGGCCAAGCCTCAGCTCACGGTGGTGGTTGGGGTGGGCCGGCCGTATTGGGTGCTTTGGTTGGCGCAGCCGTAGTCGGTTCCGTGGTTGCCAGCCAGTCCCAGCCGGTGTACGTGCAGCAGCAACCCGTGTACGTGCAGCCGCAGCCGGTGTATGCCGCGCCTCCACCGGTGTATTACGCCCCGCCACCGCCGGTGTATGTGCAACAACAGGTTTATTACCGCCCGGCGCCGGTCTATTACGGCCCACCACATGGCTATTACGGCCCACCTCGTGGCTACTATGGCCCTCCCCACGGCTACTACGGCCGCGGCTGGTAACACTGAGTTGACATGACAGGAACAGGCCTCGCCCACACGCGGGGTCTTTTTTTTAACGATGATCGGATTCAGGAAACACAGGGTATAGGAGCATTGCCAAAATCGCGCGATCGCGCACCTCCCAAGAGGCCAAACGCAGTCAGTTACAATTTAGTCTGGTCATAACCGAGGGCAAGCTGATCCCAGCGGGCGAGTTCGAATTAGACCGATCAAGTTAACCATAACGCCCCATTACACAACGCCCCCGACTATTATTACGCTCCTGAACACCTGTCATGGATCGCGCTTGAATACACGCGGGCCAGCAGCGCGCAAAATGATCAAAGCAATGACGGGAAGATACAGCCGAGCTGCAGACCTTCCAGTGCGCCCGATTGAACCTAAACCAGAAACATAGCAAACTGGTACAGTTGAAATTATTTAACAGCCATGGTCGTATTGACCATTATTCATCCGCAACAATTAATCAGCGCTCTGGGAAAATCATGAAAATGGAAGATCTGCGCTATTACACAATGGTAACGCTGCTGGTTTTAGCTTCGGCAGGGTTTAACACAATGCTGATTCTTTGGATCATAGAGCAATTCACTTCATTATCCAGAGGCGCCACTGGCATCGCAGCCATTGCGATTTTCATAGTCATCAGTATAGCCGGACTGATTCATGCCATTCCCAGGTTACGAGGGGTGATCTGAACATTGATTGCTTACTAACTACCCACCCATTAATCTCTACCCTCCTGATCTGTATTCAGTGTAAAAATGGACTGAATTGAAATACCATCAATAAAAACCTCTAGCGCCAGAGAGATTTTTCCGGCTTGCTTGTAGGCCTTTTCATAATCGTCAGCGATATTACGAAACAACTTAAACGCACCTTCTTTGGGGACGTTCCTACCGAGCCCAACGCCTGCCAGAACCAGGTCAATAGAATAATATGCCATGTCACCGCTCGACTCATCTTTAAGTCTATTTCTGTAGAACTCTCTTACAGGGCCGACCGAGTTATTGTTGCCATTGTATATATTCAGGACGCCTTCATGAATGTTGTTGTACCCGTGAGCTATCATAGGCCCGCCGTAGGGAGCTCCGAGCCCTCGAGTGGTCACCAGTACCTCAGCGCCTGTTTTGACTTGCATGAAACCACCGGCGATTCCCCCTCCATTTTTAGCGTAAAACCACAGTGTATTGGCTAATTCGTCATACTCATTTTTTAGTTCCTGCATGCCCTCCCAGGCGCTGATCACACCCTGATTAACGTCGCGAATGACTTCGTTTACATAGTTAGAAATAACCGAGCTGAATTTAACTTGCATCACGCTATCCGGTAGATACGTGCCGCCTGCTGTGCAGCCTAGAGACTGTAAGTTTGACCCTGCTTTCGCAACATCATTCAGGTCATACTGCTCGGCGTTCACGCCTCGTTATTCCAGGTGCTGTGCGCACTTGTACCTGCTTGAACATGTGTCCATGTAATATCTCTATAACGGATGGCGACAATTTCTTGCGGCTGACCGTCAGACATATTGATTACGTGCGGTACTTGAATATTCATGTAGGCAATACGTGCGCCCGACAAATGGACGGAGAAATATTTTTCCAGGCCTCCCAGCAAGGAGGCACGATACAAGTCAATCACGCACTCAACTTCCTCGCCATCATGCAGTGCATTGGCAATAAGCGGTGAGGACTTATCAATATTCTTTGTGATGACGACAGGCCGGTGCTGTGAGCGCCCGCTTGTCACGGCCCCATCGCTGACGCCCACCATGTCATGCGAATAAGCTAACACCATGATTTCATCGAAGTGACCAATCTGGCATTTATTGCCGATAGAGTCCTGACTGGAACAGGACGACGAAATCAATCCTTGTTTTTTCCCTGTTATGGACATGTATCCGTGATTAGCCATAGTAATACTCCTTTTATTCGCCGCTACCGTACTACAATCGGACGAATACAGGGTGTGGGATATTTCTGAAAATATAAAGATTAAGTCTGTTCCGGTGGTGTAGGCCAAAACTACAGATCTTTACGGCAATGCGCTAAGCCGTGTCATCCCCACGATCCATATCGAGTGAGAAAATTCGCCCACGAAACTATCGCCGTCGTAACCAGCTAGTCCAACAACTACCGAGTGAGCCTTAGCTACACCATTGGGCTGAAATGACTCAGGCAGACCTGATCTGGTTACAGTTGAGCACGCGCCCTGCCAGACGAGTTGAAAACTGCACAATACTTCGAAGCAGCCGACAAGCGAATGAATCGGCGCGTTACGAATAACGCCACTTATGCTTAACAGCCCCCTAAGGTACGGGGCCTTTTTTTGCCGGTACGTCCAGGTTGCTACTGCCAAGGTCGCTGTGAGGACAATGGTCGAGGCGTATTCGTACATCATTAAGGCCAATGTCTACTTGCCCAAACGCGCTTCGGACTGTCATGTTGACGTAACGAAACAGTCTCACTATTGACCCTGTCCACCCAATAACAACAAGGACAATCGACCGATGCCCACGCAAAACCCGCACCGCACCGCTGGCCTGTGCACTTCCAGCAAGGTTTACAGTGCGCTGACCGAACTCAAGCACCTTGAAGGGCACCGCAGCGCGAAGTTCCTGGCCCTGCTGGCAGAAAACCTGGTGCTCAAAGGCCTGCTCAGCGAACAGGAAGTGGTGAGCATGCTCGACCAGGTCGTCGACTGACGTCTGGCGTTGATGTCGACTATCGAGCCAGTTGATTTTTCCTGCGGGCATCTGGCCCGTATGGTGACCCCCATAGCAATTGGAGGTCCTTATGCCCACTGTTCAGATCATGTCCGTTATCGGCAGCGCCGTCCCCGCTTCTCTTCGGGAGCATGGGTTGCTGGCCTGTTGGTACGTGGTACGCGATGGCGAGCCCATCAGCGGCCCGCTCACCTCTTTAAATGCGGCAGAGAAGCAGCTGCAAGCTACAAGTTATAAGCTACAAGCCTGATCGCTCGCAGCTCGCAGCTTGAAGCTTGAAGCTTGAAGCTTGAAGCTTGCCTCTCCGCCCCTGCTAAGGCAACGGCAGCTTGACCCGTGGCTTGCTTTCGACGAACAGCGCCCAGCTGGATATAAACAGTGCCGCCACCAGCGGCCCGATCACAAACCCGTTCAGGCCAAACACCGACAGGCCGCCGAGGGTCGAGATCAGGATCAGGTAGTCGGGCATTTTGGTGTCCTTGCCCACCAGAATCGGGCGCAGCACGTTGTCGACCAGCCCGATCACAAAGACGCCGAACAAGCCCAGCACCACGCCTTGCCAGATCGAGCCGCTTAACAGGAAGTAAGCGGCCACCGGCCCCCATACAATGCCCGCGCCCACCGCCGGCAATAGCGACAGAAACGCCATCAACACCGCCCAGAGCAACGCGCTGGGAATATCCAGAAACCAGAAGATCAAACCGCCCAGTGCTCCTTGGGTCACGGCCACCAGCACGTTGCCCTTGACCGTTGCGCGTACTACACGGTTGAACTTGAGCTGCAAACGACGCTTCTGCGGCTCGGCCAGCGGCACCGCCGTGCGCACTTTGCGCACCAGCTCCGGGCCATCGCGCAGCAGGAAAAACAGCAGGTAGAGCATGATGAAAAAGCTCACCAGAAAATCAAACGTGCCCTGGCCGAAGCTGAACGCCTGGGTCGCGAAGAACTGGCTGCCCTGCATCGCGCTTTTGACGATATTTTCGCGCAGGCCTTCGAGGTTGCCCATGCCGAAGCGGTCCAGCAGGTGCTGGAAGTACGGCGGCAGGAAGTTTTTGAACTGCTCGATATAGCCCGCCACATCCAATTGGCCGCTTTCTATATTTTTGTAAAGCGTCGCGCCCTCTTGCACCAGCAACACGCTGGTAATGATCACCGGCAGGATCGCGATGACCAGGCACACCGTCAACGTGGTCAAAGACGTCAGGTTACGGTTCCAGCCGAAGCGCATTTGCAGGCGCCGTTGCATTGGCGCAAAGATGATGCCGAGGATGACCGCCCAGAACACCGCGCCATAAAACGGCAGCAATATCCAGATAAAAGCGAGGGTCACCAGCACCAGCAGTAACAGCAGGGTTTTGAATTGCAGGTTGGTTTGATTCATGTCCGGTCCATGTCAAAAAGCCGGGTGCGTATATGCGCCCTGCTGCTTAGTCCGCTGCAAGCCCTGCGAGTGCCATCTTTGTTGCAAGCGTAGACGCAGATCAATAACCCCGGTTGAAGCTTGCACTACCCTGCGGCACTTTTTGAACCCAGTGCCGACCATGCCGCCTATTCTTGCCCCCGAACTGCTCGCCCCCGCCGGCACCCTGAAAAACATGCGCTACGCCTTCGCTTACGGCGCCGATGCGGTATACGCCGGCCAGCCGCGTTACAGCCTGCGCGTGCGCAACAACGAGTTCGACCACGCCCACTTGGCGCTCGGCATTCAGGAGGCCCATGCGCTGGGCAAACGCTTCTACGTGGTGGTGAACATCGCGCCGCACAACGCCAAGCTGAAGACCTTTCTCAACGACTTGGCGCCGGTGATAGCCATGGGCCCGGATGCGCTGATCATGTCCGACCCCGGGCTGATCATGCTGGTGCGCCGCCACTTCGCGCAGATGCCGATTCATTTGTCGGTGCAGGCCAATACGGTGAATTGGGCGAGCGTGCAGTTCTGGCAGCAGCAAGGCATTTGCCGAGTGATTTTGTCACGCGAGCTGTCGCTGGAAGAGATCGACGAGATCCGCCGGGAGGTGCCGACCATGGCGCTCGAAGTGTTTGTGCACGGTGCCTTGTGCATGGCGTATTCCGGGCGCTGCCTGCTCTCGGGCTACCTCAACAAGCGCGATGCCAACCAAGGCAGTTGCACCAACGCGTGCCGCTGGAAATACCAGGCCACTGCGGCGGTGGAAAACGCCGCCGGCGACATCGTCCAGCCGTATCCGCCGGAGCCGACACTGGGCATCGGTGCGCCGACTGATCAAGTATTCCTGCTGCAAGAAGCCAATCGCCCGGATGAGCTGATGCCGGCGTTTGAAGACGAACACGGCACCTACATCATGAATGCCAAGGACCTGCGTGCGGTGCAGCATGTGGAACGCCTGACCCGGATGGGCGTGCATTCGTTGAAGATTGAAGGCCGTACCAAATCGCACTTCTACTGCGCGCGCACCACTCAGGTGTATCGCCAGGCAATCGATGATGCAGTGGCCGGTCGCGCCTTTGACCGCCACTTGATGACCGATTTGGAATCGCTCGCCCAACGGGGTTACACCGAAGGTTTCCTGCGCCGCCATGTGCACGACGAATACCAGAATTATCAACATGGGAGTTCGGTGTCGGAGCGCCAGCAGTTCGTCGGCGAGCTGACCGGTGAACGCCGCGGCGAGTTGGCCGAGGTCAAGGTGAAGAACCGCTTTGCGCTGGGTAACCACTTGGAGTTGATGACGCCCGCCGGCAACGTTCACTTCGCCTTGGCAATGATGCAAAACGCCAAGGGCGAGGCCATCGACGTGGCGCCGGGCGATGGGCACACCGTGTATGTGCCGATCCCTGCGCAGGTGGATTTACGCTTCGGCCTGCTGATGCGTGCTGTTTCGTAGCAACGGCCGCTGCGGTGTCAGATCTTGAACTGCCCGACCAATTGCCCCAACCGCTGGCCAAGGTCCGCCAGGCTGCGCGAGGTCTGCGCGCCCAACCGGGTTTCATCGGCCACACTGTCCACCGCCACGGCAATCTGGTGCACGCTGCGGTTGATCTCTTCGGCCACGGCGGTTTGCTCCTCGGCGGCGCTGGCGATCTGCGCGTTCATCGAATTGATGGTGCCGATCAACTGCGCCATGGTGTCGAGTGACGTCCCGGCCTGGTTGGCCTGGGCCGACGTGCCATCACCGGCATCGCTGGAGCGGCGCATTGCATCCACAGCGGCTTCGGTGCCTTTTTGCAGGCGGTCGATCATGCCCTGAATTTCCTGGGTGCTGGTTTGGGTGCGGCTGGCCAGGGCGCGCACTTCGTCGGCGACTACCGCAAAACCACGCCCGGCCTCACCGGCGCGCGCGGCTTCGATGGCGGCGTTGAGCGCCAGCAGGTTGGTCTGTTCGGCAATCGAGCGAATCACCCCGAGCACGCTGACAATCGACGATACATCCTGCTGCAAGCTGTCGAGGGACACGCCGCTGCTAAGAATATCGTTCACCAGCGCATGGATCTGCGCGATGCTGCCGTCCACCACACGCTTGGCGGCCTGGCCTTCTGCATCGGTCTGTTGCGCGGCGACGGCGGCGCCCTGCGCACTGCGCGCCACTTCGTGTGCGGCGGAGGACATCTGGTTGATCGCGGTAGCCACCTGGTCGGTTTCGTGGCGCTGACGCTCCATCGCCCGTTCGGAACGTTGGGCCTGGTCGGATACCTGGCTGACCAGACCCGTGAGTTGCGTAGTCATCTCGGTGATCTGGCGCACCAAGCCGTGGATCTTGTCGACAAAACGGTTGAACGCGCCAGCCAGATCACCCAGCTCATCGTGGCTGGTGATTGCCAGGCGCCGAGTCAGGTCGCCCTCGCCGGCAGCAATGTCGTCGAGGTTGGCTTTCATCAAATTCAACGGCCGCAGAATGGTATTGGCCACTACCATGCCGACCGCGGCGATCACCAGCAGCACCACCACCGCCAGGCCGAGGATGCTCAGCAGCACGCCTTCCATTCGTTTCTCGACCTTGGCCTCGACCACCGCCACCTGCGCTTCGATGCCATCCAGATTCACCGACGTACCGATCACCATGTCCCACTTCGGCAGGTAGTCGGTGTAACCCAGCTTGGGCACCAGTTCGGTCTGCCCTGGCTGGGTCGAGCTGTATTGCAGGTAGTGGCTGCCGTCCTTGCCGACCTTGACCAGGTCGCGGTTGACGTAGACGCCGTTGGGGTCGCGGTTGTCCTTGAAGCTCTTGCCCACGCCGTCCGGGCTGTTGCCCTTGAACAGGCGGATGGTTTCGGAATCGTAGCCGAAGAAGTAGCCGTCCTTGCCGTAGCGTGTATTCGACAGCAGCTTGACCACCTCGGCCCGCGCCGCGGTATCGCCGGGGGCAGCCGCGTCGTACAGCGGCTTGATGGTGGTCATCGCCACCTCGACGTAACTTTGCAGGGTGGCCTTGGCGTCATCGAGCAGACGCTGGCGGGTTTCATCCACCTCGTTGCGCGCTTGCCCTTGCAGAATCCACACCGTGGTCAGGCTGATGACCACGGCAAACAGCAACACCGGAACGACGGCGAGGGACAAAACCTTGCCCTTTAAACTCAGACGCATGGCTTTTCTCTCTTATTAGTAGCGACTTGAGAGGTTAACGGCCGGCTCCGAGTATTCTGTAGGGCTCAAGCACGTGTGCCGAGCACCCTTGTGGCGAGCGGGCTTGCTCGCGTTGGGCTGCGTAGCAGCCCCATCATCCAGACAGACCGAACCCGCCAGCCCAGCCACACAGCGAGCAACAACCAAACACCTAAAGCGTCATTGCCGCAATCCAGCCAAACGCCAGCAACGGGATGTTGTAGTGCAGAAAGGTCGGCACCACAGTGTCCCAGATATGGTGGTGCTGGCCGTCGATATTCAGGCCGGAGGTTGGCCCAAGCGTAGAGTCGGAGGCCGGCGAGCCGGCGTCGCCCAGCGCACCCGCTGTGCCGACGATGCACACGATGGCCAGCGGGCTGAAGCCCAATTGCACACACAGCGGCACGAAAATCGCGGCCAGAATCGGCACTGTGGAAAACGACGAACCGATGCCCATCGTCACCAACAGCCCCACCAGCAACATCAGCAGCGCACCCACACCACGGCTGTGGCCGATAAACGCCGCCGAGGTTTCCACCAGCGAGCGCACGTCGCCGGTGGCCTTGAGCACTTCGGCAAAGCCCGACGAGGCGATCATGATGAAGCCGATCATCGCCATCATCTTCATGCCTTCGGTGAACAAGTCGTCGGTTTCGCGCCAGCGCACGATGCCCGACACCGAGAAAATCAGGAACCCGGCCAACGCGCCGATGATCATCGAGTCCAGCCACAACTGAATAATGAACGCCGCCGCAATCGCCAAGCCGGCCACCAGCAATGTCAGCGGGTTGTACTGCACCGCCACTTGCTCGACGCGCTCGATTTTTTCCAGGTCATACACGCGTTTCTTGCGGTAGCTGATAAACACCGCCACCAGCAGGCCGACCACCATGCCCAATGCAGGCAAACCCATGGCGTGGGTGACGTTGACCTGGCTGATGTCGACGCCGCTTTTGGCCACGTTGGCCAGCAGGATCTGATTCAGGAAGATATTGCCAAAGCCCACCGGCAGGAACATGTAGGGCGTGATCAGCCCGAAGGTCATGACGCAGGCAATCAGGCGACGGTCCAACTGCAACTTGGTCAACACGTACAACAGCGGCGGCACCAGCAGCGGGATAAACGCGATGTGGATCGGCAGGATGTTTTGCGAGGCAATCGCCACCGCCCACAATAGGCCGATCAACAGCCATTTGACGTGGTTACCGCCCGTGGCCTCCTGGCGATCCACCAACATCAACGCCTTGTCGGCCAGCGCGTGGGCCAGCCCGGACTTGGCAATTGCCACCGCGAACGCGCCGAGCAAGGCGTAAGACAACGCCACAGTGGCGCCGCCACCCAAACCGCCGTTGAAGGCCTTGAGCGTGGCCTCAATGCCCAGGCCACCGGTCAAACCACCGACCAGGGCGCCGATGATAATGGCGATGACCACATGCACGCGGGACAGGCTGAGCACCAGCATGGTGCCGACCGCGGCGATGACTGCGTTAATCATGGTTACCTCAAGGCAGAAACAAAAAACAGGCATGCCCGCGCCCGAGCGGCCAGTGAGTGGCTGCCAGCGCGCAGGCTTTAAGAGGTCTTATTAGAGGGCGCGCACTTTGCAGCAGGCGCGCGCGCATGTCAAAACGCGCCGGTCAAAAACTCTGGTGCGACGCACTCAGGAGTCGGTGGAAGACACCCGATTGGTGATTGAACACCTGCAAATCGCCAGCGCTGCCGAACAGCAAAGCGCGGTGGCTGAAGAGATGAACACTAATGTGGCGACTATTCGGGATGTGGCGGAGTCGCTGTAAGAGCAGGCGAATGAGCCGGCACGGGTGAGTCAGACGTTGAACAGTTTGGCCAATCAACAGCAGGGGGTGATGGGGCAATTTGGCGTGTAAGCGGCCTGCGTTGTCGGTGAGCCCAAAGCGGCCGGAACACGGTCAAATGTGGGAGCGGGCTTGCTCGCGATGCAGACACCTCGGGCCCTCAGGGACACCGAGTTGATGCCATCGCGAGCAAGCCCGCTCCCACAGAAAAGCCCACTCAGGCCTGCCGTTTGGGCAGCTCAACCCACACTTTCAGGCCACCCAGCTCACTCTCCTGCAATTGCAACCCCCCGCCCCACACTTCGGCGATGTCGCGCACTATCCCCAGCCCCAAGCCATGGCCGTCTATCTGTTCATCCAAACGCGTGCCACGGCTGAACACTTGGTCGCGCTGGATGTGCGGAATCCCCGGGCCATCATCTTCGACCACCAACACGTAGCTGTGCGCCGTGTCACTAATGTTCAAGCGGATCTCGGCGTCTGCCCATTTGCAGGCGTTGTCGAGCAGATTACCGAGCAACTCCAGCAAGTCCTCGCGATCCCAAGGCAGTTGCAACCCAGGCGTGACGTGGTAGCTCAAGTCCAGGTGTTCGCCGTGGATCACGCTCAGCGTGGCCAACAAGCCCGGTAGTTCCTTTTCACAGTCAAACAACGCACCCGGCAACGTTTCACCCGCAAGGCGTGCACGGTTGAGTTCGCGATTTAAACGCTGCTGCACGTGATCAAGCTGTTCGCGCAACAACTTGGCCAATTCCGGATGGGCCTTCAACTGTTCGTTGGAAGCCACGCTCAACAGCACGGCCAATGGCGTTTTCAACGCGTGGCCCAAGTTGCCCAACGCGTTGCGCGAACGCTTGAGGCTGTCTTCGGTGTGAGCCAACAGATGGTTGATCTGCGCCACCAGCGGTTCCAGCTCCAGCGGCACTTGGGTGTCGAGTTGCGAGCGCTGGCCCTGTTGCAGTTGGGCGATCTGCTCGCGCACGGTTTCGAGTGGGCGCAAGGCGCGGCGCACGGTGACCCGTTGCAAAATCAGCACCAGCAGCAACGCGGCAAGGCCCAGCACCAGACCGATCTGGCGCATCAGGCGAAAGCTTTCGCGCACCGGGGTGTAGTCCTGAGCCACGCTGATGGAAATCAATTGGCCGAAGCGCTTGTAGTCCGAACGCAGCACCAGCAGTTGCTGGCCTTCCGGCCCTAACTGCAAGTTGCCCTTTAGCCCAGCCTCGGGCAAGCGCGGCAGTTCCTGGTCCCATAACGAGCGGGAGCGCCAATGCGTGTCGGTAAAGTCGATACGAAAATAGTGCCCCGAAAACGGCCGCTGGTAGGCAGGCGACAAGCGATGTTCGTCCAACTGCACGCCGTTCGGCCCGCGCACCAGCGCCACCAGCAGGTTCTCGCTGTCGTTGCGCAACCCAGCTTCCAGATAGCGCTGCAAACCGGCCTCGAACAACCACAAACTGGTTTGCGCCAACACCAGGCCGACGATCACCATCACGCTGATCAAGCCCAGGCTCAAGCGCCGCTGAATGGACCTCATGCAGGGCTGGCGCCAAACCGGTAACCCTGGCCGCGCCGGGTTTCAATCACACTGCGGCCCAACTTGCGGCGCAGGTGGTTAACGTGAACTTCCAGCACATTGGAGTCGCGCTCGGTCTCGCCGTCGTACAGATGCTCGGCCAAGTGGCTTTTTGAAAGGATCTGTTCCGGGTGCAACATGAAATAGCGCAGCAGGCGGAATTCGGCGGCGGTCAACTGGATCTCGTCGCCATCACGCAGCACACACTGGCGCCCTTCATCCAGATGCAGGCCGGCAGCTTGCAGGGTGGGCTGGTTGGCGTGGCCGTGGGCGCGGCGCAACAGCGCCTGGATGCGCAAGTGCAGTTCTTCGGGGTGGAACGGTTTGCTCAGGTAATCATCCGCACCGGCCTTGAGCCCTTCGATACGCTCGGCCCACGAGTCGCGCGCCGTGAGTACCAGCACCGGCGTAGCCAGGCCCGCGGCGCGCCATTGCGCCAGCACCTCAAGCCCGGGCAAACCGGGCAGGCCGAGGTCAAGGATGATCAGGTCATAGGGTTCGCTGCGGCCCTGATACACGGCATCACGCCCATCGGCCAGCCAGTCGACGGCATAGCCTTGACGCTGCAGGCCAGCCAACACTTCATCGGCCAGCGGAACGTTGTCTTCCACCAGGAGCAGGCGCATCAGTCATCTTCCTTATCTTTGAGCAACGCACCGGTGGTTGCATCCAGCTTGATCTCGCGCACCACGCCTGCAGGGGTCACCAGCTCTACTTCGTAAGCATAGTGGCCGTGTTTTTTTTCAAGCTCGGCTTCCAGCAACCGCGAACCGGGGTGCCGCGCCATGGCTTGCTGCAACAACTCCTCCAGCGGCAGGATCAGCCCCTGCTGGCGTAGCGCCAAGGCTTCATCCTGGTTGAGGTCACGGGCGGCCAGGCTTGAGCAAAAAGCCAGGAGCGCCAGCACCATCAAACCGCTGGCGCGTCGAAATACCTTCATTACGTATCCTGATGATTCTTGAGAACGTGCCCGGACAGCGCGTCCAATTCGACGTCCCACTCGATGCCATGCGCGTCTTCAAGTTCGACTTGATAGACGTACTTGCCATAGGCCTCGTCCAAGTCGGTGTCGAGTAGGGTTGAACCTGGATGCAGCGCCAGGGCTGTAGCTTCCAGCTGATCGAAGGCGACAATTGTAACAGTGCCAGGCAATTTCAGTGGTGTGCCGGGGTCCACTGCTTGGGCCAGTGCCGCCGTGGACGCGATGATACAGGCGGCGACCAGCGCTGTGAGCCGCTTCATGGTAAGTCTCCGTTTCAGGATGTTTTTCCTACGCAGGCCACCGTACTCGCTGCAACTTAACTGAAACTGAATTGCCACCATGGCAATTTCATAGAGCCTTCTTTACCTATGCGTGTGCGAGTTTTCCTATAATGCCCCGCTCGCTTCAAATGAGACCGGTATGACAGCCATTCACATCAAGTTTCCCGCCCTGACCCTCAAGGCCGGCAAACGCGCCTTTGCACGTATTCGCGACCAAGGCCTGGCGCCTGCGGATGTCGGTACCCTGCCCGGTGCGGCCGGTGGCCCCAAGGCGCTGGGCATCCAGGGTCTGGACCTCGCGCTGTTCGGCGACTGGCTGCCGCGCGCGCCACGCGAACGCGCGCTGATCGGCGCTTCCATCGGCTCCTGGCGGTTCGCCAGTGCCTGCCTGCCCGACCCGGTGCAAGGCTTGCTCGACCTCGGCCGCTTGTACAACGAACAGCGTTTCGCCAAGGGCGTGAGCATGGCTGAGGTCAGCCGCAGCTGTCAGCGCATGCTCGATGACCTGTTGGCCGGTCGCGATGCGCGGGTGTTGGAAAACCCCGGTTATCGCCTGAACATCATGGTGGTCAAAAGCCACGGCCTGCTCGCCGATGACCATCGCGGGCGCCTCGGCTTGGGCTTGTCGTCAGTGATCGCCGACAACCTGCGCGGCCGCGCACGCCTGTCGCGACACTTTGAACGGCTGATCATCCACGACCCACGCCAAGCGCCGCCGGTGCATCCGCTGACGGATTTCCCGTCGCGCTTTGTGCACCTGGAACTCGGTAACCTGCGCCAGGCTTTGTTGGCCTCAGGCTCGATCCCGTTGGTGATGCAAGGTGTGCGCGACCTGCCCGGCGCCGGTCAAGGCACCTACCGCGACGGCGGCCTGCTGGACTATCACCTCGACCTGCCCTACCACGGCGACGACATTGTGTTGTACCCGCACTTCACTGACCGGGTCATCCCTGGCTGGTTCGACAAGGGCTTGCCGTGGCGCCGCAGCCATCCACAGGGCTTGCAGGATGTGTTGCTGCTCGCACCGTCGAGGGACTACCTCGCGCGCCTGCCGCATGGCAAATTGCCGGACCGCAGCGACTTCAAGCGCTTCCTGGGCGACGATGTGAGCCGCAACCAATACTGGCAAACCGCGATGAGCGAAAGCCAGCGGCTGGGCGATGAATTTCTGCAACTGGCCGATAACGGCGCGTTGGGCGAGCGCTTGCAAGCGCTTTAACCCAGCGGTATGCGCGGTGACGGATCAAGCTGTTAAACTTGCCGACTGCCAGACACCTGACCGAGCTGAAAACACTGTGGAAATCTTCAAAGAGTTTACCTTCGAATCCGCCCATCGCCTGCCCCACGTACCGGAAGGCCACAAGTGCGGGCGCCTGCATGGGCATTCGTTCAAGGTGGCGATTCACCTGAGCGGCGACGTGGACCCGCATACCGGCTGGATTCGCGACTTCTCGGAGATCAAGGCGATTTTCAAGCCGCTCTATGAACGCCTCGACCACAACTACCTGAATGACATTCCTGGCCTGGAAAACCCGACCAGCGAAGTGCTGGCCAAGTGGATCTGGAATGAGCTGAAACCGCTGCTGCCGGAACTCAGCGCGATTCGCATCCATGAGACCTGCACCAGCGGATGTATCTATCGCGGCGAATAACCCACCTCGCTCCGATAACGACGGAGCTAAACCGGCGCCCTGAAAGCCGCCCCACTCTCCCAAACCCAACGCGGTCAAAAATGTGGGAGGGGGCTTGCTCCCGATGGCAGTGGGTCAGTCAATTCATGTATCACTGTAAAACTGCTATCGGGAGCAAGCCCCCTCCCACAAAAAGCAAAAAAAGCAGATCTACTGTATATGCAAATCCGCCCTTGATCTGCTTCAACCACTCAAGTTGCAGAGCGTCCGGAGCGGCATTACCACGCAGAGCGTGGGAACGATCATCTATCTCCCAAGCAGAATGCATTCAAACTGTGGGAGGGGGCTTGCTCCCGATGGCGGTGGGTCAGTCAACTCATGTATCAACTGTAAAACTGCTATCGGGAGCAAGCCCCCTCCCACAAAAAGCAAAAAAAGCAGATCTGCCGCGTACGCAAAACCGCCCTTGATCTGCTTCAACCACTCAAGTTGCAGAGCGTCCGGAGCGGCATTACCACGCAGAGCGTGGGAACGATCATCTATCTCCCAAGCAGAATGCATTCAAACTGTCGGAGGGGGCTTGCTCCCGATGGCAGTGGGTCAGATAAATATTTTTCAACTGACACACTGCTATCGGGAGCAAGCCCCCTCCCACAAAAAGCAAAAAAAGCAGATCTACTGTGTATGCAAAGCCCGCCCTTGATCTGCTTCAACCACTCAGGTTGCAGAGCGTCCGGAGCGGCATTACCACGCAGAGCGTGGGAACGATCATCTATCTCCCAAGCAGAATGCATTCAAACTGTGGGAGGGGGCTTGCTCCCGATGGCGGTGGGTCAGATAAATATCTTTCAACTGACACACTGCTATCGGGAGCAGGCCCCCTCCCACAAAAAGCAAAAAAAGCAGATCTACTGTGTATGCAAAGCCCGCCCTTGATCTGCTTCAACCACTCAAGTTGCAGAGCGTCCGGAGCGGCATTACCACGCAGAGCGTGGGAACGATCATCCATCTCCCAAGCAGAATGCATTCAAACTGTGGGAGGGGGCTTGCTCCCGATGGCGTTGGGTCAGATAAATATTTTTCAACTGACACACTGCTATCGGGAGCAAGCCCCCTCCCACAAAAAGCAAAAAAAAGCAGATCTGCTGTATATGCAAATCCGCCCTTGATCCGCTTCAACCACTCAGGTCGGCTTTCAGGCCGCCGTGCTAAAAAAAAGCAGATCTGCTGTATATGCAAATCCGCCCTTGATCCGCTTCAACCACTCAGGTCGGCTTTCAGGCCGCCGTGCTCTTGCTTTTGATCTGCTTTTGATCTGAGAAGCGCCCCGTTAAACCACGATGGCCGCACGCAGGCTTGAATCCGTGGGTAACCCGGCAGGACGCCGGGTTAGCCGCGCTGGGCCAAGGATGGCCCATCGCGGCGGCCCACGGATTCAAGCCTGTGTGCGGGCATGCCGAGCCTAAGCGAGGCACCGAGTGGTGGGGCGAGGACCTTTTGGTTACTTTTGGGTCCTTTCAAAAGTGACTCGCTGTAAGAGCGAAACCGATATAAGCCATCCCCCAAATAACGGATATGTACGAAAATCCGAAGCCCCCCCAAGCCCGTTTCCCGCGCCACAGCGCGACACCAAACATCCAGTGGCGCCTCCCACAGACTGATCCAATGTGTCCCACCGCTGCACCGCTTTCGTGCCCGACCAGGCACAACGCACCCACATCAATTCGATTCCCCCCTGTTTGACCATGCGTAAGGTGCGCACATCGCGCCGTGCGACTGATGTGGCACGCGCGGTGCAACAGGCCTGCGTCACTCATTCAGGGAGCAAGGCACATGACGCAGCAAGAACCGGGCAACGATTACCCCCTCAGCGAGGTGCCGATGCAGGCGCGCAAAGGCTTGGCGTCCACCGCCATGGTGCTGTTGGGGTTTACGTTTTTCACCGCGACCATGTTTGCCGGCGGCAAGCTGGGAGTAGCCTTCAGTTTTACCGAGATGCTGGGCGTCGTGGCCTTGGGTAACCTGTTGCTGGGCCTGTACGCCGCAGGCTTGGGTTACATCGCTTTCAAAAGCGGCCTGAACTCGGTGTTGATGGGGCGTTTCTGCTTCGGCGAAGTCGGCAGCAAACTCAGCGACCTGATCCTCGGTTTCACCCAGATCGGCTGGTACGCCTGGGGCACCGCCACCGCTGCCGTGGTGCTGGGCAAGTATTTCGAGTTGAGCCAAAGCAGCGTGCTCGGCTTGATGGTGCTGTTCGGCATGGTGTTCTGCGCCACGGCCTACGTCGGCTATCGCGGGCTCGAAATACTCTCTTATATAGCGGTGCCGGCGATGGGTATCCTGCTGTTTCTGTCGATGTGGGTCGCCACGGTAAAAGTCGGCGGTCTGGAGGGTCTGCTGGCCGTGGTCCCCACCGGCGAGTTGGACTTATCCACCGCAATCACCCTGGTATTCGGCACCTTTGTCAGCGGCGCGACCCAGGCCACCAACTGGACGCGGTTTTCGCGCTCGGCCAAGGTCGCAGTCCTCGCCAGCTTGATCGGATTTTTTATCGGCAATGGTTTGATGGTACTGATCGGCGCCTATGGAGCCATCGTCTATCAACAGCCGGATGTGGTTGAGGTGTTGCTGCTGCAGGGCTTCGCCATGGCGGCGATGGCCATGCTGCTGCTGAATATCTGGAGCACTCAGGACAACACCATTTACAACTTCGCCGTCGCGGGTTGCAACTTGCTGCGCACCCGGCGCCGCAAGAGCGTAACCCTGGCCGGTGCGCTCATCGGCACGCTGTTGGCGCTGCTCGGCATGTACGACATGCTTGTGCCTTACCTGATTCTGCTGGGCACGGTGATCCCGCCGATTGGCGGGGTCATCATGGCGGACTTCTTCTACCGCTATCGCGGCCAATACCCGCTCCTTGCCGATACACGCCTGCCGGCGTTCAATTGGCCCGGGCTGGGTGCCTACGCGGTGGGTACGGTGTTGGCATTCCACTCGCCGTGGGTCGCGCCCCTGGTGGGGATTGCCGCCGCCGCGCTGAGCTACATCGTGCTGACCTCGGTATTGCGCGTGCGCTCACCGCTGGCTGATGCCTCGGCATGAAGGGTATTGCGCGACGAACCCGATGCAGAATCTGAAAGGCCGGTTTCACCAGAATGCTAACCTTGTGGCCGCCGCCCAGAGCCTGGCCCTGCACCGCAACAGCCCTGATCATCTGGCGACTGACTGCCTGATTGTTTTTAGCCAAGAGGAACTTGCCCATGCATATC
Organism: Pseudomonas sp. ICMP 460; assembly: GCF_002723595.1. NCBI lineage: Bacteria > Pseudomonadati > Pseudomonadota > Gammaproteobacteria > Pseudomonadales > Pseudomonadaceae > Pseudomonas > Pseudomonas sp. ICMP 460. The sequence goes on from NZ_LKBR01000024.1 coordinate 240,332, forward strand.
ATCAACGCCCGCCTGCGCAACCGTGAAGGCCTGCATGATTTGCACCTGGAACACGGCCGGATAGCCAGCATTACGCCACATACGGCCGCGCGCACGTTGACGCCAGCCGACCTGGACGCCGCCGGCAACCTGGTCATACCGCCCTTCGTCGAGCCGCATATTCACCTCGACGCCACACTGACCGCCGGCGAACCGCGCTGGAACATGAGCGGCACGCTGTTCGAAGGCATCGAGTGCTGGGGCGAGCGTAAAGCCACCATCACCCATGAAGACACCAAGACCCGCGCCAAAAAAACCATTCAGGCCTTGGCCGCGCATGGCATTCAACACGTGCGCACCCATGTCGACGTCACCGACCCAGACCTCACAGCCTTAAAAGCCATGCTCGAAGTGCGTGAGGAAAGTACGCACCTGATCGATCTGCAAATCGTCGCGTTCCCGCAGGAAGGCATCGAGTCCTACCGCAATGGCCGTGAGTTGATGGAAGAAGCCATTCGCCTGGGCGCCGACGTGGTCGGCGGTATCCCGCACTTTGAATACACACGCGACCAAGGCGTGAGTTCGGTGAAGTTCCTTATGGACCTGGCCGAGCGCACCGGTTGCCTGGTGGACGTGCACTGCGACGAAACCGATGACCCGCACTCGCGTTTTCTCGAAGTACTCGCCGAAGAAGCCCGCAGCCGCGACATGGGCGCACGCGTTACCGCCAGCCACACCACGGCCATGGGCTCTTACGACAATGCCTACTGCGCCAAACTGTTTCGACTGCTGGGGCACTCGGGCATCAGCTTTGTCTCTTGCCCCACCGAAAGCATCCACTTGCAAGGCCGCTTCGACAGCTTCCCGAAACGCCGAGGCGTGACCCGCGTCAACGAACTGCTCGAAGCCGGCATGAACGTGTGCTTCGGCCAGGACTCGATCGTTGACCCGTGGTACCCGTTGGGCAACGGCAACATCTTGCGCGTGCTGGAAGCCGGTTTGCACATCTGCCATATGCTCGGCTACCGCAACCTGCAAAACGCCCTGGACCTGGTCACCGACAACAGCGCCAAAGCCATGGCACTGGGTGAGCGTTACGGCCTGGAGCCCGGTCGCCCCGCCAACTTGTTGATCCTGTCGGCAGACAGTGACTACGAGGTGATCCGCAGCCAGGGCTCGGCGCTGTACTCGATCCGCCATGGCGAGGTGCTGATGAAACGGCAACCGGCGCACGTGGAGTTTGTGTAGGCCGTTGGCTTAATATCGAATCGCCATACAGCGGTTGCACGCGCATAAAAACAAGCGTGTGACCTGCGCTGGCGGCCATCAACCCTGGGGAACCCCATTCGCTCGGCACGGCCTGATATGCAAGGATGTCGCCCCGGACATCGTTCTTCGAACGCAAAACCAAGGATTTTTCATGACTGCCATCCCCACCCCAGCGCCCGTGGTTCCCGGCCGGCTGGAACAAATGTCGACGCGTATCGCGTTTTTTATCGCAGGCTTCGGCATCGCCGCGTGGGCGCCGCTGGTGCCTTACGCCAAAGCGCGCGCGCAACTCAACGAGGGCACGCTGGGCCTGCTGCTGCTGTGCCTGGGCGTGGGTTCGATCATTGCGATGCCGGTGGCAGGCGCGCTGGCATCACGTTATGGCTGCCGTCGCGTACTGACGGCCGGCACGATCATGATTTGCCTGGCGCTGCCAATGCTCGCCACGGTCAGTTCGATTCCGTTGCTGATCGCCGGGCTGTTTCTGTTTGGCGCGGGCTTGGGCACCGTGGATTCAACCGTCAACCTGCAGGCGGTGATTGTTGAGCGCGCCAGTGGCAAAACCATGATGTCGGGCTTCCATGGTTTGTTCAGCCTTGGCGGTATTGTCGGCGCAGCGGGGGTTGCCGGGTTGCTGGGGCTGGGCCTGTCGCCATTGCAGGCGACCCTGGTCGTCATCGTCATTATGCTGGTGGCGCTGCTCAAAGCCGGCCCTCACCTGCTGCCCTACGGCAGTGAAAGCTCAGGGCCCGCGTTTGCCGTACCACACGGTGTGGTGCTGTTTATCGGCTGCCTGTGCTTCATCGTATTTTTGGCCGAAGGTGCCGTGCTGGATTGGAGCGCGGTGTTCCTCAGCGCCGAGCGCGGCCTGGACGAGGCTTACGCCGGCCTTGGCTACGCCGCGTTTGCCTTGACCATGACCGCTGGGCGCCTGACCGGTGACACGATTGTCCGCCGCCTTGGCGCTACCCGCGTGATCATGCTCGGCGGCACGCTGGCCACCGCCGGCATGTTGCTCGCAACGCTGGTGCCAGCCTGGGAAACTGCGCTGTTGGGCTACGCTTTGGTGGGCGCGGGTTGCTCAAATATCGTGCCGGTGCTGTACAGCGCCGTCGGCAAGCAAACGGTCATGCCGGAACATATTGCGGTGCCGGCCATCACCACGTTGGGTTATGCCGGCATTCTCGCCGGCCCTGCGGTCATCGGCTTTATCGCGCATGGCAGCAGTTTGAGCATCGCCTTTGTGCTGGTCGCGATAATGTTGGCCGGTGTCGCCATCAGCGGCAAAATTCTCAAGGTGTAGCCCCACTGGCGCACAAGGCCAGGACGTTACCTGGCCTTGTGCGCCGCGTGCTGCTCCAGCCAGCGCGCCAGGCTTCTGTTGCACAGCCACCCGCCGTGCTTGGGGCGACCAAATAAACGCAGGGTGTTGGCACGCTCCAGGGAGCGCAATAAACCTGGGCGCTCGATGATGTTTCTTGCGGTGTAAACGCAGTGTTCGCTGTACTTCTTCCTCGGCAGCCCAGTGGTGGGTTCCAGAACCGGCACACCCAATGAGTCGATGTCATCGGGGTCATTCATCACGGCTTTGAGCAGTGCGATGTCGACGTATTCAAGCGCTTCAAAAAAAACTGTGCGGTCCTTGGGTTTATCCCTCAATTGTTTGAAATAGCCTTGCAGTGCCTGCACCACCTCGGCGTTGCCCTGACCATGAAAAGGATCCTGGCTGAAGGCTGCGGGGGAGCTGTTGCCCCGCAAAGCCAAGGCCGCAGTGTTAAGGCTGTCGCGGGTAATATAGCCCTCGGCGTCGATAATCGCGTCGTTCAGCAACGGGCGGCTGAGAATTTCCCTGACCACTAAAATCATACGGTCGCGCACATTATTCCCCCCGCAGCGCTTGCGCTGCGATTTGCCGCAAAGATGATTGCGTCACGCGGCCTTCCTTGAAAAACGCGTGCAGCTCGCCGAAGTTTTTCTCCAGCTCGCTCGCCAATTGGCTATCGGTAGAGTTCGGTCCTGGCGGGGTTGTGTTCGCGCGAGCAACCGGCGCGTTCTGTAAGGTCTGGTAGCGCAGCGACGACAAGGTTGCGCGCACTGCAGCGGGTGGGCGCGGCGGTATTTCCCGCGGGGCATATTGCTCAACGCAGGGCGGCTGAAAAACCGGCGGCGCTGAGGCACGGCGCATCTCTGGCGCGCTTATGATCATTGGCTGCCCACGCGGTATTGCACCCTCAATTTTCATGCGTCATCTCCCACTTTTTCAGATCTGCGTTTGCCTGAAAGCCCCCGAGGCACCCCAAATCGTCGGTCGATTCCAGAGCGGCAAGCCACCGATGTGTGGTTAGCGGGGCGCAATAGTTCCGGGTAACCGCTGAAGACCAATGACAGCATGTAAAAAACCCGAGGCGCAGCTTAGAACCAGCCTTTAGCCACGACACAAGGCGGTCAAGCCACTCATCAGCGCTGCCCACACGCCATTGGGGTGACGCAACGACGTTGTGTCGGCATTGCCGGCAGGCCTTTGGGCAAGCATGCCGCGGGCAAAATCATCGGCGACCGGTGCCTGGAATCTGCGCTGGCCGGCAAATGCTTTCATTCGGCGGGCTTCAGCCGCATGCGCGTCCGACGCAGCCAGGGAATCGTGCAAGGCTGCGCCGCCTCGCGCCGAAGAGTCGGCTTCATGAGCAATGTTGAAACGTTCGGGACAGCCGGGGTTGGATTGAAACGAGGTTGAATTCATTTATTAGCCTCACTCGGAGTCTGAAAGCGACCGGCCTCAGCCAACCGTCGCGTATGACGTAGTGGTTCAATCGGCTTAAACAGTTCCTGACACAAAACAATCAGGTGCCGCGAACCGGCCGCAGCACCTGAGCGTCATTCAACGAGAAAGCCTGTAAAGCGCTTCCAGGCTGATGCGACCGTCATCTTCGCGACTCGCGAGATCGTCCATCTGGTCAAGCAGGTCGCTGCGTGAGAGGACCTCGCGGGACAGATGCGTCAGATGATCCTTGTCGGCGTCACCCGTCAGCGGTTGGGCTGCCAGCCTTTGCAGGCTTTTGAATCGAAGTTCGCGCCCGAACTGCCCTTTTAATGCGTCGAAATGCTCAAGCATTTCGTCGGCCAGTTGCTTGTCACTGGTGTATTTGAAGGCGTTATCGCCCTCAAGAATAATGCTCAGTTTTTGCTTGTCGATCAGGCCATCCAGCGCACCTGTCGTGGGGTCCCGGTCGATGGCAGTGATCAGGTCAGGACGCCGCAACAGCTCTTTCGCCAGGCGAATGTTCTCATTCATCACAGCATCACCGGACGGCCTTTTACTGGCCATTGCGTGAATACTGTCAACGCTGACATAGCGCGGGTTCTTGGGGTCTCTGAAAGCGTTGAAGTTCTGGAGCAGTTGCTTGCCCAACTCTTCATTATTCTTAATCGCGTACTCAAGGTCAGGCAAAGAAGGGCCTGGTTTACTGGGGTTGGGCCTTGGTGGCGGGCCACTCGAACCTGGGTGATGCGGTGGCCGGTGCCCGCCGAACCATTGCCCCAACAAGTGCTTGAGCTGCTGTACGAACCCTTGATGCAACGCGAGGTCCGGCAGTGCCGACGGGTTTTTCTGCTCGCCAGGGCGATTCGCCTGAGGCTGATGGTCACCGAACACTGGCCTGGAAGGGGTAGGTGCCAAGTGGAAATTAACGTTCACGGTACTCTGACTGTTGTAGGACGGCGCGGCATGCGCCGCAGGGCTGGCCTTGGCGTCGGGTTTGGTGTTTACCGGCGCAGCATCAGGGGCGGGTGGGGCGGATACAGGTGTATCGAGAGCCGATACCGACATAGGTGTCTCCAGTGCAAGGGTGCTTGATGATCAACCTGTCGCTCCAGCATAAAGTCGAAGCCAATCAGGTTTCCCCTTGTGTGGCACATCCGTCGGAATAGGTTCCTGATCAGGCATCAAACAGCTTGAACGCACGTAGGAAACCCTCAAAAAACCCCGAAGCGGGTGCTGCGATTTTTCTTATAAAAGGCCGGTCAGCCCGGCATTGTCAGCCAGGGTGCCCGCAGCAATCGTTTGGATCCTGGCGTTACCCGGCGGTTTAACGGTGAACTTGTGCCCTGCCCCATCAGTCAGCTAACAGAACTTGCAGATAAAAGGTGGGCAGGCAATGCATCTTTCGCTGGAGCAACAAGTAGCCATCGTCACCGGCGCCAGTTCGGGCATCGGCGCAGGCGCCGCCAAGGCACTGGCCGAAGCCGGGGCCGCAGTGGTGCTTAATTACAACTCGCAGGCGGCACCGGCGCAGGCGCTCGCCGCGCAGATCAACGCCAATGGCGGCCGCGCGATTGCCATCGGTGGCGACGTGTCAAAAGAAGCTGAGGTTGAGCGCCTGTTCGCGCAAACCCTCGACGCCTTCGGCCACCTGGACATTCTGGTGGCCAATTCCGGCCTGCAGAAAGACGCCAACCTGGTCGACATGACCCTCGACGACTGGAACGCCGTGATCGGCGTCAACCTCACCGGCCAATTCCTTTGCGCTCGCGCCGCCGTGCGTATTTTCAACCGCCAGGGCGTGCGCGATGGCGTGTCACGTGCCGCCGGCAAAATCATCCACATGAGTTCGGTGCATCAACTGATCCCTTGGGCCGGGCATGCGAATTACGCGGCCTCCAAGGGCGGCGTCGAGATGTTGATGCGCACCCTCGCCCAAGAAGTCAGCGAACAGCGCATCCGCATCAACGGCATTGCCCCGGGAGCAATTCGTACAGCGATCAACCGTGCGGCCACCGAAGGCGCGGCCGAACAAGAGTTGCTCAAGTTGATCCCTTACGGCCGCGTCGGAGACGTTGAAGACGTGGCCAGCGCGGTGGTCTGGCTGGCCAGCGACGCGTCTGATTACGTGGTGGGCAGCACCCTGTTTATTGATGGCGGCATGAGCCTTTATCCGGAGTTTCGTGGCAATGGTTGATTTCAACAACGAACCGCAAAGCGCCATCGATGCCCACGGCATTATTGGCGATATGCGCAGCGCGGCACTGATCAACGACAAAGGCAGCATCGACTTTTTCTGCTGGCCGGAATTCGACAGCCCGTCGATCTTTTGCTCGCTGCTCGACACCCCCCAAGCCGGCGTGTTTCAACTCACGCCCGACCTGCCCAACGCCCGTCGCGAGCAAATTTACCTGCCCGACACCAATGTGCTGCAAACCCGTTGGCTGAGCGATGAAGCCGTGGTCGAAATCACCGACCTGCTGGTGATCAGCGAAGAGGTCGACGACTTACCCTTGCTGATCCGCCGCGTGCGCGTAGTCAGCGGCAAGGCGACGATTCACCTGCGCTGCGCGGTACGCCATGACTATGCGCGCGCGCCAACCCGCGCCAGCGCCGACAAGGCCGATGTGTGCTTTGCCGCCGACGGGCAGCCCGGCATTCGTTTGGCCGGCAGCCACCCGCTGCAGATCGAAGACAATGCCGCCGTTACCCACTTCACCCTGAACCAGGAAGAAGGCGCCGAATTTGTCCTCGGCGGCCAGGACGACCCACGTGTCGACGGTGGCTGCACCGACTTGGCGCTGGCGCACACGTTGAAGTTCTGGCGTGGCTGGATCGCCCAATCGAATTACCGCGGGCGCTGGCGCGAAATGGTCAACCGCTCGGCCCTCGCGCTGAAGCTTTTGACCTCGCGCAAACACGGCGCGATCATCGCCGCCGCCACCTTCGGCCTGCCGGAAACACCGGGCGGCGAGCGCAATTGGGACTACCGCTACACGTGGATCCGCGATGCGTCCTTCACCGTCTACGCCTTTATGCGACTGGGCTTCACCGAAGAAGCCAATGCTTACATGCGCTGGCTCAAGGGCCGCGTGAGCGACTGCTGCGGCCAGCCGACCAAAATCAACATCCTGTATGGCGTCGATGGCCGCCAGGAGCTGCCGGAAACCGAGCTGGATCACTTCAGCGGCCACGGCGGTGCCACACCGGTACGCATCGGCAATGAAGCGTTCGACCAGATCCAGTTGGACATCTATGGCGAACTGATGGATGCGGTTTACCTGGTCAATAAATACGGTGAAGCGATCTCCCACGAGGGCTGGCAACACACGGTGGAAGTGACCGACCAGGTGTGCGAGATCTGGAATCAAAAAGATGTCGGCATTTGGGAAATGCGCGGTGAACAGCACCACTTTCTGCATTCCCGGCTGATGTGCTGGGTAGCGCTGGACCGTGCGATCCGCCTGGCTTACAAGCGCTCGCTGCCGGCGCCGTTTGCGCGCTGGGACCAAACGCGGCAGGCGATCTACGCCGACATCTGGAGCAACTTCTGGAACGAAGAACGCGGGCATTTTGTGCAGTATATCGGCAGCACTGCACTGGATGGTTCGATGCTGCTGATGCCACTGGTGCGCTTCGTCGCGGCCACCGATCCGCGCTGGCTGTCGACACTCGAAGCGATCCAGAAAAGCCTGGTGCGCGACGGCATGGTCTATCGCTACCGCAACGACGACAGCCAGATCGACGGCCTGCAAGGCACCGAAGGCGCGTTCGCGGCGTGCTCGTTCTGGTACGTCGAATGCCTCGCACGTGCAGGCCAAGTCGAAAAAGCTCACCTGGAGTTCGAACAATTGTTGCGCTACGCCAACCCGCTGGGGTTGTACGCCGAAGAGTTCGACAGCCAGGCCCGGCACTTGGGCAACACGCCACAGGCGTTGAGCCATTTGGCGCTGATCAGCGCGGCGACCTTTCTGGATCGCAAACTCAGTGGGGAGAAGACCACCTGGCAACCTTGAGGTGGTGCGTACATAGCCCAGGAGCATAGGCACCTACACAAACTTCAAAGGCAGCCCGCTCGGCACATAAACTTGCTCCCCACACAAGGCCGCCGATGCCACAGGAGTTCATCATGACCACCGCTGCCGCCCTGCTTCGCGTACGCACCTCCATGCTCGACATGGCCTATGAAGCCCATGGCCCAGTCGACGCAGAGCCGGTGATCTTGCTGCACGGGTTCCCCTACGACCCACGCGGCTACGATGAAATTGCGCCGCTGCTGGCCGAACGTGGCTACCGGGTATTGGTGCCGTACCTGCGCGGTTATGGGCCGACGCGGTTTATTGATGAGCAGGTGATGCGCTCCGGTCAACAGGCGGCGTTGGGCAAGGATTTACTCGATTTCATGGATGCGCTGGGCATCGCGCACGCCACCCTCGCCGGGTATGACTGGGGTGGCCGCGCCGCGTGCATTGTCGCGGCGCTTTGGCCGCAGCGGGTGCGCGGGTTGGTGACTGCCGACGGCTACAACATTCAGGACATCGCCACATCGCACGAGCCTCTGGCGCCGGAGCAGGAGCATCGTTTGTGGTACCAGTTCTATTTTCACACGCAGCGCGGCGTGGACGGCTTGACCGCCAATCGTCGTGAGCTGTGTGAGTTGTTGTGGCGGCTGTGGTCGCCGAGTTGGTCCGAGGGGCCGAGCCTGTATGGCCAGACCGCGCCGTCATTCGATAACCCGGATTTTGTCGAGGTGGTGATTCATTCGTATCGCCACCGCTTCAGGTACGCGCCTGGCGACCCGACACTGGAAGCCATCGAGCAGGCGCTGGCGCTGCAACCGCCGATTTCAGTGCCGACGATTTCGCTGTGCGGCGCCGATGATGGCGTCGGCCCGGCGACGGTGGAAGATGACGATGTAGGGCATTTCAGCGGTTTTTATCGGCGCGAAGTGTTGCCCGGCGTGGGCCACAATATTCCACAGGAAGCGCCGCAGGCGACGCTTGCGGCGCTGTGCGAATTACTCGATAGAAGGTGAGCGTTACCGAGCCGCCGCAACCCGGAAACTGAAGACGCTGCCCTGCCCTTCCACGCTTTCGGCCCAGAGCGTGCCGCCGTGGGCCTCGATAATGCCGTGGGAAATATACAAGCCCAGGCCGCTGCCGGTCGGGTTGCCCTCACGCGAGGTCCAGTAGCGCTCGAAGATATACGGCAATTGCGCCGCACCGATGCCGGAGCCGTTGTCACACACACGAAACAACACTTCGTCGCCTGCCGCCAGCGCCATCACCTCGATTGCCCCGCCCAAGTGCGTGAATTTCAGCGCATTGCCGAGCAAGTTGGAAAACACCTGGAACAGGCGCTCCGGGTCGGCCTGGATGCTCAGCCCAGGTTGGCTGCTCCAGGTCAGGTTGACGCCCTTGGCCGAGGCCAGCGGGTGCCACATCAAGCCGAGCTGTTCCAGGGTCGACGTCACGTCCAGCGTTTGCAGGGCGACGCGATAACGCCCAGCCTCGATGCGCGAAATGTCGATCAAGTCTTCGAGCAAGGTGTTCATGCGCGACGTGGCGGTTTGCATGGTTTCAATCGCGTTGTTCAAACGCAGGGTGGCTTTGGTGTCGTCGGCGGGCACCATCTTGCGCATCATGCCGCACTGCATCAGCAAGATAGTCAGCGGGCTGCGCAAGTCGTGCGAAACCACCGCGACCATCTCATCGCGCGCGCGCACGGCGGCATGTTCGCGCTGTACCTGACGGGCCAGGTCATGCTCCAGGGCGTTCCGGCGCAAGTTTGCCACCGCGTGCAACTCCGAGGCAGACCATTGCAGCGCCTTGCCGTCGACCTGCTGTTTCCAGAGTTCAAATGACAGGCGTGGGGTCAAGGCGGTTGCTCCCACCTCACGCTGTTTGACCGGTTCGCCGCTCCACTGCACGGTGGTTTTGACCTCGGGGCGAAACCACATCACTGCGTTATTGACCGGTTTGGGCAACCGGAAGGCCAACAGGCCACTGGCGATGCTTTGATAGGCCTCGGCCGGCGGGAAGTCTGCGGACAATTGGTGGCTGTGCACCACGCCTTTGCCCTGTTGCTGAACCCACGGGTACAGGGCGCGAATGTGCTCGTCGCTCGGGCAAACGCCGACGGTGTGCAAACGCTCCTCCACCAGAATCGCCAACCCAGTGGCGCCAGTCAGGTTCAACAAGGTTTGCGCGTAAGGCAGCAGGCTCTCCATCACATCCAGCGTGTCGGCCGCCATGGCGCTGACCAATGCATCGATCATGGCGGTTTTTTCATGCTCGTGGCGGCGCGCCTCCTTGTCCTGGAGCAGTGTGATCTGCATCGACAATAACTGACCGACACTGATGCACGCCGTGCGCAGCTCATGTGGCACGCGCAGGGGCTCGCGGTGGCCGCAGGTGATCAGGCCCCAGAGTTGATCATCCTTGAGCAGGGAAATGCTCATCGACGAGCGTATGCCCATGTTTTTCAGGTAAACACAATGCACCGGCGAGACGCTGCGCAGCACTGCAAAACTGAGGTCCAGCGCTGCACCGGTGTCTGGGCGCATGGCGGGCAGGATGGGCACCGGCACGTAGGTCGCGTCGGGGATCACCCGAACCCAGTTCAAGCGGTAGAGCTCACGCGCCTGCGGCGGAATATCCGAGGCCGGGAAACACAGGCCCAAGTACGGCTGCATGCCGTCGCTGAGCGCTTCGCCGATGACTTTGCCGTGGCCCTCCTGCTCGAAACGGTACAGGGTGACCCGGTCGTAGCCGGTCAATGCACGTATTTCGCTCACGCAGGTCTGGTACAGCGCATCGAGGGTTTTGGCTGCCTGCAGGCGGCGCAAGGTTCGGGCGACCTGCAGCGCAGCGGTATGGCGCGGTATGACCGAGCGTTCCAGCTCCAGGAATAACAGGCCCTGATGGCGGTGCAGCACGGCATCGTAAAGGTTGCCGTTGAGCGTCACCTGATGCAGCTCGTCTTCATCGGCGTCCAGGTCTGCCAGCGCGAGGCGTATTTGGGCCAACGCATCCGCGCCGATCAGGCTGCCCAACGCCTGCCCGGACAACGCCACAGGCCCCAGCGCAAGCTCGGTATTCAGGTTGGTGCTGGCTTGCAGTACCACCAGCGTCGGTTCGCTCAAGGTCAGCAGTAACCCGTGCGGCTGGATCGTACCGGGGATGTGAATAGGCTCGCTCGCGCAATCGTCTCGCAGAGGATCGGCGCTGATCGCAGGCAATGGTTTCATGAGACACGTCACGCCGGGGGGCGGAGGAAATAGCGGCGCAGACGGGGGAGATCACTGCGGAAGCCGCCAACATAACACCTTGATCCAAATGTGTACGTTTTCGTTTAACGTGTATGGCTAAAGCGCTCGCGGTAGGCCTGTGGCGTGACCGCCAGCGCCCGCAGGAAGCTGCGCCGCAGGGTTTCTTCACAGCCAAAACCGCATTGCACGGCGATGCGTTTGATCGACGCCGTACTGTCGGCCAGTTGCCGGCGCGCGGTTTCCACGCGTATCAACTCGACCGCGCGCGCGGGCGTCTGGCCGGTTTCAGCGCGGTAGTGGCGCACGAAGCTGCGCTCGCTCATGCCGGCCTGCGCGGCCAATGTGGCGATGTTCAAATCAAGGGTAAGGTGTTCGGCCATCCAGGCGTGCAGGTCGGCGAAGCGGCTGTCGCCCTTTTGCAGTGACAACGCCACGCTGAACTGTGACTGGCCGCCGGGGCGTTTAAGGAACACCACCAAATGCCGTGCGACCTCCAGGGCCACCGCGCGGCCGAGGTCTTCTTCCACCAGGGCCAGGCACAAGTCGATGCCGGCCGTTACGCCGGCAGAGGTCCATACCGCGCCCTGCTGGATGAAAATCGGGTTGGGCTCCACGGTCAACGAAGGAAACTTGCGCGCCAGTTCTTCGCAGCGGGTCCAGTGGGTGGCCACGCGGCAGCCGTCGAGTAAACCACTGGCCGCCAGCAGGAAAGCGCCGGTGCACACCGAGGTCATGCGCCGCGTGTGCCGGTTTTTTTGTTTCACCCATGCCACCAACGCAGGGTCTTCGGCGGCGCCGTAAACGCCCCAGCCGCCAGCGATAACCAAGGTGTCACAGGGTTTATCCACTGCCGGCAGCGGCTCGGCGACCAGCGCCAAACCGGCAGAGGTCATCACCGGCGCCGTCTGCGCGGCGATCACCGAGACCGCGTAGGGCAACGGCAAGCCGCGCTGGCGCGCCAGGTCATTGGTCGAGGCGAACACTTGCAAAGGCCCGGTCACGTCGAGCACCTGGACGTTATCGAACGCGAGTACGTGGATTATTCGGGTCATATTGGCGTGATCGGTGGGTTCAATGGCGTATTCGCCAAAGCCTAGGCCGCTAGAGTGAAGCCGTCCACCTCTTTATCGGAGCATGATTGATGACCTTGCAGATCGGCTTTTTGTTGTTCCCCGGCATCCAGCAACTGGACCTTACCGGCCCCTATGACGTACTCGGCTCGCTGCCGGACGTAAAGCTGCACCTGGTGTGGAAAGACCTCGCGCCGATCACCTCGAGCACGGGGTTGGTATTCACCCCGACCATGACCTATGACGACTGCCCGCAACTGGATGTGCTGTGCGTACCCGGCGGTTCCGGCGTGGGTGCGTTGATCGAAGACCCGCACACGCTGGATTTTCTCAAGGCCCAGGCACAGCACGCGCGCTACGTGACCTCGGTGTGTACCGGTTCGCTGGTGCTCGGCGCAGCGGGCTTGCTGCGCGGTCGCAAGGCCACCACGCACTGGGCGTACCACGACCTGCTTGCCCCGCTGGGTGCAACCCCCGTGCAGGCGCGCGTGGTGCGTGACGGCAATATATTGACCGGCGGCGGCATCACCGCCGGCATCGACTTTGCCCTGACCCTGGCGGCTGAGTTATACGACGAGGCAACGGCGCAGTTGGTGCAATTGCAGATCGAATACGCGCCCGCGCCGCCGTTTGATTCGGGCAGCCCGGCCACGGCGCCCAAGTCGGTGCTGGAGCAAGCCAACCGGCTTACGCAGCAATCGCGCAAGGTGCGCGGCGAAATCGTCGCACGCGCGGCCGCCCGGTTGGGGTGATGTAGCGTCTGCGTTCTTGGTTGTCTGTGGCAAGCGGGCTCTTTGGCAAGCAAGCCCGCTGGCCACAACGGCCGCTCACCACAACACGCTCAGTTGCGACTACAAGTGCGACTAATCAGCAACAATCCAGCGTCTGTTAAGCAACTTTTTGAGCCTCCCCAGCCAATTTTTTGTTAGTTTGAAAAGTACCTGCCCATTGCACCAAGCCCCCGCAATCAGGGCCGTTAGCCCGCCCTCCCCGCGCCTCTTTGTCCCTCTTTCCTGCGCCTCTCGAAAAAGGTTTTCATATTCCACAGGAAAATTCCTGGATTTGTTCCTACACTCAAAAACAAGGCCTTACACCGACCGTATTCAACACCGCATTGAACACTCTATTGAACAGGGAACGTCAATAAAATGCCGATAAAAAGACCGATTAACGCTTCAAGACTGACACCTCCGCACCATTGTCAATTGATTGACTAAGCAACCCAAACGGAACACTCCTTACGTATTTACCCAGCAAAATCAATTCATTTGAATAGCTTCATGTGAAGGGACAGTTGCGTTTTACCCAGAGTAGTCGTCGCTCGACTTGCCTTACTCAATAAGCAGCTTGCTGCCTTATCGATTAAACAGTCGAACAGGGGCCTGGCGTGCAATGAAGGATGTTTTTATGCGAGAAAAGTCGTCAGTCGACAGCCTGTTTTTAACCCGCGCCGGATTCGTTGAGTTCTTTGTTGTCTTCGTCAAATTTATCCATGGTTTGTCGGCCATTCTGCCGCCACTGGTGTTGGTGCTTTTCATCGACCCGATGGACCCCGAATTGCGCCCTCACTTCCTCGGCTTGCTGCTGTTTTTTGCAGTCCTGACCATTATTCTGTTCCACGCCCTGGGCATCTATTCCGAAGAGCTGTTCAGCAATCGCTTGCGCCTGCGTACCAAGGTGGTGTCGTGGTCTGCGGCATTCTGCATCCTGTTGTTCATGTACCAGATTCTGCAGTTTTTTCCGCAGCTGACGCCCCACAACCTGGTGGCCTGGTACTTCGCCAGCCTGGCGTTGTTCTGCATTGAACGCCTGCTGATGCTGCGCCTGTACCGCAACCTGATGCGCAAAGGCAAATACCTGCAACGCACGGTGATTTTGGGCTTTACCGATACCGCCGTGCACGTCGCCGACCACCTGCAACGCAATGGCGATATCCGTTCCGGCCTGATCGGCTTTATCGATGACCGCACCGAACGCATTCCCAAGGAATTGAGCAACTTGCCGTTGCTGGGCAACACCCGCGACCTGGAAAAACTGATTCGCGCAGAAGAAGTCAATCAGGTGATGATCTGCCTGCCGTGGGCCGCCGAGCAGCGTATTCACGGGCTGGTCAATCGGCTGCGCCAGATGTCGGTGAACGTAATGCTGGTGCCCGACATGGCCGCCCTGCGCTACGGCCACAGCCGCATCACCGACGTCGGCGGCATCCTGATGTTCAACACCTCGCAGTTGCCACTGCGCGGCTGGTCGCCGGTGATCAAGCGTTTCGAAGACATGCTGCTGGCAAGCCTGGCGCTGGTGGTGCTGTCACCGCTGATGCTGGCGACGGCCATCGCGATCAAACTCGACTCCAAAGGCCCGGTACTGTTTCGCCAGAACCGTTATGGCTACAACGACAACGAGATCCGCGTGTTCAAGTTTCGCTCGATGTTCACCGACCAGAGCGACTTCACCGCCGAGCGCCAGACCACGCGTGCCGACCCGCGTATCACGCGCGTCGGCCGTATTATTCGCAAGACCAGCATCGATGAACTGCCGCAGTTGTTCAACGTGCTGCTGGGCAACATGTCGATGGTCGGCCCGCGCCCGCACGCCACGGCGACCAAGGCTGCGGGTGTTCCGTTCGAAGTGGCGGTCAGCGAATACAGCTCGCGGCATCGGGTCAAGCCGGGCATTACCGGCTGGGCGCAGATCAACGGTTATCGCGGCGAGACCGACACCCTGTTCAAGATCCAGAAACGTGTCGAGTACGACCTGGAGTACATCTCCAAGTGGTCGGTGTGGTTTGACCTGTACATCGTTTTCATGACGGTCCCGGCCGTCCTTTCCACCAAGGAAGTCTATTGATGAATACCCTCAACGGATTAATTCCCTGCATTATTTCCGGTGGTTCGGGCACACGGCTGTGGCCGGTGTCACGGCAGAACATGCCCAAGCCGTTCATGCGCATGCGTGACGGCCAGAGCCTGCTGCAGAAAACCTTCCAGCGCGCGGCCAAACTGCCCGGCGTCGAAAGCGTGCTCACGGTGACCAACCGCGACCTGCTGTTCCGCACGCTCGACGACTACCGCGGGGTCAACACCGCGCACCTGCCGCTGGACCTGTTGCTGGAGCCCTTTGGCCGTAATACAGCGGCGGCCATCGCGGTGGCGGCGCTGCACGTGCAGGAACATTTCGGCGACAGCGCGCAGTTGTTAGTGATGCCTGCCGACCATTTGATTCTCAATGAAGTCGCGTTTGCCGACGCCGTGAGCCAGGCCCGCGACCTCGCCGAAGCCGGGTACCTGGTCACGTTCGGCATCCAGCCCGACCACCCGGAAACCGGCTTTGGCTACATCGAACAAGGCGAGCCGCTGAGCACCGGCAACCGGGTTAAACGCTTCGTCGAAAAACCTGACCTGGCCACCGCGCAAGGCTACCTCGACGGCGGTAAACACCTGTGGAACGCCGGCATGTTCTGCTTCAAGGCCAGCACCCTGGTGGAACAACTCGCCGCCCACGCACCCGACGTATTGACGGCCGCCAAAGCCGCACTCGAACACAGCCAGAGCCTGCAGAATAAAACCTCGCGCCAACGTGAGCTGGATTCGGACGCGTTCGGCAGCGCGCCGGATATTTCCATCGACGTGGCCTTGATGGAAAAGTCCACACAAGTGGCCGTAGTGCCCTGCGACATTGGCTGGAGCGACATCGGTTCCTGGGAAGCGCTGCGCCAGCTCACGCCCAGCGACGCCCACGGCAACCAGGTCAATGGCGAAGCAATTTTGCATGACGTGCATAACTGCTACATCGACTCGCCCAAACGCGTACTCGGCGCCGTTGGTGTGCGCGACCTGATCATCGTCGACACCCCGGATGCGCTGCTGATCGCCGACGCTCATCGCAGCCAGGATGTGCGTTACATCGTTGCCGAACTCAAGCGCCAGAACCATCCGGCGTTCAGCCTGCACCGCACCGTTACACGGCCGTGGGGCACCTACACGGTGCTGGAGGAAAGCAGCCGGTTCAAAATCAAACGCATCGTGGTCAAGCCGCAGGCGTCGTTGTCGTTGCAGATGCATCACCACCGCAGCGAACACTGGGTGGTGGTCAGCGGCGCGGCGCAGATCACCAATGGCGAGCGCGAATTTCTGATCAACGCCAACGAGTCCACCTACATTCCCGCCGGGCACAAACACCGCCTGACCAACCCCGGCATCATAGACCTGGTGATGATCGAAGTGCAGAGCGGCGAGTACCTCGGTGAAGATGACATCGTGCGCTTTGACGACATTTACGGGCGCGCGCCCCTAGACGTGAAAAAGTAACATGCGCACCTCGTTGATCATCCCGACCCGTAACGCCTCCAGCCACCTGGCGCGACTGCTGCCGGCGCTGAAAATGCAGACCATGCAACCGGACGAAATGCTGGTGGTCGACAGCGCCTCGCGTGATGACACCGTGGCGCGCTTTCAAGCGTATGGCGCACGGGTCGAAGTGATCGACGCCGGCGACTTCAACCATGGCGGCACGCGGCGCTGGGCCAGTCAACAGGTGGGCGGTGACGCGCTGATCGTGATGACCCAGGACGCGATCCCCGCAAGCCCCGAGACGTTCGCCAACCTGCTCGACGAGTTGCAGCAAGACCCGCTTAACGGCGTGGCGTACGGCCGCCAACTGCCGCACCCGGACGCCGGCGTGCTGGGCGCGCAATCGCGGCACTTCAACTACCCGGCCCAGAGCCGCAGCAAGCGCCTGGCCGATGCGCCGGAACTGGGGATTAAAACCTGTTTCAGCTCCGACTCGTTTTGCGTGTACCGGCGCAGCGCGTTGCAAGCGGTTGGCGGTTTCCCCGCCGACGTGATCGGCAGCGAAGACGCCTACGTCGCCGCGCGCTTGCTGCTTGCCGGTTACAACGTGCGCTACGCCGCCACCGCGCGGGTGTACCACTCCCACGATTACCGACTCATGGATGAGTTTCACCGCTACTTCGACATTGGCGTGTTCTACGGCCGTGAACCGTGGATTCGCCAGGCCTTTGGCGATGCCGGCGGTGAAGGTAAACGCTATGTACTGGCTGAGCTCGCGGCTTTACGCGCAGCCGGTGCATTGCACCGCGTACCCGAAGTACTGGTGCGCAGCGCGTTCAAGTTGCTCGGCTATCGGCTGGGCCATCAGGAACGCCGCCTCCCCCTTGCCGTAAAGCGGCGCATCAGCATGTTCCCCGGTTATTGGAGGTGAGCAGCATGACTAACAGGACGTCCCCCTTTATGAAAAAAACCGTGCTCATCCTGGCCATGATGGCCCTGGCCGCGTGTAATACGCCGGCGCGCATCGAGCCGCCAGACGACAAAACCGTCGAAGACGGCAAGCGCGCCCTCGACCAACTGGCGCAGTTGCCGCCGGCGGTGGAGCGTATTCGCATCGGCGACCAGTTGCGCATCGTGCGTGATGCCGGGGAGATGCCGACACTGTCGGCGTTCAACGTCAGCACCATCTATGAACTGACGCTGTACACGGTGCAAACCGACGGCAAGATCAACTACCCGTTCCTGGGGCCGATCCAGGTGGCCGGGCGCCAGCCGTCGGACCTGGCGCTGGAGCTGACCAACAAGCTCGCGCCGGTTTACCGCGAGCCCCGCGTGACGGTGAACATCAACCAGGCACCGGGCAACGCAGTGATCGTCGGCGGCGCGGTGAATAACCCGACCTCGGTGCAGATCGCCACGGCCAACACCCTGGAGCAAGCGATTATCGGCGCTGGCGGGGTCAACCCGTCGGGTAACGCGAGCATGGTTGCGCTGTTGCGCGAAGACGCTCAAGGCGCCTATCACGCCTACTTCCTGGATTTTAGCCAATACCTCAAAACCGGCCCCAACGGGCGTAAACCCGTGCACCTGCAACGCGGTGATGTGGTGTTCGTGCCCAAGTCCAACGTCGGCGAGCGCATCCAGGGCGTGGACACTTACCTGAACCAACTGATCCCGTTCACCAAGTCGATCGGGGTTGGCTACAACTACACCAGAACCAGTGGCGGCACTAACTAAAGGAGCGACATCCGATGATCGAGATCCGTTCTTTTCGTGATCTTCTGCGCCTGTTTTTCATCTTCCGGCACGAGTTCAAACTGGCCGCCATCGCCGCGCTGGTGATCATTTTGCTGAGCGCATTTTTGCTGCCGGCCAAGTACGAATCCACCGCGCGCCTATTGGTCAAGCCGGGGCGCGATTCGACCCTGCCGATCGAAATCAGCAACCGCCAGGCGATGGTGATGCCCAGCACCCAGCGTGATCCGATTGTCGACGAGGAGCGCTTGCTGACCGGGCGCCCGATCGTACGCGCAGTGGCCGAGCACTACCTGCAAATCAGCGAGAACGCCACGCCGCCAGAGGGCGTCTGGAAGCGCGCCAAGTACTACGTCAGGGAAGGCGTGGGCGCGGTGTTCGACGGCCTGCGGGTGGTGCTGGAAACCGTCGGCATCGTCGAAAAAACCACGCCGGTAGAGCGCATTGCCGCCAGCCTGGAAAAGAGCTTTGAAGTCAGCCACGCCGTCGGCTCCACGGTGATGGACATCAGCTTCAAGTGGGGCGACCCGGAGATTGCCCAAGCGGTGGTCAAAGACTGGATCGAAACCTACATCGCCGAGCGCACAGAGGCCTTGGGCCGCAAGAGCCTGTATGCCTTCTACGAGGCCCAGGTGAGCAACAGTGCTACCGAGATCAAGAGCTATAAAGAGCAGATCCTCGGCCACCTGAACGAGATTGGCGCGGCGAGCATTACCGATCGCCTCGAAGATTTGTCCGAGCGTATCAACGTGCTGCGTGGCGAAGTGTTCAATACCACGCGGTTGATCGCCTCGTCCGACAGTGCGATTGACAGCACCCGCACTCAGCTCAAGTCGCAGCCCAAGGAAGTGACCACGGTTCGTCAGATTGCGCTCAACCCGCAGCAGCAGGATTTGCGCCGTTTGCTCAACCAAAAGCTGCTGGAAAAGGCTGACATGATGCGCACCTACACGGATAACGCGCCGCCGGTGAGAGCCCTGGACGCGTCGATTCGTGCCATGCAGGCGCAAGTCGCGAATGTCAGCAACACCGTGCAGGCCTCGGAAAACCGTGCGCCGAATACCCTCGAAATTCACCTGCAGCGGGTGCTGCTGGATGAGTCGAGCAACAACCAGGCGCTGCGTACACAACTGGTGCAACAGCAAAAACAACTGGTAAACCTCGAAGCCCAACGCAAGCAAGCGCTGGAGATTGAACCGGAGCTGGCGCGCCTCTCGCGTGAGCTGAATGCGACCGAGCGTAACTACACGCTGTACGTCGACAACCTGGAAAAATCGCGTATCGACCGCGAACTGGACAACAGCCAGATCAGCAACATTGCGGTGATCGAAGAGGCCACCCTCAACCCCGGCCGCATCTTCCCGAAAACCCTGGTGATGCTGGTGCTGGCGATCCCGTTCGCGATCGTCGTCGGCTTGCTGGTGATCTACCTGTGCTACCTGATGGACCAGCGCATACATGACGGCGGCTTGGTGGAGCGCAAGTTTGGCCTGCCACTGTGGACCACCCTGCCGGAGCTGGACACCAGCACCGCGCAGAGTACCAACGCGTTCAACGCAAGCATTTACCGGCTGTATGGGTTGTTGCAGTTGGACCGCGTTGCCGAGCAAGGTTTGACCCTCGGGCTGACCTCGGCGCGCCACGGCGAAGGGGTGACCTTTGTGGTGGAGCAACTGCGCCAATTGCTGCAAGAAAACGGCATCACCGTGCGGGTCGGCGGCGTGTCGCCGGCGTTACCCGGCGAAGTGGTGCTGCTGGACGCCGCGGCGCTGCTGGACAACCGCGATGCGTTCGTCAACTTGCTGCGCGCCGACCTGATTGCGCTGGTGGTGGAAGCGCAGAAAACCACGGTGCCGGTGGTGGAACACGCGCTGTCGATCCTCAACACTGCGTTCGGCAAAGTGGACGGCATCATCATCAACCGACGCAAATTCGAAGTGCCGGCCAAGGTGCTTAAATCCATCGCCAAATACCGGGGAGCGTTCTAATGCGCATCGCCCTGCTCGCGCCCTTGCCGCCGGAAAAAAACGGCATCGCCGACTACGCGAACCATTTCAAGGCAGCATTGCAGCAGTTGGGCGTGACGGTGGCGACACCGTTGAGCGGCGTGGAAGGCAACAGCGTTGCGATCAAGCAGGCCGTCGCAGGCTTCGATTGGCAGAGCGTGGACCTGGTGCACGCCGAGCTGGGTGGCGGCCGACTGGGCGAGTTCCTGGCCCTGCGCGAGTTGCGCAAGGCCTACCCCAACCTGCCGCTGACGGCCACCGTACATGACCCGGAGCGCATGGTTTGGCGGCGCGAGCACCTGCCGTTTCCGCTGAACCTGCTGGAACGCTTGCCCAGCCCGCTGCCACAAGCGGCGGTGGTGCTGGCCGACCCGCTGACCTTGCGCGAAGAGCGTCACGTTGCCCAAGGCCTGACGCGGCTGATCACGCTGACCCGCTTGGGTGCCGATTGCTTGAGCCGGCGCATGCAATTGCCGAGCGGCAAAGTGGCAGTGATCAACCACGCCAACCTGGCCATTGAACCCGCGCCGTTACCGTCGCTTGAGACCCTGCGCCTGCTGTATTTTGGTTTTATCTACCGTGGCAAAGGCATTGAAGACCTGCTGCAAGCATTGGCTGACGCCTTCAAACAAGCCCCCGAATTGCGTGACCGTGTGCGCCTGACGCTGGCCGGTGGCACTGCCGCCGAGATGGCGTTTGGCGCGGGCGGCAATTACCTGGAGCAGTTGCACAGCCAGATCGCCGAACTCGGCCTGGCGGGCTCTATCGACTGGCGGCTGAACCTGCCGGCCAGCCAGATTGCGCAGACGATTCAGGCGCACCATGTGATGGTGCTGCCGTATCGCGAATCAAAAAAACTTGGCCTGCTGGGGCGCCAACGTGGCACCAGCGGTGCACTGTCTTGGGCGGCAGCCTGCGGGCGCGGGGCGATCACTTCGGACGCCCGCGCATTTGCCGAAGAAGTCGCCAGCGGCAACGGCGCCATTTATCCGCAAGGTGATGTGGCGGCGCTGAGCGCACAATTGTTGCGCCTGGCGCGTACGCCGTCGCTTGCCAGGGACTGGGCCGAACGTGCGGCAGAAATCGGCCGCGAGCGCTTGTGGCCGGTGACCGCAGAAAAATTCAGGCAGCGCTTTGAGCAGGCCATTCAAGGAGCACCCTATGGCGCGTAAACGCACCTACTTCGCCACGCTTGCCGTGGTCGCAGCCCTTGGCCTGAGCGTGTTTATGTGGGGCCGCCAGGCCGACGCCGAGAGCCATGTGCTCAAGGGCAACAAAGTGGTGGTGTGGAAAGATTTTTTGGGCGTAAACGCGCAATTTTTGTGGTTCAGCCCGGCGCGTTACCAACTGCAAATTGACCGCCTCAAGGCGCTGGGCTTGCAATGGGTGCGCCTGGATTTGCACTGGGACCAACTGGAACCCACCGTAGGCAAGTATCAGATCGCAACCCTGGACCAACTGGTCGATAAGCTGCAAGACAACCAGCTTAAATCGGTGTTCTACATGGTCGGCTCGGCGCCCTTCGCCACCACCGCGCCGAAGGGTGCACCGTATCAGGACCAGTACCCGCCCAAAGACCCGAACGTGTTCGCCAACCGCATGGGTTTGTTGGCCCAGCGCTACCCCAGCGTCAACGCCTGGCAAGTGTGGAACGAACCGAACTTGCTCGGCTTTTGGCGCCCGGCGGCCGACCCTGCGGGCTACGCCAAGCTGCTGACCGCCACGGCCTCGGCGTTGCGCGCTGTCGATGCGAACAAACCGGTGGTCGCCGCCGGCATGGCGTTCTTCAGCGAAATGCCCAACGGCCAGACCATGTTCGATGCCCTTGGTGCGCTGGGCGTGGCCAGCTTGAAAACGATTATTTCCTACCACCCGTATACCCAACTGCCCGAGGGCAACGACCCGGCCAACCTCGACTTCATCACCAAAACCAACGCGCTCAACCAGTCCCTGCGCAACGGCGGCGTACAGACCCTGTGGAGTACCGAGTGGGGCTGGTCGACCTACCCAGGGCCAAAAGACGCTCAAGACATCATCACCCTGCAAGGCCAGGCCGATTACGTGGTGCGCCGCGTGGCGCTGATGAGCACCATGGATTTCGACAAGATTTTTTTGTTCACCTTGAGCGACCTCGACCAGCGCGCCAGCGTGCGGGACCAGTTCTACGGTTTGCTCGACATCGACGCCAACCCGAAGCCGGTCTACACCGCGTTGAAAAACTTCCTCGACGTGAGCGGCCCGCAACTGACCCCCGGCGACCCGCCCACTGCCGACCAGTTGCCCGACGGCTTGTTCAGCATCGGCTGGACCCGCGCCGACGGCCGTAAATTGTGGTTCTTCTGGTCGGCCCAAGGCGGCAATGCGCACTTGCCTGGGCTGGCCAACGCGACCCTCTACGACCCACTGCGCAGCACACAAACCCCCGTCAGCGGCACCAATGGGCTGACCGTACCGGTCAAGCCGAACCTGCAAATTCTGCTATGGGATTGAAGCCTGCCATGCGCATTTTATGGATACTGCCCTACTCGCCCTGGCCCGCGACCAGCGGCGGCAAGACGCGCCAGTTCCATCTGCTGCGCAGCCTGGCCGCGCGTGGGCATCGGATCACCTTGCTGCTGCATGACAAGCAACCGGTGTCGCCAGCGGATCGCCATGTGCTGGAGGCGTTTTTGGAACAGGTGATCACCTTGCCACGGCGCCCGCTGCGCAGCCTCAAAACCCTCGCGGCCGGGCTGTTTGCGCCCTACCCGCTGCTGGCCAGCGTGAATGGCCTGTCGAGCGCGCTGCAAACGACCTTCAACCAATTGCTAAATGAACAGTGGGACGTGGTGCAGATCGAACACACCTACACTTTTCAGCCGTACGAAGAGGCCCTGATGCGCACAGCCCAGCCCTTCGTGCTGACCGAGCACAACGTTGAATCGGCGCTCGGCGCGGCGACTTACGACCGCTTGCCGCGTTGGGCACTGCCGTTCATTCGCTACGATCAATGGCGCTACACCCGCTGGGAACACCGCGTAATGCGCCAGGCCGCGCAAGTGGTGGCGGTGACCGACAGTGACGCACAAGTGCTTGAAAAAATCGCCGGTAAACCGGTGCCGGTGGTGGTGAATGGCGTGGACTGCGACCATTTCGCCGCCGCCCATCCCGACCCCGGCACGCGCCGCGTGTTGTTTTTGGGCAACTATGAATACGCGCCGAACGTGGATGCGATTGAGTGGGCACTCGACGAGATTTTGCCCAAAGTCTGGGAACGCTGCCCCGACGCGCGCATGAGCGTGTGCGGTTTTGGCATGCCCGGCAGTTGGCGTGAGCGCTGGAAAGACCCGCGCATCGAGTGGCAAGGGTTTGTACCCGACCTGCTGAATTTACAATCAAGTTGCTCAGTGTTTCTGGCGCCGTTGCGCCATGGCGGCGGTTCCAAATTGAAAGTGCTCGAAGCCTTGGCCGCCGGCCTGCCGTTGGCCAGCACCGAACAAGGCGTGTCGGGCCTGGACCTGATCGAAGGCCTCGACTACCTTGGCGGGCAAAGCGCAACCAGCCTGGCGGACGCCGTGGTGCGCCTGTTGCAGTTTCCCGAGGCTGCCGCGCCGATGGGCGAAGCCGGTCGCGCCTATGTGCGTCGGGCGCATGACTGGAGTGTTGCCGCCAGCCAACTGGAACGGGTCTACGCGAGCCTTGCGCCGCTCAATCAAGAGGAGCCCGCATGCGTGTAGGCCTGGATTACCGTACCGTCGGCACCTCACCGCAATCGGGCATCAGCCGCCAGGTGTATGCGCTGGAAAATGCCCTGCGCACCCTGCCAGGTATCGAACTTGAGCGGTTTACCGTGGCGCCCTTGGGCGATGAAACGCGCTTTCAGGCGCATTGCCCGGCGTGGGGGTGCGCGAAAACCGCGATGCATCAACCGCAAAATCGGTTGCGTTTCGAGGCCGGTTTTTTACCGCGCGCGTTGCGTGAGCAACACATTGACCTGTACATCAGCACCTTCAATATGGGCCTGCCATTGCCGCCCAAACCGAAAGGCTTGCGCAGCGTGGTGCTGTTGCATGACCTGTTTCAGATTACGCTGAACAACTACCACGCCAACCGTTTGAAAGCGCTGCTCTACAAAACCAGCGATCGTTTGTCGATTGCCTATGCGGTGCACAGTGCCGACCGGGTGTGGACGCCTTCGCAGTACAGCGCCGATGAAACCGCGCGGCTGTTTCCCAGGGCGGCGGGCAAGATTCGGGTATTGCCCAACCAAGTGGACGGGTTTGTCGACCGGGCGGCGGACCTTACCGCGCGCCAGTTGCCCAAGCGTTATTGGTTGCTGGTGGGCACCCGCGAATTGCGCAAGAACGTGCCGTTTTTAGTCGCCGCCTGGCAGCAGGCGCGGCGCCTGTCGCCTGCGGTGCCGGAACTGGTGCTGGTGGGCAGCCTTGAGCATTTACCCGAGGCGCAACGCAGCCTGCCAGGCATTCGCGCCTTGAGTGGCGTGTCGGACGCCGAGTTGCACGCGTTGTACCAGCAGGCCGCGCGTTTGTGGCAGCCGTCGTATGCCGAGGGGTTTGGTTTGCCGGTGATCGAGGCGCTGAGCGTCGGTACGCCGGTGGCGGTGGCCAGCGGCACGTCGCTGGATGAAATCACCCCGCCGTCGTCGCCGCGTTTTTCGCCCACCGATGGCCCGGCGCTGGTGCAACTGATGGTCGAGCTGGTTGATCGCCCCAGCGAAGACTCACCGGAACAACGCAAGCAGTGGGCGCAACGCTTCAATTACCAGGCCTATAGCCGACGCCTGGCCGAACTGATCGAGGAATTAACATGAGACTTTCACTGGCAGGCCTCGTCGCGATCATGTTCGGCCTGCTGTTTGGCGCACTCGCCCTGATGCTCTCGCCGGCCAAGGCGTTTCTCGCCGTGATCGGCCTGGCCGCCGCCGTGACCATTCTGCGCTTCCCGCTGTGGGGCTTGTTGCTGTTTGCCGGGGTTGCGACCTTTATGCCGTATTCGACGGTCAACCTGGGTATTCGCACCACCGTCAGCGAGGCGATTCTGGCGCTGACGTGGGGCGCGGTGCTGTGGCACAGCTTTCTGTCGCGTGTGCCAGACACACCGAGCCTGTCACGCCGCCCCACCGATCAGATGCTGCTGTGGCTGATGCTGTTCAGCGTGTTCCCGTTTATCGTCGGCCAAATCAGCATCCAGGCCGACACCAGCGGCACGGCCAACTGGCTGCGCTGGTTGCTGAGCCTGTCGGCGGTGTTCCTCGGCGCCAAATTGCTGGTGGGCTACAAGCAGCGCGAATCGCTGGTGATCGCGCTGTTGCTGGGCACGCTGGCAATGCTGGTGCTGTCGATTGCAGTGTTTCTGCGCACCCGCTCGGGCGCAGGCATTGCGCCGATTCTGGCAGTGTTCAATTACGGCAACTTCGACATGCTCAAATTCGGCCTGGAGGCGATGTCGTCGCGCATGGGTTCGCCGTGGATGCACCCGAATGCCATCGGCGGGATCATGGCGCTGCTACTGCCCCTGGCATTCTGTTACGGCATGACCGAACAAGGCTGGAAACGCGCGCTGGGCTTGGGCGTGGCCTGCCTGGGTGCCGCCGCGTTGCTGTTGGCGAGCAGCCGTGGCGCGATGGTCAGCCTGGCGCTGGTGCTGATGTGGATGGCCACGCGGCGCGTGCCCTACACCGGGCGCCTGTTGATGATCGGCGCGGCGCTGACGGTCGCGCTGGTGATGGCTTACCCGCCGTTGCAGGAGCGCCTGGCGACGATTTTCTCGTCGGACAACGCGAGTACCGAAGTGCGTTTCGATGAGTACCGCATGTTCCCGCAGGCGGTAGCGGCGTACCCGTTCGGCATCGGTTTCAAAGTCGACCCGCCGGTGCCGGGTACGCAGTTGCTGGGCATCTCCAACCTGTGGCTGAATTTCATCTACAAGACCGGCATTGTCGGCATGCTGCTGTTTGTTGCAGTCACCGTGCGCTGGTGGCGTGAAGCGCGCCCGGAAAAAGGCCCGATCCGCCTGACCAAAGACAACGCGCTGTGGCTGGGCAGCACTGCCGGGATTCTTTCGGCACTGGTCAGCGGTTTGTTTGACCACTACTTCAGTTTTGCGGTGGTGATGGTCGCGCTGTTCTGGCTGATGGTCGGCATTAACGTATTGGAGGCGCGGCGTTTGTTTCCGGCACGTTTGCCGCAGGTCAAGGCAGTCGTTTATCGCAAGCCGATGCTTGACGGCGCAAGGTCTTAAGCGTGCTCGGTTCCGCCGTCTGGCTGACCGTGGCCACCCTGCTGGGCCTGTGCCTGGGGTTCGCCCGCGAATGGTTGCTGGTGGCGGCGTGGGGTGCAGGCGAGCGCAGCGATGCGTTCTTGATCGCGCTGTTTTTACCCGAGGCCTTGCGCATGTCGTTGGCCGGTGGCGTGTTGAGCGCCGCCGCGCTGCCGCTGTACCTCGAACGCAAAAGCACTGAACGGCTGGACTGGCTGGGCGTGCTGTTCCCGGCCTTGCTGTTGATCGCCTTGTTCACCAGCCTGTTGCTGACGCTGCTGGCGCCGTGGCTGGTGCAAATACTCGGCCCGGGGTTGGCGGACAGCGCCACCGCCCTTGCCGGCAGCAACCTGCAAATTGTCGCCTGGTGTGTGCCGGGCCTGATGCTGCATGCGCTGTTCAGCATTCCGTTGCAGGCCAGCGAACGCTTTGTATTGGCGGGCTTGGGTTCGCTGCTGTTCAACCTGCCGCCGGTGACGTACCTGGCGCTGGCAGGCACTGCCACTCAGGCGCATGTTCTGGCGCTGGCGTGCCTTGCCGGCAGCCTGCTGATGCCGTTGGCCTTGCTGCCGTCGGTCTGGCGCCAAGGCTGGCGGCCGTGGCGCTGGCAACTGAGCGTTGCGCCGCTGCGCGAACTCGGCCAGCGCATCGGGCCATTGTTGTTAAGCAATGGCGCCAGCCAAGGGTTGGCGTTGATCGAGCGGCTGGTGGCGTCGCTGCTGGGTGAAGGCGCCGTCACGTGGGTCAACCTTGCCCGCAAGCTGATGAACCTGCCGCTGATTGCGCTGATGAGCCTGAACCAGGTGCTGCTGGGCATGATGAGCCGACGCCAGGGCGACGAGCGCCTGGCGTTGCTCAAGCGCGGCCTGGAAACCGCCAGCGTGCTGACCTTGCCTGCCGGGGTCGGCCTGGTGGCGGCCGCGCCGAGCCTGGTGGCGTTGCTGCTGCCCAAGCAGTCGGCGGATTCGCCGTTGCCGTTGTTGCTGGCCTGGTTTGCCGTGCCATTGGTGTTTGGCGCGTGGAACGCCTTGCTCGCGCGTTATGCCTATGCCGCCGGCGATACACGCCAGCCGCTGCGCTGTGAGTTGCTCGGGAGCCTGGTCAACGTGCTGTTGCTCGGCGCCCTGCCCTTTGTAGTTGGCCTGGCGGGTATTCCGCTGGCCGCGCTGGCGGGGGTGCTCTGTACCGCGCTGCTACTGATGCAACGCCAGCGTTTGCTCGGCGACTTGCCGTGGGCGCGGCACTGGCTGCTCAGCGCAATCGTCATGGGGTTGGCGGCGCTGCTGCTGTTCCCCATTGACGGCGTATGGCTGCAACTGGGGCTCAGCACCCTGGCCGGCGCCGTGGTGTTGCTGGGCATGGGGCTGTGGCTGAAGCCGTGGCGCAAGGCCTGAATGACCAAGCCTGCTGCAGGCGGTGAATTTATCGAAGGGAGTAGTCAGGTGAAACATCGTTGGATTCAAATGGACATCGCCAGAGGCATTGGCATTCTGGTAATCGTGTACGCCCACAGCTGGTTTGTCGCGTCCTCGCCGGAGCTGCTCTACCCGATCCTCGCCTCGTTTGTATTGCCGTTGTTCTTCTTTCTGTCCGGGGTGTTCTTCAAGCCTGAGCAGCCGTTTGGGGAGATGGCAATACGCAAGGCCGACGCCCTGCTCAAGCCGTTTTTCTTCACCATGCTGGCGTATGTGATCGTGCGCGACATCCTGCGGGGTCAGCCGTTGCTGCCGGATATAGGCGGCGTGCTGTACGCCTCGGTGGACACCATTCCGTGGCAGGCGCTGTGGTTTCTGCCGCACTTCTGGGTAGCGATACTGTTCAGTTGGGTGGTGCTGCGGCTGATTTCGCGCTGGAAGCTGTCGCTGCCGGTGAGCTGCGTGTTGATGGTGGTGCAATTGCTGGTCGGCATCTGGATGCTGCCGTGGTTCTGGCAATTGCCGGTCACCTTCGGCGGGCACAGCTGGGTGCTGCCGGGCCTGCCGTTCGGCCTTGATATCACGTTGGTCAGCAGTGCCTGTTTCGTCTACGGCTATTTGCTGCGCGACTGGTTACGCACCCATTCGGGCTCACTGTTGACCTTGCTGGTGTCGGTGGCACTGTTCGCGGCGGTGTTCATCTTCAGCCGCGACACCATGGACATCGCGCAACGTCGCTATGACCATTGGCTGTGGAGCAGCTTGCTGGCGCTGATTGGCGTGTACGTGTGCTGGGCGCTGGCGCGGGTGCTGATGGTGTCGGCGCTGATCACCCGAGTGATGACCTACATTGGCCAGTCCACGCTGATTCTGTTGATCTTCCACGGCGAAATCCAGCACAAGACGGTGGACCTGATGGAGCGCGTAGGCCTGCATCCGTTTGTGGCGGCGAGTGTGGGTTTGGTGACGGCGATCGTAGCGCCGTTGTTGATCGGCGAAGTGATCAAGCGCGTGGCGTTTTTGCGCTTTTTTTACTTTCCGTTTCCAGTGCGTAAAGCCGCTAAAAACCCGTAGGAGCGAGCGGGCTCGCCCCTGCGAGCAGGTCCGTCAGTCATCCAGTGATTGCGGCGCAGGCTTGGCGGGTTTGCCGGCTTTCGCGCCCTTGGCCGGCGCTGCGGCGGCAGGCTCGGGTTCGGCTGGGGCGGCGAGTTCTTTCTCGGCCATCGGCATCTGGTCGATGGCGCTGAAGAACTCTTTCAGGTCGAGGGTATCCGGAGGCACGGTCTTCTCGAGTTTTTTCTCGCCGTCCTTGCCCACCAGAATCACTTTGGTGCCGCTGCCGGCACCCAACTTGAGCGCACGGATCAAGGCATTGGTTTCAGGCGGCGTGAGCTTTTTGTTGTCCTTCGGGTCTTTGGCGAACTTCTCCCCTTCGGCACCGATGCTGCCGAACTTCACGGTGTAGAACACCATGCTGCGCTCTTCAAAGGACTGCTTGGTGGCAGGCTCTTCCAGCTGTTTGTGCAAGGTGGCCAATGTTTGGTTGCCGGAATCCAGCTCCACAACCACCAGCGGGCGTGACTTGCCCATGTCCTGCTTGAGCGGGTTAATATCATCCGCGGCCAACAGCGGCCCCGTAAAAGCCATCAAGGTAGCCAGGGTCAGCGACCGGATGAGCATGCGCACCTCCTTTGAATTTCATGCAGTGTTCTTGAGTTTCATGTCTGCGACAGTCAATTTCAAGGATGATTCCTACACTACGTTAAGAAGCGTAGGTCAGGACGCCCGCCACGCAAGGGATCGGCTGCCCTCAATCATCATTGTTTCTTCTGATTGCACGCCCATTACGCGACACCCCACTGCGGCCAATGCCGGGCAAACACGGGCGCCACAAGCGGGTCGGCATCCACCTGCGCCAACGTCTGGGCAAAGCCTGGCGCCAGGCTGCTGAGCATCTCGCGGGCTGCGTCCCAGCGCGACACCGCAGCGGCCATAATGCCCAGCGCATTCGGCCGTGCATTCGGCGCAAACAACTGCTCGGCAAACTGGTCGGCGAACACCACCCAGGCTTGATGCAGGTAGCGGCGCGTGCCAGTGACCAATTGCGCCTGCGCCGCCTCATCCGCAGTGCCCAGCCAGCGTTGCGGGTAGTCGATGATGCCGATGGCCGAATAGCAATTGGCAGCGATGTAC
This sequence comes from Pseudomonas sp. ICMP 460, assembly GCF_002723595.1. Taxonomy (NCBI): domain Bacteria; kingdom Pseudomonadati; phylum Pseudomonadota; class Gammaproteobacteria; order Pseudomonadales; family Pseudomonadaceae; genus Pseudomonas; species Pseudomonas sp. ICMP 460. The sequence goes on from NZ_LKBR01000024.1 coordinate 270,594, forward strand.
ACCAGGCCTCGCAGGATCTGCGCGCGGTCACCGCCCAATAGATCCGAAGCCGGAAACTCCAGGCCCAAGTGGATCAGAATCGCGGCGCTTTCGGTCAACACCTGGCCATCGGGCGTGACCAGCGTAGGAATCTGTTTGAGCGGGTTGATACGCGCAAGAGCGTCGCTGCCCTCGCCGTCGTCCCAGGAACTGGCGTTAACCCGATGCCACGGCACCGCGCAACGCTGTAGGGCGATTTCGATCATGCAGGAGCCGGATTCGTCGGTGCCGTAGAGCGTGTACATGGGCGTTTCCTCGCTGTCGCAGCCATTTGGCGGTTAAGTGGCGGTTTAGAACAGGCCCATTTGCCCGCCGACCAAGGTGCCGAAATCATCATTCACAAACGGCAGAATAGCATCGGCCACCGGCTGCAGTTGCCGAGTGACGTAGTGATCATAATCAATCGGCGCCTGCCGCACTTCCAGCGGCTGCGGCCCGTTGACGGTCATCACATAGCTGATCCAGCCGCCACGCTGGTACTGGCGCGGTCGCCCGAGGCGGTCGTTGTATTCATCCGCCAGGCGCGCAGCGCGTACATGCGGCGGGACGTTGCGTTCGTAGTCGCCCAACTGGCGGCGCAGGCGTTTGCGGTAAATCAGCAGGTCATCGAGTTCGCCGCTCAAGGTACGGCGCACATAGTCGCGCACATACTCCTGATGGGGCTGGCGATGGAAGATGCGCTGGTAAAGCGCTTGCTGGAATTGCCGGGCCAGCGGCGACCAGTCGCTGCGCACGGTTTCAAGGCCCTTGTAGACCATTTGTTCGCTGCCATCGGCGCGCACGACCAACCCGGCGTAGCGCTTTTTGCTGCCCTCCTCCGCGCCCCGAATGGTCGGCATGAGGAAGCGACTGAAGTGGGTTTCGTATTGCAGTTCCAGGGCGCTTTGCAGGCCGAATTCGTTGTGCAAATGCGCGCGCCACCACTCGTTCACGTGTTGCACCAGCGCCTCGCCGATACGGCTGGCGTCTGCCTGGGAATGCGCACTGCCGAGCCAGACGAAGGTGGAATCGGTGTCGCCGTAGATCACCTCATACCCTTTGGCCTCCACCAGTTCGCGGGTCTGGCGCATGATCTGGTGCCCGCGCATCGTGATCGACGACGCCAGCCGCGTGTCGAAAAACCGGCAACCGCTGGAACCCAGCACGCCGTAGAACGCGTTCATGATGATTTTCAGCGCCTGCGACAACGGCGCGTTGTGCTCACGCTTGGCCAGCTCGCGGCCCTCGGACACGCGCGTGACAATGGACGGCAGGCAGTGCCGGGTGCGAGAGAACCGCGCACCGCGAAAGCCTTCCACCGACGCGCTGTCATCAGGGTGCTTGAGGCCTTCGATCAGGCCCACCGGGTCAATCAGGAAACTGCGGATGATCGACGGGTACAGGCTTTTGTAATCCAGCACCAGCACCGACTCGTAAAGGCCGGGGCGCGAGTCCATGACAAAACCGCCGGGGCTGGCTTGCGGTGGTTTATCGCCGAGGTTCGGCGCAACGAAGCCTTGGCGGTGCATCAGCGGCAGGTACAAATGGGTGAAGGCCGCAACTGAACCGCCATTGCGGTCCGCCGGCAGCCCGGTGACGCTGGCCCGCTCCAGCAGGAATTTGAGCAGCTCGGTCTTCTCGAAAATCCGCGTGACCAGCTCGCAGTCTTTGAGGTTGTAGCGCGCCAGGGCGGGTTTGTCCTCGGCGAACATGCGGTTGATTTCGTCCATGCGCTGGTACGGCGTGGAGATGTCCTTGCCTTCGCCGAGCAGGGTTTGCGCGACGTTTTCCAGGCTGAATGATTCAAAGCTCCATGTGGCCGAACGCAGCGCTTCAATGCCATCAATAATCAGCCGCCCCGCTGCCGCCGCAAAGTAGTGGTTGCGGCTGCCGTGCTCGCGCCAGGCCATGGCTTCAGCGCCGCGCCCGAGCAGCAGCGGCACATTCAGGCGCTGGGCATGTTCGTGCAGCACGCGCAGGTCGAACTGCACCACGTTCCAGCCGATGATCGCATCCGGGTCGTGGGTCGCAAGCCACTGGTTAAGGCGTTCGAGCAGTTGCGCGCGGGTGTCGCAGTAGTCGAGCTTGAAGTCGACCGCGCAGGCCCTGTTCGGCGGGCCGAGCATGTACACCTGGCGCTCGCCGCAGCCTTCAAGGGCGATGGAATAGAGGTCGCCTTTGGCCGTGGTCTCGATGTCCAGAGACACCAGTTTCAGCGGCGGGCGGTAGTCGGGCGCAGGTTTCATTTGCGCATCGAACAGCGTGCCGTCGGCGTCGGGCGTTCCGCCAAACCAGACCGGCGCGGTGATGAAACGCTCCATCATGTAACGCTCGGGCGGGCGTATGTCACCCTCGTAGACGTCGACGCCGGCGGCGCGCAGGCGTTTCTCCAGGTCCATCGCTTGGCGGTGCTGCCGGGTGTAAAGGCCCAACACCTTGCGGTGGTGGAAATCGCACAGTTGCAGCGGGCGCAATTCGACCTCGCGCTCGCCCTTGAGCAGCCAATCCAGCGGCTTGCGGTGCACCTCGGGAATGAACATCACCGACGGTTGCACGGGTAGGCGAATACACCGGGGGCCGTGGTCGGTGGCCAGCCAGAAACTGACCTCCGTGCCCGCCGGGGTGTCGCGCCAATGCCGGGTCAGGACAAAACCCTGCTGTAAATCCACCGTACCGCACCTCAGCCATAACGTCAGGGCGTGATTCTACTCGGCATCCGCCTGGACGCGGCCGGTTAACGCGCGCGCAGACCACAATAATACAAACTTGTTGCAAAATGTTAATCACAATCACTATCATTCGCGCCGGAGTCGTATCCGCGCAGCGAGGACGCGCAACATTGTTGCCCTTTTCCTCACTGTGACGGTTCGCCGTCTGGATCGACCATGCCCGCCCGTGCCCGACTTTCCATCCCGTTTTGCCCTACCCTGCTGGCCCTTTGCTGCTCAGTGAGTTTTGCCGCTCACGCCGAATCCCCACTGACCCCGCAGGAAGCGAACAACAGCCAGGGCGGCACTGCACTTCAATTGGACGCCACGCGCATCAGCGCCGACGCACCCGCGCCGAATGCCCTGCCGCCGGTATACGCCGGCGGCCAAGTGGCACGTGGCGGCCAGTTGGGCGTGCTGGGCAACCAGGACATCATGGACGTGCCGTTCAGCATGGCCGCCTACACCGAGAAACTGATACGTGACCAGCAAGCGGAAACCGTCGGCGACGTGCTGCTCAATGACGCGTCGGTGCGCCAGGCGTCGGGGTATGGCAACCAGTCACAAGCCTTTGTGATTCGCGGCCTGCCGCTGAATGGCGATGATATTTCCTACAACGGTTTGTACGGCATTTTGCCGCGCCAGATCATGTCCACCGATGCGCTGGAACGGGTTGAAGTGTTCAAGGGGCCGAATGCCTTTATCAACGGTGTAACGCCCGGCGGCTCAGGCATCGGTGGTGGCGTAAACCTGCAACCCAAGCGCGCGGAGGACGTGCCGTTACGCCGTTTCAGTACCGACATCAGCAGTGATGGCCGGGTGGGCGAACATTTGGATGTGGGCCAGCGTTTTGGCGAAGACAACCGCTTTGGCGCACGCGTGAACATTTCCCAGCGCGAAGGCGATACCGGCATCGACGACGAAAACCAGCGCTCCAGGCTGTTTGCCGCAGGCCTGGATTATCGCGGTGATGCGCTGCGTTTATCGGCTGACTTTGCCTACCAACGCCAGCACATCAATGGTGGCCGCAACTCGGTGTTCCTTGGCACGGCGGTCACGCATATTCCCGATGCGCCCTCAGCAGACACCAACTACGCCCCCAAGTGGGCCTCCACCGACCTTGAAGACACGTTCGGCATGCTGCGCGCCGATTATGACGTGAGCGACAACTGGAGCGTTTACCTCGCAGGCGGCGCCAAGCACACCAACGAAGAAGGCCGTTATTCCTCGGTGACGCTGACGGACAATCTGGGCAATGCCAACGTGACCGGTTCGCGCATTCATCACCAGGAAGACAACACCAGCTTGATGACCGGCTTGAACGGTAAATTCCAGACCGGCGACGTCAGCCACAAACTCAACCTTGGGCTGACCGGAATCTGGACTCAGGCGCGCAACGCCTACGACTTTGACCTCAGCGGCCATGCGAGCAATATCTACGAGCCATCGAGCGTCGCCGCGCCGGTTAAAGGCGGCTTCGCGGGTGGCGACATGAACGACCCGGGTATAACCGCCAAAACCTTTGCGCGCAGTGCGGCGATCTCGGACACCGTTGGGTTTATGGACGACCGCCTGCTGCTCACCGCCGGCCTGCGCCGCCAGCAGTTGGTGGTTCAGGGCTTTGCCTACGGCACGGGCACGCGCACTGCCGCGTATGACAAGTCGATCACCACACCGGTGTACGGCATCGTGTTCAAGCCGTGGGACCACGTCTCGCTCTACGCCAACCACATTGAAGGGCTGGCCCAAGGCCCGACGGCACCGGTTGCGTCAGGCGGTTTGACCGTGACTAACGGCGCCGAGGCGTACGCGCCCGCGCGCACCAAGCAAACCGAAGCCGGCGTCAAACTTGATATGGGCACCTACGGCGCAACGCTGGGCGTGTACCGCATCGAACAACCGAGTGATGGCTATTCGACGCAAACCAGCGCGACCACCGCCCTGTATGTGCGTGAGGGCCAGCAGGTCAACCAGGGCGTTGAGCTGAACGTGTTCGGTGAACCGATCAGCGGCCTGCGTGTGCTTGGCGGCGTCACCGTGATGAAGACCGAACTCAAAGACACACTCAACGGCGCCAACGACGGCAACCGTGCGATTGGCGTGCCGTCATTCCAGCTTAACGCCGGCGTAGACTGGGACGTGCCCGGCCTGCAGGGCGTGAGCGTGAACGGGCGGATGTTGCGCACCGGCGGCCAGTACGCCGATGCAGCCAACAACCTGAGCTTGCCGGCATGGAACCGCTTCGACGTAGGCGCGCGCTACACCTTCAAGGTCGACCAGCGTGATATATCGCTGGGCGCTACGGTGGAGAACGTTGCCAATACAAAGTACTGGGAGTCGGCGCTGGGCGGTTATCTGACCCAAGGCGATCCGCGTGTGGCCAAGCTGTCGGCGACGATAGACTTCTAAAACGCTACACGCCGCCCTTATCGGGCGGCGTGTAACGGTGACGTCTACCGGTCAACCGTCAAGGCGGTCAGTCTCGACGGGCTCCGCCAAGATAGGTTTCGATGTTGTTCATTTGCTCATCCCACCCACGCGAGTTCATCTTGAAGGCTTTTTGCCGCCGGGCTGCGGGCACGCCGTTAAAGCCGGACTCCACCACCCGCAGCAAAATGCCCGGCGCGTGATCTTCCAGGGTGAACTCCACCAGGGTCGGCGTTTCAGCGTCGTAGTCGACACCCTTCTCGACCGCGTAAGGGTGCCACCAGAACGAGAACAGCGTCTGCGGCAGGATGCGTTCGATCTTGGCCTTCCACACCACGTGCTCGTAGCCTGCGTAGGTAATCGGCGCTTCGAGGGTATCCCCTGCCGCGAAGGTTTTGCCCTTGAGCGCGACGCCGAACCAATTGCCGAACTGCTCGGCATCGGTGAGTGCTTCCCACACCTGTTTACGTGAAACGCTGAGCAGGACTTTTCGTTCGATGCGATCTAATACGTGCATAAGTCACCTCCTCCATTGACATTAGGCGACATCGACCAATGCGCAACCTTGGGTTGTGCGCGATGATGATGCCCCATCCTTGAACCGACCTAACGTTATGACTGAGCCGTTAAATGGAAGTTGCTTGTGCAAGGCTGTGCGCTACGAGGTGGACAGCCTGGACATGCCGATCAGCCACTGCCACTGCAACAGTTGCCGCAAGGTGCATGCCGCAGCGTTTGTGGCCACGGCCGGGGTGATGCGCGAGCACTTTCGCTGGGCGCAGGGTGCAGAGTTGCTGTCGTCGTTTGAATCTTCACCGGGCAAGCTCAGGCATTTCTGCTCAAGGTGCGGCTCACATCTGGTGGCGGAGCGTAGGCATCAGCCCCATGTGATTGTGCGGGTGGCGACGCTGGATGATGATCCAGGCGTTCGGCCCACCTCGCACATCTGGACCGCTCATGATGTGCCCTGGCTCGCCTATGCAGGCATAGAGCGCTGGGATGAGTGGCAAGTAGACTAGACGTGCGGGTCACCTGGCGCTTTGGCGGGCGTTGCGTATTGCGGCTTGAGGTGGCCTTCCTGGTCCAGCAGCCAGGCGTCCATGATCTGCCGCACCACCGGGCCTGCCACGCGGCCACCGGCCTCGCCGTTTTCGATCATCACCGAAATCACGATTTTCGGGTGTTCGGCTGGCGCGAAGCCAACGAACAAGGCGTTGTCGCGATGGCGTTCCAGGGTCTTGTTACGGTTGTAACGCTCACCCTGCTTGATCGCCACCACCTGCGCCGTACCACTCTTGCCAGCGATCCGGTATTGCGCGCCAAGTGCGGCGGCCCGCGCGATGCCGCGCGGGTCATGCATCACCAGTTGCATGCCATGGTTGACCTGCTCCCAATCACGCGGGTCTTTGAGTACCACGTTGGGCATCGGGTTTTCATCCACCGGCGCCACGCCGTTGATGGTTTTGGCCAGGTGCGGTCGGTTCCACACGCCTTTGTTGGCGATCAACGCAGTGGCTTGCGCCAGTTGCAGCGGGGTGACCTGCATATAGCCCTGGCCAATGCCAAGGATCACGGTTTCACCCGGGAACCAGGGTTGGCGCCGCGTCGCACGCTTCCATGCCTGGGAAGGCATCAAGCCAGCCGACTCTTCGAACATGTCGAGCGAGACCTTCTGGCCAAGGCCGAATTCGGCCAGGTAGTCGTGCAGGCGGTCGATGCCCAGCTTGTGAGCCAGATCGTAAAAATAGGTGTCGTTGGAGCGCATGATGGCCGCGTCCATGTCCACCCAGCCGTCGCCGCTGTGGTTCCAGTTGCGGTATTTGTGGTCAAAATCCGGCAATTGGTAATAACCGGGGTCGAACACCCGGGTTTGCGCGGTGACCACACCGCTGTCGAGACCGGCGATGGCCACTTCCGGCTTGATGGTTGAACCGGGCGCATAGAGCCCGCGCAAGACGCGGTTGAACAGCGGCCGGTCGATGGAATCATGCAGCGCGGCGTATTCCTTGAAGCTGATGCCGGTGACAAACAGGTTCGGGTCGAAGCTCGGCTTACTGACCATTGCCAGTACTTCACCGGTCTGCGGGTCGAGCGCAACCACCGAACCACGGCGATCGCCCAAAGCTTCTTCCGCCGCTTCCTGCAGCTTGACGTCGAGGCTCAGCACGATGTTTTTGCCGGGGATCGGGTCAGTGTGCTTGAGCACGCGCAGTACGCGGCCCTGAGCATTGGTTTCAACCTCTTCATAACCTACGTGGCCATGCAGTTCGGACTCGTAAAAGCGCTCGATACCGGTCTTGCCGATGGATTGCGTACCGCGGTACTCCACCGAATCGAGGGCCTTGGATTCTTTTTCATTGATGCGGCCGACGTAGCCAATCGAGTGGGCGAAGTGCGCGCCCAGCGGGTAGTGGCGAACGAATTGAGGCTCGACGTCCACGCCGGGCAGGCGAAATTCGTTGACGGCCAGCACGGCGATCTGTTCTTCGGTCAGTTCGTAGAACAACGTCACTGGCACAAAAGGATGACGCGCCTGCTTCAGCGCCTTGTCGAACACGGCGCGGTCTTCAGCGGGCAGGTGCAGCAGATTGACGATGGCGTCCAGCTCACCCTTGAGGTCGGTAGTGCGCTCGCGGGTGATGGTCAGGTTGTAACTGGGACGGTTATCCGCCAGTACCACGCCGTTGCGGTCATAGATCAACCCGCGCGTCGGCGTAATCGGCAATACGTGGACACGGTTGTTTTCAGAAATCGTTGAGTGATAGTCGTACTGCACCACTTGCAGGAAGTACATGCGACCCACCAGGGCGCAGGTAATGCCAATCACCAACAGCGCGCACGCGAGTAAACGCTTGTTAACCAGGCGGTTTTCTTTTTCGTGATCCTTGATCGGTATCGCTTCGGGCATTTCTACAGCATCTCGTTGAAGAAGATCGACGCCGCGTCCTGCGGATGAAAGATCAATCCTTGTGAAAATGTGCTGCACCATACCAAAAATGCAGAAACACTTTGCATCGATTTCCCCAACGGCATGCTGTTTTGTCACAACAAGCCAGGTCCAGGTTAAGCACTGACGGTGTTAGCTGGCCTTATATAACGAATTTGCTGACCAAACCCTGCAGGTGCACACCCAACTTAGCCAACTCAACGCTGGAAGAGGCTGTTTCTTCACTGGCGGAGGCGGTTTGCTCCGAAATGTCGCGGACGTTCAGAACGCTGCGGTTGATTTCTTCGGCGACGGCGCTCTGCTCTTCTGCAGAAGCGGCGATTTGCAGGTTCATGGATTCGATGGTCGAGATCGAACGGCTGATGTTACTGATCGAGGTCCCTGCATCACGGGTCAGCTCGACGCTATTGTCGGTAAGTACGCGGCTGTTTTCGAGGATGGTCGCGACCTGTGCAGTTCGGCGGTGTAAACCATCGATCAAGGATGCAATTTCCTCGGTTGAGGTCTGGGTGCGCTGTGCAAGGCTTCTGACTTCATCGGCGACCACCGCAAAACCTCTGCCGGCTTCACCCGCGCGAGCAGCCTCGATGGCAGCGTTAAGTGCCAGCAAGTTGGTTTGCTGAGCGACGGCCTGAATCACATCAAGCACTCCGCCAATCTTGTTGCTCTCTTGCTTCAACTCATCCATCGCCGTCTTGGAGTGACCGACTTCGGCCGAGAGCTGTTCGATCTGAAGCACGGCACGGCCCACCACCGCATCACCCTCGCGGGCTTCTTTTGAGGCAGTAACGGCCGCGTGCGAGGCTTGTTCAGCGTTGCGCGCGACTTCCTGAACCGTGGCTGCCATTTCATTCATGGCCGTTGCTACTTGATCGGTTTCGCTGCGCTGGCTATTCACGCCTGCACTGGTTTGCTCCGTGACTGCCGACAACTGTTCGGCAGCGCTGGCTATCTGAGTGACACCATCACGCAAACCACCGATCAACTGGCGCAGGTTTTGAGTCATGCGATACATGCTGGTTTGCAACATGCCCAACTCGTCGCGCCGCGTAGTGACAGCGTTGTGCGTCAGATCCCCATTGGCTACCCGGTCAGCCAACTGCAGCGTTTCAAGCAGCGGGCCGACGATAACGCGGGTGATGAGCCATGCAGCGAGTGCGCTGACTATAAGCGCTACCACCAGCCATATAACCAACATTTTGCTGGCTTGGTTTACGTCTTCAATACGCAAATCCACTTGGTTTTGTGCTAGTTGATTAGCGGACGTGAGCAGGATTTCGATGTTTTTCGATATACCTGCCTGGGCGTTGTTAATCGCAACCTGAGCGCTCGAAAATTGTGTAAAAGCAGCCTCATGCTCATTCAGCGAGGCTTCAAGCGTTTTGATGGCGTCGGGTTGGATACCGGAACCTTCGAGCGTTTTGATATAGGCAGACGTCGCAGAGATTGAAGTAATTGCGAGCTGCTGCGCTTCGGGTTTCAGCGTCAGCGTGTACGCCACCACATCGGCGCGCATTTTCTGAAACAGTGTGAAGGCCTGCGTCATTAGCTCGCGTTGTGCAGACGTGCTGTCTGGCGAATTAGCCAACACGTTGAGCTGTTGTAACTTGGCTGCCGCGTCATCACCACGGCTGCCAACGAGTCTGCGACTGGCCTCACGCGTGTGAGTGGCATTGATCAAACTAGTGTAGAAACCTATGTACTCTTTCATCGCCGCTGTTGCAGTGTTTACATGCGGAACGTTGAGTTTGGAGTCCAGCACTTTGCTTAAATAACCCAGGTGGTTGTCCAGGTTTTCATACGCTTTAAGCCAGCCGGCCGCGTTCGCGTCGTCAGCATTCAAGCTATAGACCAAACGGGCTATGCGCATGTCTCGCGTCAGTGTACTGAGCTTGGCAATATCAGCGACGCGCTCACTGCGCTCACTGAGTGATGATATGCCCGACCACCCCGTCAGCGCGATAAGAACGGTGAGCACTATGACGAGCGTGAAACCGAGTATCAGTTTAGACCTGACGCTCATATTAACCAATGTGTTCTTAAGCATATTGCCCTCTCGGAATGACAATTATTAATATACGAGACGGCTGCTCCGTGCCAGTCCTACAGCATAAGAATTCGGCGGCTTGCAAAAAAACTTTAATTTAAAAAACTAACTTTCTGAATATTTACCAACTATTGATGTAGCGCTTAACAGCGTTATAACCGTCAAGAAAAGTTCAATTTTTTTATGCACTCGATAGTGGTTATCTTAAGTCGCGTTACTGTAAGTCCACCCTGCACGGTAAAAAGTACGATAAGTGTCAGGTATTTATAATTCATCGCCAGTTATTACTGGCAGTTTGCAACGTACGCATCGGTGCTTTTGTCCGAATGACAGAGAGATTTAATAGCCCAAGCCAGTGAAGCTAAAAGAAACTGCGACACGCCTTACCCATTAACTTTTCGACCGCCCAAAACAAAACCCCTGTTTGCGTTAGCAAACAGGGGTTCTGGAATTTAATCTTGACGATGACCTACTCTCACATGGGGAAACCCCACACTACCATCGGCGATGCATCGTTTCACTACTGAGTTCGGGATGGGATCAGGTGGTTCCAATGCTCTATGGTCGTCAAGAAATTCGGGTACTGAGTCGTGGCCTAGTGGCCTCGCTTCAGCAAATTGGGTATGTGACAGCTTTCGGTGTTTTGCGAGATCGAACTTTCGGTTCTATCGTCTTCACACACCGCAATCTGGTTTCAGCAAATTGGGTATGTGACAGCTTTCGGTGTTTTGCGAGATCGAACTTTCGGTTCTATCGTCTTCACACACCGCAATCTGGTGCTCGTTAGAGCAAGCAAATTGCTTGGGTGTTATATGGTCAAGCCTCACGGGCAATTAGTATTGGTTAGCTCAACGCCTCACAGCGCTTACACACCCAACCTATCAACGTCGTAGTCTTCGACGGCCCTT
>NZ_LKBR01000025.1:0-72566 GCF_002723595.1 Pseudomonas sp. ICMP 460
GTCCTGCCGGGTTACCCACGGATTCAAGCCTGCGTGCGGCCATCGTGGTTTAACGGGGCGCTTCTCAGATCAAGATCAAGAGCAAGAGCACGGCGGCCTGAAAGCCGACCTGAGTGGTTGAAGCAGATCANTCGTGGTTTAACGGGGCGCTTCTCAGATCAAGATCAAGAGCAAGAGCACGGCGGCCTGAAAGCCGACCTGAGTGGTTGAAGCAGATCAGAAGCAGATCAAGGGCGGGTTTTGCATACACAACAGATTTGCTTTTTTTGCTTTTTGTGGGAGGCGGCTTGCTCCCGATAGCAGTTTTACAGTTGATACATGAGTTGACTGACACACCGCAATCGGGAGCAAGCCCCCTCCCACAGTTTGACCACATTCGGCTTGGGGGATGATCGTTCCCACGCTCTGCGTGGTAATGCCGCTCCGGACGCTCTGCGTCCCGCTTTTTCAGCCACAGAATCTCCCACAGAAAGCATCAATAACCCCGGCGCACTTAATCCACTGCCCACCAGCGCGGCAACAACTGCCGCACGCGCGCCTCGCCAAAGCGGTCGTCGATCAACATCACCACGCCGCGGTCCTGTTGGCTGCGGATCACCCTCCCCGCTGCCTGCACGACTTTTTGAATGCCGGGGTACAGGTAAGTGTAGTCATAACCTGCGCCGAAAATCGCACCCATGCGCGCCTTCATTTGCTCGTTGACCGGGTTCAGTTGCGGCAACCCCAAGGTCGCGATAAACGCCCCGATCAAGCGCGCGCCCGGCAAATCGATGCCTTCGCCAAACGCCCCGCCCAGCACCGCAAAGCCGATGCCCTGGCTGTGCTGGGTGAACTGATCGAGGAAGGCCTGCCGCTCGGCCTCGGCCATGCCGCGTGACTGCAGCCACAGCGCAACCTGCGGGTGCCGCTGCGCCATCAACTGCGCCACTTGTTGCAGGTAATCGAAGCTTGAGAAAAACGCCAAATAGTTGCCTGGCTGTTGCGCAAATTGCCGGGCGATCAATTCGACTATCGGTTCGAGGGACGCTTGGCGATGCACAAAACGCGTCGAAACCTGATCAACGATGCGCACCTGCAATTGCTCGGCCTTGAACGGCGACTCCACATCGACCCACGCGGTGTCTGCCGGCAAGCCGAGCAAGTCGGCGTAATAATGCCGAGGGCTCAAGGTCGCAGAAAACAGCACGCTACTGCGCGCGGCCGTGAGCCTGGGCCGGATAAATTCGGCGGGTACCACGTTGCGCAGGCACAGGGTTGAGGCGCTGCGTTTGCCGCCGAACGGGCGCTTGCTGATATCGAAGATGAAGTGTTGGTTGAACAGCTCGGCGACTTTGGCAAATTGCAGCGCCTCGAAGTAGAAGGCTTGCAGGTCACCGCTGAGGGCTTCGGGGTGATCGTTGAAATAATCGCCCATCGCGCTCGCACAGAGGCTCAGCGCCTGGAGCAGTTTGTCCGGCTTGCTCGCATAGGCCTGGTAAGGCGCGAGTTGGTCCTTGTGCAGGGCGTTCCATTCGCGATTGAGGCGTTGCAAGGGTTTCTTCAGCGCCTCGGGCGCGCTGTCGCGCAATGTCTTGAGGCTGTATTGGTCGAGGCTCGCGCTGTACATCGACCGCGCACGCTCGACCAGGTTGTGGGCTTCGTCGACCAGCGCCGCGACCCGCCATTGATTCAATTGGGCCAGGCCGAACAGCATGGCGCCGAAGTCAAAATAGTAGTTGTAGTCGGCGACCACCAGGTCGGCCCAGCGCGCCATTTCCTGGCTCAGGTAGTACGGGCACACGTCATGCGCCAGCGCCACCTCGCGCAGGTTGCGCTGGTTCAGCAGGCGCACCCTGGAGGCGGCCGTGCGCGCGGCGGGCAAGCGGTCGTAAAAGCCCTTGGCCAACGGGCAGGAATCGCCATGGCAGGCTTTGTCGAGGTGTTCGCAGGCCTTGTCCCGCGCGACCAGTTCGAGCACCCGCAGCGGTAAATCGGCATGGCTGTCGTACAGCACTTGTGCGGCGTCGAGGGCCAACTTGCGGCCGGGAGTCTTGGCGGTGAGGAAGAAGACTTTGTCCAGTTGTTGTGGCGCCAGCGCCTTGAGCAGCGGGAAAATCGTGCCGACGGTCTTGCCGATGCCGGTGGGCGCCTGGGCCATCAGGCAGCGGCCGGTGCTGACCGCCTTGTACACCGATTCGGCCAAGGCGCGCTGGCCAGGGCGAAAGTCAGCGTGCGGGAACGCCAGGGTCTGCGCGGCGCTGTTGCGCGCTTCGCGGTGCTGCATCTCCTGGCGCGCCCAGCCGAGGAACAGCGCGCATTGCTGGTTGAAAAACAGCGCCAGGTCGGCCGCCTGAAAGCGCTGGTTGAGCAGGGTTTCGCCCTCGCCGACGATGTCGAAATACACCAGCGCCAGGTCGATTTCGCCAAGCCCGAGCTTCTGGCACATCAGCCAGCCATACACCTTGACCTGCGCCCAATGCAACAGCCGGTGGTTAGCCGGCTGGGCGTCGAGGTCGCCGCGATAGGTTTTGACCTCTTCCAGGCGGTTGCGGTCAGGGTCGTAGCCGTCCGCCCTGCCCCGCACGGTGAGCTGCTGGTATTCGCCTTCCAGCGCGACTTCATGCTGGTAATGCGCGCTGCGCCGCGAGGCGACGGTGCGGTGGCCGACGATGCCTTCCTGGGCGCTGGGCGACGGCGTAAAACGCAGGTCGAGGTCGCCGACCTTGGCCGTGAACTCGCACAGCGCGCGCACCGCGACCTTATAGCTCAAGCGGGTGTTGCCCAGCGCACATAGCAGACGGTGACCGGCATCTGGTATTCACCACAAAACTCCAGCCAGCGCAGTTGGTTGTCTTGCAGGCGATCGCCGGGGCCTTTGACCTCGATCATGCGGTAGGTCTTTTGCGCAGGCCAGAACTGGATCAGGTCGGGCATGCCGGTGCGGTTGGCGCGGATGTCGAGTAGCAGGCGTTCAAACCAGTAGCGCAGGTGTTCGGCGGGCAAACACGCCAGCGCCTGCTCCAACAGCTCTTCGCTGAGCAGGTTCCAGAACACAAAGGGCGATTGAATGCCCCATTTTTGCGCATAGCGTTGGCGGATGGTGGTTTTGTAGCGACCATCCGAGAGTTGTTCAAAACACGCGGCGAACAAGCTGGCGCGGCGCTGATGAAAATCTTCGCTGTGCAGGTCCACCGGCCCACGCTGGAACGGGTGGAAAAACGCGCCCGGCAACGGCGCAAAAATCACCTCCCAGCACAACAGCCCGAACAGCGAATTGATCAGCCCATTCTCGACGTAATGCACCGGCGCATCGGGCTCGCTGAGGTGCGTCTGCACGCAATATTCCACCGACATCAGCGGCTCCGGCACGGCCAGCGCCAAGTCCAGGCGCGTCACCGCACGCGGCTTGGGCTTGGGCAGCGCCGGCTCGCCAAGTTTGCGCCGCAGGCGCGGCAGCACCCGCAGCATATGCTGGTGTTCGGCGGCGCTTTCCGGCGCTTGTTGCGCGGCGCACGCCAAGGCCATGGCTTGGCTGTAATCGGCTTGGCGCTCGAGCACGCGAATCAGCCGTGAGCGCGCGCCGGGGTAGGCGCAACCACGGTAAATCTGTTGCGCCAGCTCCAGTTCGGCACTGCGCTCGCAACATTGACCGATCTGGAACAGCAACTTGGCGCGGCGTTTTTCCAGCCAGGGATTGTCGGTGACAAGCGTCGCTATTTGCGCCAACACCTCGTCCAGCGCATGCCCGGCTTCAAAGGCCTGCTGGCAGTGGTGCAGGAACAGAAACCCGTGCACATCGTCGCGATTGCGCAGGCCACGCGACTCGGCGCAGAACTCGACTTTTTCGTAGGTGTAGATGCCCAGGTCCGCCAGCACGAACTCCGACCAGTCCTGGTACAGATTGCCGAAGAACATCAGCCGCAGGCGGTCGCAGAGGTCCATCACGGTGAGGCTGTAGAGCGCATCGCCGACCTGCGGGCACCAATCCGCAAAGCTGCGCGGCTCGGTGAACTGCTCGGCCAGCGACGCCAGCCAGTCGGCCTTTTTGGCCTTGGGTTGATCAATCCACGGTTTGAACGCGTCGAGAATTTCGCGCTTTTGCAGCAGCGCGAACAGCGCTTCAAACGCCAGCAGGCTGCGCTCATCCACCCAGCCCTGTTCGACCAGCGCGAGCGCGGCGGCGTGGGTGCAGCCAATTTCGAGGTAGTTGAGTTTGCTCGCACGAAAGTGCACGCCCTTGCGCATCACCATGCGCACCAGCAGCGCTTGTGAAGCCTGCGGCAACCTGTCGAATTGCTGAATGAAGTGCAATTCTTCGGCGTCGAGCAAATCGGCATAACGCTGCCCCAGCCAATGCAGCACTTGGCGGAAGTTGTGCAGGTAATACAAGGGGTCGTCGAGGGGGTTGGCCATGGCGCGCGCTGATCAAATACTGGTTATGCATACAGAGTGCCGATGCAAACCGCTTGTTGCAAACGCTAATAGATAAATGGCGCACGCAACTTTTCGTATAAAAGTGATCAGATAGGGCTGTTGATCGAGTAACATTTATCGCCCCGCAGCCCATGGCGCGGGACTTTTCAGGGTTAAAGGCAGGGTTATGAACATGAAGAATTTGGGTCTACCGATGGTTGCACTCACTTTTCTGGTACTGGCCGGTTGCGCGACGCAAACCGTGGTGACATTGCAAAATGGCACGCAGTATTTGACGCAAGACACCCCCAAAACCAAAACCGCCGACGGCTTCTATGAGTTCACCGATATAGCCGGCAAGCACATCCGCGTGAAAGCCGATGACGTGGCCACAGTGCGCGACGAAAAGTAATCACAACCGTGTTGTGGCGAGCGGGCTTGCCCGCTCGCCACAGGTTGCTCGCCACAGGGCTTTAACTCAGCCGATCATGATACCGTCCGTCCACAGCCCGCCATGCCCGACACCCACCAGGGTCACCGAGTCGGCGCCAAACGTGAGCACGGTATCGGCGCCGACGACCTTGGCGTGGTCACGCAGGTCGGTGCTCCCCGCCACATCCTTGAACACCAGTGTGTCTGTCGGTTGGTAGCCAATCACGCGGTCGTTGCCGAAGTGGCCGCTGAACAAAAAGCTGTTATGCCCACTGTTGTCGCGGATCGTGTCATTGCCCTTGCCTCCCTCGATAAAGTCCGCACCCTTGCCGCCCTGGATCAGGTCGTCGCCGTGACTGCCGATGATAAACGTGTTGCCCTTATGCGGTTCGGCATTGCGATTGAGGTCCTGCACCCAGGTGTTGGCCCGCGCCGGGTCGGACAGGTTGGCGACGATCACCGTGGCGTCGCGGGTCATCTGGTTGTAGAAGCCGGATTCGAGGATGCGCGTCATGCCGTCGCCATACGCCGTGGGCAGGTGCGACACCCAGGTCGGCAGGTTGACGATCGAAAACGGCAGCACATTCCACACGGTCGACGCGTAGTGGTCGTTGAAGCTGACGATATTGTCGGTGGTCGAGTCGTGCGGCTTGTCGTGCACGCCAAACGACGACAGGTTGGAGGAATAGCCGTCCAAAGCGCGAAACACCGGGTCGTTTTCGTAACCGATATTCAGCACCTTGTCGCCGGCACTTTGGGTTGGCGAGGCAAAGGCCACATAGTGGGCGTCCTTGTAGAAGCCCGACCATTTGCTGCTGCTTAAATCCGCCAGGCTGTTGACCGCCAGCCCGCCCAGGCTGTGGCCGCTGACCACAATGTCTTTGCCGCTCAAGCCCTGCGCACCGGCATAGTCGGCGACATTTTTGAGCAGGCCACCGAAGGCTTCACCCGCGTAGTTTTTCGCATAATCCTTAGGCCCCAAGGCGGCGAGCAGGTCGCTGATCAGATCGCCGATGGCATCGCTGATCAGGCTTTCGCGTGGCCCCGAGGTGCCACGAAAGCCAATGCCGATTTCGAGCAGCTTGCCGGCATGATCGTATTTGCCCAGCACCTCGACTTGCGCCGTGGTGTAGCCGGCTTTTTCGCCAAAGAAGGTGCCGCGCGCATCGACCTTGCCGCCATAGCCCAGCGCACTCGCACTGATCGGCGTCCAACCGGCTTTTTGCACAGCCTCAAGCGCGGCTTTTTCCGAGTCGGGGTTCCACGGAATGCCGGGAATCACGCCTTGTGAGTCGGTGCTGCCGAGCAGCGCACCGACCAGTGTGGCCGGTAAGCCCACCCCCAAACCGTTGTGCTGGTAGCCCACGGCAAAGCCGTTATCCAGGTTGTGGTAGGTATACAAGGTGATCGCCATTGCATCGGCGAACAACGTTTTAGAACCCTCGTTGCCAAGGTTTTTATAGTCAAAGATACCCATGGTAATGCCTCTCTTTTGTTGGATTTGTCGAGAAAGCGAAAACACTTGTACCGCTTATGCATAAGCCCGGCGCTCACGAGCGCCCGGCGTATGCATCAGGTTTTTCACCCTTTAGAAGGCCCAGTCGAGGCTCAAACCCACCCCGTGCACCTTGTCTTTGCTGGCCAGCAGGCCGTTGTAATCAAAGCTCACCCGCGCCTCTTTGCTCAGCGCCAGGCTGACCCGTGCACCGACCAATGCCGCATCACGCGCGCGTGGCGTACTTTCCACCGCAAACGAAGGCCCGCCCGAGGCAAACGCCAGGTGCTGTTCGGAATCGACGCTGCTCAGGTTGTGCTGCCAGCCCAATGTGCCGGACACCTCCAGTTGCTGATGGTCGTTGACGTTGAAGGTCTTCAAGGCCCGCACTCCCAAGGTGCTCAGCACCACGTCGCGGGTGTCATCACGGCCTTTCAACGCAGCGGCATCGCCTTTTTCAGTGAAGCCATCGCTGTCCAGATGCACGTAAGCCAGGTTGGCGAACGGTTCCAGCGCCAACGGTTGCAGGTTGACGCGGTACGCCGCTTCGGTGAACACCTGCGTGCTGCGTGCATCGACCTTGGCGGTCTGCTTGCCGGCTACAGCGCCGTATTGCAGGTCGCGCTTCACGTCGGCGCGATGCCAGCTGTAGGTCGCACCGCCACTCAAACGCCAGGCGCCGATCTCACGCCCGGCATAGGCGCCGAAGTGGTAACTGTCGACCGAAGCACGGCTGTGAGTGTCGCTGCCCATGTTCAACGAGGTGTCGCTGTAGCCTGCCACCAAGCCGATGCGGGTGGCGTCGTCGAGCGCGCCGTCGACGCCGGCCAGCAGGCCGCCGATGGCGCTGGTGTAGCCTGCGGTGTCGTTGCGGCTGTCAGCCTTGCCCCACGCACCGAGTGCCTTGACCCAGACGTTGCCACGGCTGTCGAGGGTTTGGCTGCTCGCGCCCATGTCGCCATTGCGCAAGCGCTCACCCACCGCTTCGCGCACGTAGCGGCTGTCGTTGACCAAGGCATTTTCCAACGCCGGGTAAATTTCGCCGGACAGTTGCTGGAACGCACCTTGTGCCGAAGCCGCAGTCGGCGCCAACAACAGGCTTTCATACACCGCGTTGCCCGCCCCCAATTGCTCGGCGGCCGCCGCGACGGAACGCTGGTTTGGCGTGGCGGCGACGCTGGCAAAGCTGTTGGCATTGCGCGCCACAGCCAACTGCACGCCGTTAGCGGCGTAGTTCAGCGTGCCACCGATAAACAGGTAGTCCGGCACTACCGCAGCGAAATTGCCGGTAATGCCACCCGCCGCTTGCAGGATGTTGTACTGACGACCGATCAAGCTTGCGGCCTGCGCGTTGCTCAGCAAGGTCGGGCTGTTTTCCAGGGCCAGGGTGACGGTGCCGCCGTTGAGCGTGGCGGTGCCGCTGGCGACGATTTGGTCGCTGCTGGTCGGCGACAACTCCACCGCGTAGGTCGAGCCGGCGTTAAAGGTCACATCGCCCGCCACGTTCAGCGTGCCAATCGAGTTACCCGGCGCCACGGTGCCGCCGCTTTGCGCGGTCAGCGAACCGATGCGCCCCGAGCCACCGACGATGCCGCTCTGGCTGACAGTGACGTCAGACGTCACCGACCCGTTGATGGCCAGCAAACCCTGATTAACCAGGGTCGGGCCGCTGTAGGTGTTGCTGCCGGTCAGCAGCAACGTACCGATGCCCTGCTTGGTAAGGCCGCCATGGCCCGAGATGTCATTGCTCCACACATCGCGCCCGCAATGCACGTCGGTGCACACGCGTTCGGTCGGTTTGCCGGCATCCACCACCGCGCCGATGCCTGGCAGGTCCGCTACAAATTGCCCGCTGCCATAGGCACCGTCGATGCGAAACTCAGCCGGAATATCTTCAGCCGTGACGAACATTCCCGGCCCGTTTACCGCCTTGCCCAGGTTGATCATGCCCCAGCCATACAGTGAATCGATGCCCGGCGCGCCGAGGTCGGTGGCGGTGGTTTTCAGCAACGTGGAAATTTGCTCGCCATTCATGTACGGGAAGCGCTCCATCAGCACCGCCGCGCTGCCGGCCACGTGCGGCGCGGCCATGGAGGTGCCGTTGAAGTTGGCGTAGTCGGTGGTGAGGGTTTCCAGGCTGGTGCCGTTGATGATCGAACTGTAAATGCGCGTGCCGGGGGCCGACACGCAAAAGCTCGCCGCATAGCCGCAGCGCGATGAAAAGGTGCTGATCACATACGGATTGGCGCTGGTGGTGTCCGGGTTTTGCTGCAAGGCCGCCACCGACAGCCAGTTCGGCGCGATGTCCGGCACAAAATACGCGAGGCCGGAAATCGCGTCCGGGTTGTTGCGGTTGTAATCGTTACCGGCGGCAAAGATCGTCAACACACCGCTGCGCGCGGCATCAATTGCACCTTGATAAGCGCCACCGGCAAGAGTGCCGAGGATCGGCCGAATGTTATTGAACTGCGCCTGCGCTTCATTCACGGTGAAATTCTGAAAGGCCGGGTCGCGCCCGCCTTTCGCGTACTGGTCGCCGATGCCGATGCCCCAGCTGTTATTGATGATTCGCGCGCCGCTTTCGACCAGTGCGTCCCAGCCGGCTTTGTAGACCGCGCCGTCGTTGCCGAGGATGATCCCGTCTTCCGGGCCGGGGTCGCCGTTTTCGGCGCTGATGATTTGAGCATTGAACGCCACGCCATGCATCGGCCCGCCATCGCGGTTGCCCGCGGCGATGCCGCCGACGTGGGTGCCGTGGTTACCCAATTTGCCGTTGGAGCCCAACGACGGCGTGCCGTCGTAACGGAATGCATCGCCCGCCTTCACCGGAATGTACGGGTCGGTGTATTGGCGAATGCCCTCGGTGACAATCGTCACCACTTTGTTGGGGCTGGCAAATTCCGGGTGCGCGGCGTACACCGGCTGATCGAAGATCCCAAGCTTGACGCCCTTGCCGGTGTAGCCGGCCGCGTAGGCGGTGTCTGCATGCACCGCGCCCAGGCCCCAGTCGGCCTTGAACTCGTCGCTGCGCCAACTGGCGGCGTCGCCCAGTTTGCCGGTTTCTACATAGGGCGCGGCCTGGGCGCTGCCCAGACCTGCCAGGCAGCACAGCAGCGCACTGAGCGGGTAGCCCGGGCCTGTGCGAGTGGCGGAAAAACCCCCTGCTTTGCGTTTGTTCACGTTGACCGTCCTTAGTTTTTATGACGTTTTTGAGGGTTGCCGCGCGCTGCGTGGGAATGCCGCCCCAGGCGCTCTGCGTCCCGCTGTTGGCGAGGTTGTCAGGCGTCACGGGAGGCATTCCTTGGCTGCGCGTGGGAACGCACAGTGGTGGAACTGGTTTTGAATGAGGGTGTTTTAGAACTGCCAGTTGAGGCTCAAGCCCACGCCCTGGGTTTTCTCGCGGCCGCCCAACTGGCCGTTGTAATCCAGGTTGATTCGCGTCTGCGCGCTCAGCGCCAGGCTGGCCTGCACACCGACCAGCGCGGCATCACGCAGCAACGGCGTACTGCGCACCGCGAACGAAGGCCCGCCTGCGACAAACGCCAGGTGTTCGGCGGACTCGACAGCGCTGAGGCTGTGTTGCCAGCCCAGCGAACCGGAGAGTTGCAGTTGCTGGTGGTCATTCAAAGGCAGGCTTTTCAGCGCCCGCAGACCGAGCGTGCTGAGCAGCGCATCGCGCTGATCGCTGCCGCGCTGCAGCGCTGCGGCATCACCTTTTTCGTGGAAGGAATCGCTGTCCAAATGCACGTAAGCCAGGTTGGCGAACGGCTCCAGCGCCAACGGTTGCAGGTGAATGCGGTAGGCGGCCTCGGTGAAAAACTGCGCAGTACGCGCCTCCAGCTTGGCCTTTTGCTTGCCACTCACTTCGCCATCGTTGAGGTCACGCTTTACATCGCCGCGATGCCAGCTGTAAGCGCCGCCGACGCTGACGCGCCAATCACCCAATTCACGCCCGGCGTACGCGCCGAAGTGGTAACTGTCGATGGACGCCGATGAATGCGTGCCGTTGCCCAGGCTCAATGAACTGTCGCTGTAGCCGGCGACCACACCCACGCGGGTCTGCTCATCAAGGGCGCCGTCGACACCCGCGAGCAGGCCGCCGATGGACGTCGTGGCGCCCGCCGTTTCGCTGCGGCTGTCGGCCTTGCCCCAGGCGCCAAGCGCCTTGAACCACAGGTTGCGCTCGCCGCTGACCGGCACATGGCGCAGGCGCTCGCCCACCGCGTCGCGCAGTTGCAGGCTGTCGTTGATCAGCATCGCGCCAAGCGCCGGGTAGATTTCGCCCGACAACTGCTGCAAGCCTTGTTGGGCCGCCGCCACCGAATCCGACTGCAGCACGCTTTCATACACCGGGTTGCCCGCGCCCAATTGCTCGGCGGCGCCAGCGACAGCGCGCTGGTTGCGCGTGGCCCCGACGCTGGCGAAGCTGGTCTCATTGCGCACCACGTTCAATTGCACGCCATTCGCCGCGTAGTCGAGCGTGCCGCCAAGGAACAGATAGTCAGGCAGCACCTGACCAAACTGCCCCTGTACGCCGCCGGCCGCCTGAAGAATGTTGTATTGACGGCCGATCAGGCTTTGCGCCTGGCTCTGGCTGAGCAGCGTGGGGCTGTTTTCCAGCGCCAGGCTGACCGTACCGCCACCCAGCACGGCCTTGCCGCCCGCCACAATGCGGTCGCTGCTGGTCGGCGTCAGTTCCACCGCGTAGGTCGAGCCCGCGCCCAAATTCACGTCGCCCGCCACCTGCAAGGTGCCGACGGAATTGCCTGGCGCCACGCGGCCGCCACTGTTCACCTGCAGCGCCGCAATGCGCCCGGAACCGCCAAGCGTGCCGCTGTTGTTGACGCTCACCGCCGAGGCCAACGCGCCATTCACCGCCAGCAAGCCGCCATTGATGGTGGTTGCGCCGCGATAGGTGCTGTCACCGCTGAGCACCAGGCTGCCGGCACCGGATTTGATCAGGCTGCCTGCGTACACGCGGTTCGCCGCAGCCAGGTCGCGCGCGCTACCCACCGCGTAGTCGGTCTGGTCCTGCTGGCTGGCGGTCGCGCTCACGCCGTTTTGCCAGCCCTTGTCGATCAGGGTTTGCTGCCAGGCGCTGTGTTCGTTGCGATCCTCGGCCTGGCGTTGCAGCAACGCCTGGTCAGAGATGCCGTTGCTCCATACATCGCCCTGCCCGGCCGCCAGATTTACGTCCATCGCGCCAAGCAATTGCCCTGGCCCGTGCATCGCCCGGCCCAGGTCCGGCACGCCCCAGCCCACGCTGCTGTTGGGGGCTTGGGTGATTGAGCCGTCGAGCTGCGTGGCGGTGGTCAACAGCACCTGCAACGCCTGCTGGTTGTTCATGTACGGATAGCGTTCCATCACCAGCGCCAAGGCGCCAGTGGCATGCGGCGCCGACATCGAGGTGCCGGATTTTACGCCGTAGCCGCCACCCGGAACGGTGCTGTTGATCAACGCGCCGGGGGTGGAAATGCACCAGTACTTGGCGATGCCGCACTGGTTGTATTTCTGGTTATTCGCCTTGTCCAGGCCCGACACGGCCAGCCAGTGGCCTTCGAGTTCCGGCTGAAAGTACGGCAGCGCCGAACGCACGCTGGCATTCGCGTAGCCGCTGTTGCCGGCGCTGAACACGTTGATCACCGAGGCCTTGGCCACGTCCGCCGCCGCATCCAGCCACGTGCCCTGCTGGTAATGCTGCGCGTAAGCGGCATGCAGGTCGCCGAGGGTTTGGTAGCTGACGTCTTTGGGCTGGCTGCCCCAACTGTTGTTGATCGCGCGCACGCCGGAATCGACCAGGGCGCTGTACACCGCCTTTAAGTACTTGGGGTCCGGCGTCGGGCCAAACAGAAAACTGTCATTCGCGTTGGTGTTGCCCACATAGATTTGCGCGTTGTAGGCCACGCCGTGCATGCCCACGCCATCACGGGCCGCGCCCATGGTGCCGGTGACATGCGTGCCATGCGAGTCGTTGTTGGGGTTGAGCGCGCCGGTGGTGCTGAACGCGCTGCCATCCACGTAAGTGCCGGTGGCGCTGACGGCGTGGTAGCGCGCTGTGGTGGCTTGCGGGTGATCGGCATCGAACCCCGAGTCCAACGCACCGATTTTCACCGCGTTGCCGGTGATTCCGGCGGCGTAGGCTTCATCCGCCTTCATGCGGCCCAAGCCCCAGTCGCTCTGGAATTCGGCAGAACGCCAACTGGCCGGGTTACCCGGCTGGCCGGTCTCGGTGTAAGCCGCTTGGGCCGCAACGGACAACAGCAGCAATGAGCCTGCGGTAAAGGGTTTGAAGCGCGGTGAATCGGTGATCATTAAAACCATCCTTATTGTTGTTATGGCGGCTCATTTCACAGGGCCGAAGGCCTCGTCGACTTTTGCCAGGTCGGTGTCGCGCAAGTTGCCCGCGTAGTAGTGCAATTTGGTCCAGGCCATCAGGTAGTCGTAACGCGCCTGGGCCAGGTCGCGACGGGTGCTGTAAAGCTGTTGCTCGGCGTTCAGCGCATCGAGGTTGACGCGCTCGCCGCCGAGGATGCTTTGCTTGGTCGACACCACCAGCGCTTCGGCGGAGCTCAGCGCCTTTTGATAGGCGCGCAGCTTGCTCACGCCCGACAGGCAGGCGCTGAACTGGCGCCGCAGCTCGATCAGGGTTTCGCGGGTTTTGCCTTCCAGCTCAAATTCGGCCTGTTCCATGCCGCGACTGGCCTGGCGGGTGGACGCCGAGATGGCGCCACCGGCATACAGCGGCACGCTGATTTCGATGCCGATGGTGTTGGTGTCGTAGCGCTGGTTGTAGGTGTTGCCGCTGTCGGACTCCTGCTTGCGCGAGCTGGCATAGGCGGTGACCCTGGGCAAGTGCCCGGCGCGGTTGCGCTCGACTTCATAACGCGCCACTTCGACGGCTTGGCGCTGCGACGCAAGGGTCGGGTTATTGCTGATCGCCAGTTCATGCCAGGTGTCGTAGTTGGCCGGGGTCAGCGTGAAGGCGGCAAAGCTCTGGTTCAGCGGTGCCAGGTCATTGATGTTGACGCTCTGCACGCCGATCAACGCGCCCAATTCCCTCAGCGATGCGTCCTGCTCATCCAGCGCCTGGATCTCTTCAGCGGTGGCCAACTCATAACGCGACTCGGCTTCCAGAATGTCGGTGCGCGTGCCCTCGCCTTGCTGGAACAGGTGCTGGTTTTGCTGGAATTGCTGCTCGAAGGCCTTCTTCTTGGCGCGGGCAATGTCGATCTGGTCCTGGGCAAACAACGCCTGCGTGTAATAGGTCAGTACCCGCACCAGCAGCGCCTGGCTCTTGTCGCGAAAGGTTTCATCGGCAAACAGCGACTGCGCCACGCCCTTGCGGTAGTTGGCATAAGCTTCGTAGTCGAACAACGGCTGTTGCAGGCTGAAGGTCGAGCCGTAACTGTTGTAGTTACGGTCGTCGCGGTAGTTGCCGCCGCGCCCGTCCGGCAGGTGCGCTTCGGAGTTATTGCGGCCCTTGTTGTAGTTGTAGGACAGCCGCGGCAACAGCCCGGCGCGGCCGATAGTGCGGTTTTCCAGGCCCGCATCGCGCTCTTTGATCGCGCCCAAAAACACCGGATCGTTACGCAACGCTTGCTCATACACATCGAACGGGCCCATGGCCGCGTGCGCACTGGTGCAGCACAGCAGCAAGGCAATGAACACAGGTTTCATGCTCATTCCTCAGTCAACGCGGAGCCGGCACGATCGAGCAGCGGCTTGAACAGGTAATTGAGCAACGAGCGTTCGCCGGTGCGCACAAACATCTCGGCCGGCATGCCTGGCTTGATCACCAGGCCATGCAGTTTTTGCAGGCCGGACTCACTCACCGTGGTGCGCAGCACGTAATACGGCGCGCCGGTTTTTTCATCGAGCATCTGGTCGGCGGAGATCAGGCTGACTTCCCCCGGCACACGCGGCGTGCGGCTCTGGTTGAAGGCGGTGAAAAGGATGTCGACCGGCAAATGCGCGCCGACCTTGTCGACCAGGTGCACCGGCAAATGCCCTTCCACTTCCAGGCGAGTGCCTTGGGGCACGATTTCCAGCAAGGTTTCACCGGCACGCACCACGGCGCCGACGGTGTGCACGCCAAGGTTGACCGCAATGCCATCGGCCGGCGCGTTGATTTCGCTGTGCTGCAGGTCGAAGCCTGCCGAGGTCAGTTGCTGTTCGAGGGTAACGCTGCGCAATTGCGCGTCGGCCAATTGGCTGCGCACCTCTTTTTGATATTCGTCGCTGTGCTGCTGCAACTTGAGCCGCGATTCAACGATGCCCTGCTCCACACGGCCGGTTTCGCCGCTGTTCTGCGCCAGGTCCTGCTGCACCTGGGACAACTGGCGCTGGTATTCCATCAGCCGGTTGCGCGGGATATAGCCGTTGTCGGCCAGCGGTTGCAGGTTGCTCAGTTGGTCGCGCAGCGATTGCGCCTGGGCGGTTAAATCGCTGCGCGCGCGGCGCATGCCGTTCAACTGCGCGGTTGCGCCGTCGATATTCGCGCGAATGCCTGCTTGTTCACGGGCAACCGCTTCGCGGCGGCTGCTGAACAGTTGGCGCTGGCCTTCGAGTACCAGCGCCAACGCCGGGTCCGGGCTGGCGCTCAGTTCGGCCGGAAAGCTGATGCCTGCACGGTTGTCACGCTCGGCCTGCCAGCGCGCCACGCTGGCCCACGCCATGCGGTACTGGGCTTGCAGCGATTGCACATCGGCCTGGTTCTGGGTCTGGTCGAGGCGAAACAGCGGTTGGCCCTGTTTCACCCACTCGCCCTCCTTCACCAGAATCCGGCTGACCACGCCGGGGCTGAAGGTTTGCACGGCCTTGCGCTTGCCCGACACCACCACCGTGCCTTGCACCGGGATGCCTTGATCGAGCGGTGCCAAGCTGGCCCAGAGGAAAAATCCACCCGCGCCGACGAGGGTCATCAGCCAGCCGATGCGCACAAAAAAACCGGCGTCGCGTTCTTTAAAACGAGGTTCAACAGTGAGGCTACTCATGCGCCAGGGTTCCCTGCGGCTTGATACTGACGGCTCAGGCTGACGCCGGCCTTTTCACGCGGTGCTTCGTGCGGCTGGCCCGACAAGGCCCGCAGCACTTCCTGGCTGGGGCCGAAGGCCTGCAAACGCCCGTCGTTCAACACCAGCAACTTGTCGGCCTGCGCCAACGCCGAGGAACGGTGCGTCACCAGCACCACGCTGCTGCCTTGGGCTTTCATCTGCACGATGGCACTGGCCAAGGCGGCTTCGCCGACGGTGTCGAGGTTGGAGTTGGGCTCATCCAGCACGATCAGGCGCGGCCCGCCGTACAGCGCACGCGCCAGGGCGACGCGTTGCTTTTGGCCACCGGACAAGCCGCCGCCGCTGTCACCCAGCACCGTGTCGTAGCCTTGTGGCAGGCGCAGGATCAGCTCATGCACGCCGGCTTGTTGGGCGGCCTTGACCACCAGCGCCGGGTCGGCATCGCGAAAACGCGCAATGTTGTCGGCGATGCTGCCGCTGAACAGCTCGATGTCTTGCGGCAAGTAACCGATATGCGGGCCGAGGTCTTCACGGTCCCAGCGATGAATGTCGGCGCCATCCAGGCGCACGGTGCCGGCCAGGGTTGGCCATACGCCCACCAACACGCGCGCGAGGGTCGATTTACCCGAGCCCGAGGCTCCGAGCACACCGAGCACTTCACCGGCGCCGAGGTTAAAGCTGACCTGCTGCAAGGTCGGCATGCGCCGCCCGGGCGGGCCTGCGCTGACCTGCTCGAAGCTCACTTGGCCCTTGGGCGCGGGCAGCGCCATGGGCGCCTCGTCGGCGGCAAATTCACGCAGCAAATCGTCCAACCGCTGGTAGGCCAGCTTGGCCGAGCTCCATTGCTTCCATACCGCAATCAACTGGTCGATGGGGCTGAGCACGCGGCCCATCAGGATGGAGCCTGCGATCATCATGCCGGCGGTCATCTCGCCTTTGATCACCAAAAACGCGCCCAGGCCCAGCACCAGCGATTGCAGGCACAGGCGCAGCGACTTGCTCAGCGAGGTGATGATTGAGCCCGTGTCGCTGGCCTTGTTCTGAAAACCGAGAAATTGCAAATGCACGGCAAACCAGCGTTTGCGCAACGCGCCGAGCATGCCCATGGCCTGGATGGTCTCGGCGTTGTGCAAATGGCTGGTGGCCAACTGGGTCGACTGCTGGGAAAACGCGCCCGCTTCGCCCAGCGGTTTTTTGGTCAGGTATTCATTCAGGCACGCCAGCGCGATCAACAGCACCGCGCCCGCCGTGGCCAGCACGCCCAGCCACACGTTGAACAGGAAGATCACCAGCAGGTAGATGGGGAACCACGGCGCATCGAAAAACGCGAACAGCGCAGGCCCGGTGATGAATTGACGAATAACCCCGAGGTCGCCCAGCGACTGCCCGGCATTGCCCTGGCCGCGTTGCAGGTTGCGTTCAAACGCGGCTTTGTACACGCGCAAGTTGAAACGCCGCTCTAACTGGCTGCCGATGCGAATCACGATAAAACTGCGCAGGGCTTCGAGTGCGCCAATAAAGGCAAAGAAGCCCACGACCATCAGCGTCAACATCTCCAGCGTGGTTTCATTCTGCGAAGACAACACGCGGTCATACACTTGCAGCATGTAAATCGACGGCACCAGCATCAATACGTTAATCAATGCGGTGAAACAGCCGATGCTGATCAAAATGCTCTTATATTCACCCAGCGCCCTGAATAAGGGTGCAACCGCACGGGACGTCGCCATAGTGTTTGATCTTCCCTGAACCGAATGACGCGCAACAGTTGCCCGCGCCTCCAACAAGGGACGGCCAACTATTAAAATCGAGTTATATGCTTATTACTGTTAACTAAGGTATTCGTTGCAGAACAACTTCCGTGCCCGCAGTTGTATGCCCTTTATATTCGCCGGGTTTCTGGCGATTTAAATGGGTAATGCCAGTGCCTTCGGCGTTCATCAGCCAAATACCGTCCGGCGTCGGCGACCACGTCAGGGGCTTTTCACCCAGCCATTGCTCGGCGCAGGCGACATCACCGGCCAGGGCGTTGGCCTTTTCCAACAGGTCCAGCGCGCAGACCTGATCGTGCTGGTGCAACTGCCAATGGCCGGCCAATTGCGCGGTTGAGGGTAAAACGAGACTGCTAGCCATTGCATGGGCTCCTGCCGACACGAACAACACCTGTGAAACACAGGCGATCAAATGAAAAAAACGCGGCATCTTCAACTCCGGCAGAGTGCGCGGCGCCGCAGCGCCGCGCGCTTTACATCACGCCACGATGTCGCTGGCAGCTGCCTGGCCCACGGTAGTGACGAGGAAATCCGCCACGCCATGCCCGGAGAAGTCTACGGCGAAGGTGCCCAGGTTAGTACCCGAGGCATAACTCAGTACGGCGTCGCCGGCATGCCCGGTGAACGCACTGACGAAGCTCAAGCCCGCACCTTTGGTAATGCCGGACACGTCGATCTTGTCCGAACCCGAGGTGAAGTCAAAGATCTTGTCCGAAGCACCTGGCTTGGAGTCGCTGCTGGCGCCGTACACGAAGGTATCGCTGCCGGTGCCGCCCCACAGTTGGTCCGCACCGCCGCCGCCGTAGATGATGTCGTTGCCGGCACCGCCTTTGATCACGTTGGCTGCGTTGTTACCAATGATCAGGTCATTACCCGAACCGCCGAGGGCGTTCTCGATGGTGGCGCCTTTGGCGATGGACACGTTGCCGACCATGCCGCCCACGTCGGAGAACGAGGCCTCGTTGAGGTTGATTTTCTGGTTCTGGGTAAAACCGGAGAAGTCCAGGGTGTCGTTGCCGCCACCGTCCCATACCGAAAATACCAGCTTGTCGGCACTGGATTTTGCGCTATAGAAATCACGACCGGTGTTGGAGTTGAAACCGTAGGTGGTGTCATCTGCGCGGGTCGCGTA
Organism: Pseudomonas sp. ICMP 460; assembly: GCF_002723595.1. Classification (NCBI taxonomy): domain Bacteria; kingdom Pseudomonadati; phylum Pseudomonadota; class Gammaproteobacteria; order Pseudomonadales; family Pseudomonadaceae; genus Pseudomonas; species Pseudomonas sp. ICMP 460. Next base: position 18,238 of record NZ_LKBR01000025.1, read on the forward strand.
GTTGGCGCCGTAGAGCTTCTGGACCGCGGCAATGTCATCGATCAGCGGGCCGGAAGCATAGGCTTCGACGCCACCTTTACTGAAGTTTTGCTTGGTGTTGCTCTCGCTCCAGTAACTCATGATGCTGTAGCCGCGCGTGTCCTGTCCGTAGGTCGCGTCGTTGTAGGTTGGGTTGCCATTACCGGCGTTGTAGTCGCCAGGGTGGGACAGGCCCAGGGTGTGGCCGATTTCGTGGGTCAGGGTCTGACGGCCGTAGTTGTTCACGTCCGGCGTGGTGTTTTCCCTGTAGCCACTGTTGGTCAGGTACCACGAGACGCCGTCGTAGCCTGCGCCGTTGCCGGGCAGGTAGGCGAACGCCGCCGCGCCATCCTGGCCGCCGCTGTAGTTACCGAAGGTCATGTGGGCGTCACCGCCGGTGGCTTTTTCGGTAAAGCTCACGTTGGCGACATCCGACCAGGATTGCATGGCCAGTGCGGCCTGTGCTTTCTGCTGGGTATTGAACTGGCTGAACCCGGAGATGCCATGTTTGTTCATGGTGGCCGTGGTAGCCGAGGTCAGGAAGGTGTAAGTCAGGTTGATCTTGCCGTTGCCATCGACGTCCCGGTAAGCGGCACCATCACGCAGCAAAAAGTTGGCTGCCTGGTCGACGCTGTAGGACGGTTTGCCATTGACCGTGAGGTTGCCGCCACGGTCGTACAAATGGCTGAAGCTATCGATTTGCGAGTAAGCCGTGCTGGCTTGCGCGGCAGAAACAATAGCCTTCTCTTTTACTTTTGACATAAACGGACTTCCTTGTTTGCAAATGCATCAGTCTTGGTCGATAGGACCCACGCGGGCGAGGTCGTCCTATCACTCGCCTCTTTTGAAGGCGTAAGAAAATTGACACAATTTGAAATCTTCCGTCTACACATATTTCCGCAGTGAATAGGTGGCGCTCATTCAATAAGATCAAGTCGCGCGCAGTGTTTGTTGGGCGCAACTGCTTTTGTCCTACAGTTTTAGACTCGGTGTTATTTAAATATTAAATAGCGTGGCGCGCTTACACCTTTTAACAACCTACTGGCTGAATGGATCCAATACATTGCCACCGTGCCAATTACAGCATTGGCGCCTGGCTAGTTGAACTATCAATCAAGGTTGTCCCCCATTACCGGGCCACGCAAGTGCAAGGCATAGTGCCACTAAGTTGTATAGCGTCGAACTTGGATACAGCGCGGGCAACAACACTTGAGCAGGCGATGGCATGCCTGAAACGCTGCGCGGCACGTGCAGCGCCGTGACGGGCAGATGGCGGTTACATCCTGGGTTTGATCGCACTGTCAATGGCGAAATGGCGCTTATCAATAGTGGCAATTCGCCTGATTTGCAGGCGGGCATGATGCAGATCAAGTTAATCGCAAACAACCGCCAAACGGCGCCAAAAAACTCACCTTGGGCGCCCGCGCGAGTGCTACTTTGAGATTCTACACTGCCACGACCAGTGAAGGTCATGGCCCTGCCGCGAGCTAAAGGAAGCGCTCAATGAACCAGGTGGGCAACATGAACAAAGTAACGTTCCCCAACGCGTGCCAACTGATGCGCTGGCATTTCCATCCGATGGGCTTCGAGGGCAGCATGGACGCCCCCGGCAGCATGGTTGCGCGCCTGTTCGACCGCGCCAGCGGCGAGACGCTGATCGCGATTGCCGGCATCCCGTGTGCCACCGTGATGAATGCCGCCGACGTGGAGCGCATCATCGAATCGGTGGAGTATGAGCTGGAGTGTTTCGTGCCACCGCTGTCTTTGCGCGCCTGAATCGAGTCCAGCACTGCTTGCCGGGCAAGTGTGGGAGCGGGCTTGCTCGCGATAGCGGTGTGTCAGCTGAAAAATACGTGTCTGACACACCGCTATCGCGAGCAAGCCCGCTCCCACATAAGCCCGCTCCCACACAAGCCCGCCCCCACACAAGCGCGTTTTATCCAACCATTCAGGCCTGTTTTTGGGCCGTCTGCTTTTGAGCCGGTTTAGCCGCGCTGATCGTCAAAAAACGCTTTTGCGCCGTCTACCCGCTCAGATGCTCTGGGCAGATTCACGCACTGGCCTTCGGGCTTTTCCACATACCAATAACAATGGCTTACCGCCCGCGTGATGCCGACATAGGCCAGGCGCAGCACTTCGTCTTTTTGCGCGGTGTCATACGGTTCACTGTCGCCGTCCTTGCCCAGGCCCGCCATGCGGTACACCTGGTTTTTGTAGGGCGAACTCGTGAGGTGCTGACAGTCGCCGAGCAGGAATACCGAATCCGCTTGCAGGCCTTTGGCACTGTGATACGTCAGCTGTTTTAACCGGCGGGCTTTTGGCGGCAAGCTAGAATCCAGATTAACTACAGGCTGAATATGCTCTTCAATCAATAGCTTATCGCTACTTTTTCGATACAGCATTAACACTGAATCGCCCTGTTGATAGCGTTCCAGTAACTGCCGGCCCAGCGCAGCGTCGTCGCGCGTCAGCACAGTCACGGGCACCCGCTCTCGAGGTTGGCCACTCGCCCTGGCCTTCTTGCCGGGCAGCGACGGCGCTGCACGCACGATATGCTCGGCAGCGTCGATGATGTGTTGATGGCTGCGGTAATTCTCGCTGAGCATCACGCGCGTAGTGCTGGGTGACGGGAATTGCTGGTCGAATTCCATGAAGTACTTCGGCGAACTGCCGCGCCAGCCATAAATCGATTGCCAGTCATCACCCACGCACAGCAACGACGAGCGTTGCGCGCCACGGCCGACGTGCATTGCCGGGCCACGGCTGCGGATTTCGCGCAGGCTGGCGCGCACCCACGAGACGATCTGCGGCGATACGTCCTGAAATTCATCGATCATCAAGTGCGACATCGGTCGCAGCAAGGGGTCACTGAGCAACTTGAGATTTTCCGGGGTGTTCTCGCCGAACAGCGAGAACATGCGGTTATAGGTCATGATCGGCGGCGACTGATCGAGCAGATGCTCCTCCAGCGCTTTCCAGAAAATGCTCAGGGCTTCAAAAAAACCGCGGTCCGGGTCGTCCTGCGCAAAGCTCATCTGCCCCACAGCGGTGGGTACGTCCAACCCGAGGTTCTCGATAAACCCGGCGGCCATGACAAAGCTGTCCAGCAGCGGCGCTGAGGTCAGTTCGCCTTTAACCTTGTAATCAAACCCAGGCCCGGCGCTGGCATCACCCGCCAGGCTGCTTAAAAGGCGCCTGGAAGAATCGTAGCTATCCAACCATATCAATGGCTTATGGCAGAAAGCTTGAAACAAGGTGCGCTTTACCGCCCACTCTGCGCGCACCGACAGTTTCGAATTCGGCCGGCTGATCCGGGCGTCTTCCCGTGCGTCGAAGCCGAGCACCACCCAGGCATCCAACTGCGGGATGTAGCCGTGGCAATGAAATTGCGCGCCGTTGATTTCGAAGGCCTGGCGGCTCGGTTCAATGCCCTTTATCGGCCAGGCGCCGGCGCGAAACCACAGGTCTTCGATCACATCACAGAGTTCTTCATCGCGCTTGGCGGCCAGTTCGGTTACCGCGATGCGCTTCTGTACATCCGGGTGATCGCGTTCCAGCTCCTTGAGCTGCAGGCCATGGCGTGCCAATGGCGCGATCAACTCGCGGAAACGTTCATGTCGGCCCTGCAGCCGGTGATAACAGGCGTTCATCTGTTGGCGCTGCGCGTCGCTGATGCGCAGGTCGAACGGGTTGCTGTCCGCTTCCTCGGCACCATTGCCGAGGTTTTCGAAGGCTTGCAAGCGCTCGAACCCCGGCAAGCTGCGCACCATCGGCAGAATGCGTGAGTGAAAGGTGCGCACCACGGCCTGGGCTTCTTTAATGCCAAGGGGTTGGCCCCAAAGGCTGAGAATGTGCATGAGCTTGTTGATGAAGTCTTTGCGCGACTCGCGGGTGAAGGTCACCACGGTCATCGAGCTCAATTCAAAGCCCAGGTAATGCGTTAGCAACAGAATGCGCAGCACCAGCGAGGTGGATTTACCCGCACCGGCACCGGCAATCACCGAGGTCGAGGGCGTGTCGCTGAAAATCATCTTCCATTGCGCGGCACTTGGCTGCGCATGCGCCGGCAGCAAGCGCGCCACATCGGCCTTCATGCGTTTTTTAAGGTCGGCGCCGAGTGGCAATCGCCAGTCATCGAACAGGTCGTGATCGACGCCTGGCGCCGTGTGTTCATCCGGGCGAAAGTCACGGATCAACAATACTTGCCGCCCCTCCTCGATACCGTCTGCCTTACCCTCGCGGTAGCCATATTCCACACCCGCCTCGTGCCCGCTGCGGAACCCATCGGCTTGCCCGTGCAGCCAGGAAAACCGATGCTGGGCACGCAAGCGCGTCAGGCCGTGGCCGAACAAGCGGGCGGCCAGCCGTTTAAGCAGGGGCATTTGCGCCAGTGGCAGCAGATCGGGGGGCAAATCGGGCGTTTGTTGCGGCACGCGGACTCCAGCGATGAGGTGTTTTGGCGAAGCCGCCATGGTCGCCGGAATCGGCGCTGAGTTCCAGCCAATTGCTTTCACGTCATGCAGTTAGCCGATGAAGTGAAAGTCAAAGCGCCAGTAACCAATCGGATTATTGGATGGGAATAAGGCATTTTTTACGCTTTTTATCGATCATGCACGGGTGGATCATGGCGACATCAACAGGAGACGATCATGCTTGAACTTCGACCTTTCAATACCTTGGGCGGCGCCCACCATGGCTGGCTTGACGCTCATCACCACTTTTCATTTGCCGAGTACCACGACCCCGAACGCATGCATTGGGGCAACCTGCGGGTGTGGAACGACGACATCATCGCGCCCGGTACCGGCTTCCCGCAGCACGCGCACCGTGACATGGAAATCATCACGTATGTGCGTGAAGGCGCTATCAGCCATGCCGATAATCTGGGCAACAAAGGCCGCACCGAGGCTGGCGATGTACAGGTAATGAGTGCGGGCACCGGGATTGCGCACAGCGAGTACAACTTGGAAGACGCGCCGACGAAGATTTTTCAGATCTGGATTATTCCGAATGAGGCGGGCTTGCCACCTTCCTGGGGTGCCAAACCGTTTCCGAAAGGCGACCGTGAGGGCTTTGTGACGCTGGCCAGTGGCAAGGCAGGCGACAGTGAAAGCTTGCGGATTCGTGCGGATGCGCGGTTGGTAGCGGCCAACTTGAAGGCTGGGGAAAGTGCCGAGTACCGGCTGGACGGCGGGCGCCGCGCGTATTTGGTGCCAGCGACGGGCGTGATTGAGGTGAATGGGCTGCGTGCACAGGCGCGAGACGGCGTGGCGGTGCAAGACGAGCAGGTTTTGCGCGTCACGGCGCTGGAAGACAGCGAGATCGTGTTGGTTGATTTGGCCTGATTGATCGCTGGACGCGGAGCGTCCGAGCGGCATTCCCACGCAGAGCGTGGGAACGATCATGCGGCCGGGTTATCAGTTGGAGCTGATTGCACCGTCCACCAATACTTGTGCCTCTTCGACCAACTGCTTGAGGTGATCCTCACCGACGAAGCTCTCGGCGTAGATCTTGTAAATGTCCTCGGTGCCCGATGGCCGTGCGGCGAACCAGCCGTTTTCGGTCATCACTTTCAAGCCGCCAATCGCCTGGTTGTTGCCCGGCGCATGGCTGAGGATTTGCTGAATGCTCTCGCCAGCCAATTGCGTGGACGTGACCTGCTCCGGCGACAGTTTGCCTAACAAGGCCTTCTGCGCCGGAGTGGCTTTAGCGTCGACGCGAATGGCAAACGGCTCGCCGAGCGCGTCGGTCAGGCCACGGTAGATCTGGCTCGGGTCTTGCCCCTTGCGCGAGGTCATTTCTGCCGCCAGCAAGGCCGGAATCAGGCCGTCCTTGTCGGTGCTCCACACACTGCCGTCTTTGCGCAGGAACGAGGCGCCGGCGCTTTCTTCACCACCAAAACCCAGCGAACCTTCGAACAGGCCATCGGCAAACCACTTGAAGCCAACCGGCACTTCGTACAGGCGACGGCCGATACGCGCCGCAACGCGATCAATCAAGCCGCTGCTGACCACGGTTTTGCCGACGGCCGCATCGCTGCGCCAGTCAGGACGGTTCTGAAACAGGTAATCGATGCTCACCGCCAAGTAGTTGTTCGGCGCCAACAGGCCGCCGGACGGGGTGACGATGCCGTGACGGTCGTGGTCCGGGTCGCAGGCAAACGCCACGTCATAGCGCTCTTTCAGGCCGATCAGGCCTTGCATCGCGTAGCTGGAGGACGGGTCCATACGGATTTGGCCGTCCCAGTCGACGCTCATGAAGCGGAAGGTGGCATCGACTTCGGTGTTGACCACGTCGAGGTTCAAACGGTAGTGCTCGGCAATCGCCGACCAGTAGCGCACCCCTGCTCCGCCCAATGGATCGACGCCCAGGCGCAGATCGGCGCTGCGGATGGCATCCATGTCGATCACATTGATCAGGTCAGCCACGTAGCTGTTGAGGTAATCATGGCGATGCGTGGTGTCCGCCTTGAGCGCCTGTGCGTGGGTCATGCGCTTGACCCCGGCAAGTTTGTTGGCCAGCAGTTCATTAGCCTTGGCTTCGATCCACTTGGTCACGTGAGTATCGGCCGGGCCGCCGTTCGGTGGGTTGTACTTGTAACCGCCGCTCTGTGGCGGGGTGTGCGGCGGCGGGATGACGATGCCGTCGGCCAAGCCACTGGTGCGGCCACGGTTGTAGCAAATAATCGCGTGGGAAATCGCCGGTGTCGGCGTGTATTCATCGCCTTCGGCGAGCATCACGTGCACGCCATTCGCGGCCAGCACTTCCAGCGCACTGGCACCGGCAGGTGTCGACAGCGCATGGGTGTCCAACCCTACGAACAACGGGCCGTTGATGCCTTGCGCTTCACGGTACAGGCAGATGGCCTGGCTGATGGCAAGTACATGCCATTCGTTGAAGCTCAGCTCGAACGAGCTGCCACGGTGCCCGGACGTACCAAAGGCCACGCGCTGGGTGGAGATCGCTGCATCAGGCTGGCCGGTGTAATAGGCCGTGACCAGTCGCGGGATGTCTACCAGCAACTGGGCTGGCGCTGGCTTGCCCGCAAAAGGACTGATTGTCATGCATAAACCTCGAAAAGAAGGATTCGGAAAAAAATGGCAGTTTACTGAGAGTTGGACTACTGCGCGACGGTATCGATCCTACAACTTGAAGAGAAATTTCACCGGCCTAGCCTATCTGCGCCCGGCGCAGTGCCTCGCTCAACGCCGCCAGCGCAATCTCAAGGTCAGGCTGCCCATGAAACGTGTGGCTCAAGCGAAAATGCTGGTGGTGCAGCCCGCCGACGCTGAACAACTCACCGGGCGCGACGACTACCTGCCGGGCGAGTAAATGCTGGAACACCTGGCGCATGTCGACGGCATGGGTAGAGCCTAACCAGAGGGTGGCTCCACCTGCGGGCATGCGGCAGGTCACTTGATTACCCACGTGTTGCGCCAGGCGCTGACTCATTTCGTCCGCCTGTTGGCTGAGCAACGGGCGCAAATTGCGCAGGTGCTGATCAATGCGCCCGCTGTGATACAGACGCGCAATTGCGCGCTGGCGAATCGACGATAACCGGAACGAGCGCAGCAGGAACTGGCGCTGCAACTCGCTGCTCATGTGCCGAGACAGCGCATAGGCATACGGCGCCTCCGGCCCGAGTATTTTTTCGAAGGAGGAAAACACCACCAGCCGCTCCGGGTTGACCACGTCGCGCAGCGCCACCGGGGGCGGCTTGAACCCCAGCTCACCGTAGGTATCGTTCTCCAGCAGCCAGCAACCGTAGTGGTCCAACAGGCGCGCCACACCCAGGCAATCGTGCGGCAACATGGCGAACCCCGAGGGCAGGTTGATCGCCGACGACAGCAACACCAGGCGCACCGACTCACCGCGCAGCATGCCTTCGAGCGACACCAGGTCCAGGCTGCCATCGTGCGCCCACGGCAACTCTAGAATACGCACCCCGGCATCCTGCAGCAGGCGCAGTATCAGCCAGTCGCAGGGCGACTCGACAACCACCGTGGCGCCGCGCAGGCCCAGCACCTCGATAAGAATATCGAGCACGCCTTGCAGGTCGGCACCGATATAAACATCGTCGGCGTGCCAGCAGCGGGTGGGCGACGAGGTATAGCGCGCCGCCAGCGCCGCGCGCAGCTCCCAGACCCCGCAAGGCTGCGACCAAGGCTGTGACGGGTGCGGGTATTGGCGCACCAGTTCGCGCTCGAGTCGCAGCAACGTGCCATCCAGCGACGCCAATAGCGCTGGCTCATCGCCGCTGAGCACCACCATGCCCGGGCGCCGCGCGGCTACGTAGAGGCGCTCAAGCAAATCCCCGCTGGGCATGGCCATGGGGTTACTCGCCAGGGGCCACACGTAATAACCCGACTTGGCCACCGAATACACCCTGCCCTCTTTTTCCAGCAGCGAGTACGCGTACTGAATGGTCGAGATGGATACATTCAGGCGCAGCGATAGCTGGCGCAAAGACGGCAGTTTCACCCGGGTATCGGTGCTGACCTCGTTAATCAGGTTGATCATGTAGCGGTAAACTGCCTGGTAGGCGAAATCCCGCACACCGCGCAGCGTCATCGTCCGTACAGCTGGAAGTTCAGGTCGCCGTCGGGCATGGCGTGCTCATGGCGAGTGCCGCGTTCGCCGTTGCCTGGGGCAACGGCTCGCGGCCGTTGACGGTATAGATGCTGGAGCAACGGCAACGACATGCCGCTGGTGTCAGCCACCCATTGCTGCAACATCTCGGCTGCAGGCTTGCCCTGCAGCACTTTGTGCAGTTCAGGCAGCGCCACCAGCATGCCTGGGTGGCACTGGCGCAAATAACCTTCCAGCCGTTCGCCGTGCTGGATAAAAGGCGAAAACAACAGGCAGACCAACTGGCTTTCATCCAGGCCGAGGGCCTGCTGGGCATACCCGGCGGCCAAGGCGCGCCCGTCACGGCTGCCGGCTTGCGCCATCAGTGCTTCGGGAGCCTGCAGGCCATGCAGATATGCCTGCGCCTGCAGCACGAAGGCTTCGACGGCTGCCTTGTAGTCCAATGCCAGCACGCATTCGGCCTGCAGGCCTCGCAGATGTGCCATCAACATCGGGCTGGCAAAGGCCGGGTGGCTGAAATGAAAGCCCAACGGGTCCGGGGCATAGGCCATGAACTCGGTGAGCAAAGGCGCGCAACTTCTGTCGATACCTTCGAACAGGTCGACAATGCCGATGTAAGCCAAGTGATGGTACCCACCCAGGCTGGGGTCAGCCTTTGGCACATAGAGCTCACCATAAATGTCACGATAGAAGTCATCGCTCCAGGCATCCATGCGCGCGAACAGCCCATTGAGCGATGCGGGATTGACCGTCGCCTTGGCCCCGGTGGCCTGGGCGGCTTTTTTCAACCAGGCAATGAGCTGGCTTTGTTTACGCGCGCAATCGCCGCTGACCAGCGCATGCACGCCGCCGTTCCAGGCGGTGACACGCTGGTAGAAATCACCCAGGGCCAAGTACGTGTCGTTGCACAACGTTGCGCAAATATCGCCGGACGTCAGATGCCCGATTATCAACTTGTTGCGTTGACTGATGCCGCGCCCAACGGGTGACACCAGGCGCTGGTGGTTGAACGGCAGTACCTGCTGGTCTTCCACCATCAGTAACTCGACCCGCTCGTCATCGTGCATAAACAGTTGCGTGTAACCACGCTGGATCGTATCCAGCGTGGCTTGGGTCATACCCGCGTGGCGCAGCGTGGCGACCCGCAGCTGAAACGTCTTCGGCGCTCGCGCAGCAATACTCAGTTGTGCAGCACGCAGCAACGCCAGGGTGTAACTGCTGACTTCACCACCGCCATGGGCCACAAGCAGCTTGTAACCGCCCACCTGTTCCATGCCGCCCGCCGCCACGACGATACGCTGGATCAACAATTGAAGTGTGGTGCGTTCGGTGCGACTGAGGTGCCCGATCAACCGCTGCTGAACTTGCTGGTAAACATAATTCATGGCTTGTTCGTGAATGGCGCTCATAGTTCTACTACCTGAGTGAAAATATCAATTTCAAACAACTACCGAGCGCAGCTGCCTGATCTATTACGTCTGTAAGAATGTCGCTCACGCAGCAGTGTTCTTCCTATACAAACACTAGCACTTTGCAACAAATCGACAGGTGCCGGGCGTGACCGCGCCGGGGGTATTCAGGGCGCTGACGCCCGTGCGCCAAGCGCCAAGGCCTCTTACGGCATGACTCCTAGGACCTTTCCCACGACGCCCTACACCCTTTTAACCCTGAACTTAAAGATCTGTCCGACACATAAACCTCTTCAAACTTTTATCCTGATCGGCTTACTTGATTGAGATGCGCCTTGCAAATGCCCGAGGCGTCCGGCCCGGGCAGACGCCAAATGTTTAGTTGCTGAAATCCCGTGTTGCCGTATCAAAATTCGGATCATTACTCAGTCCTTGAGTTGAAAGTTAAGACTCAATTATCAGGACTGACATTCTTATTAACAGATACAGAACCGGGTCGAAAACCAGTTCAGATAGTTAACCGGGCGGTAATTTGATAACGCACACACGCAAGCGCCGCGCTGAAATTCAGGGCGGCGCGAAGGAGAAAGGTATGATTTACGGGGGCTAAAGGCGGTTGCGCGCTTCGGATAGCGCGCGGGTTAAGTCATGTCAGATGGCGCATTTGCCGCATGCGCCAGGGGTTTGGAATACTCGTTTGCGAATACTCCTACACCTCAAACAGCTTCGACCTGCAGCGCAACGCGCTCGCGGCAAGGGCATTCGTCCATATAACGGTGTGCTTCGACGAACTGATTGAACGGAAACACTGTGGTTTTCAGTGGCACCAGCACACGGTCGGCTGTCAGTTGGTTGATGTCGCGCAACGCACGCTGCAGCGCAACCTGGTCCTGAATGATGCCCAACTCCGGTTTGCCGGTGAAGTTGCCGATACAATGCACAAAGAACTGAATGTTCTTCTGGAACGCGGCACATGCCGGGAACGGCGTTTGATTGCCGCCTTGCAGGCCGTAGAGCACCAGGCTGCCACGCGGTGCAAGCACATCACCGAGCAATGACATCTGCGGGCCACCCAAGCCATCGAACACCACGTCAACGCCGCGGTTATCGGTGAACTTGTTGATCTGCATGAGCAAGTCCTGCTCCTCGGTGACAATCACCTTTTCTGCGCCCAGCGACAGCAGGTACTCACGCTCCGCGCTGTCTTTGGTGGCAGCAATCACCCGCACACCCAAGGCTTTGCCCAACTGCACGAACGAGGGGCCGGCACAGTGGCTCGCGTCGGTGACCAAGGCAAATTGCCCGGGTTTTACGCGTGCCAGGTCAACGTAGGCAAAGTAGGCAATCAGCAACGGCGTGTAGTGCACGCTGGCTTCAATCGGGCTCAGCACATCCGGGTATCGCACCAACGCTGAACGGGGCAGCACGATCTGTTCGCCATACACCGGGTAATCGTTGGGGCTCTCGGCCGGAAAACTGGCCACTTTATCGCCCACTGCCAAGTCATCCACGCCGTCGCCGAGGGCTACCACCACCCCAGCCATCTCATGGCCGAGGCCGGACGGCAGACGTGCATGCGAGGACGCCAGGTTCTGGCGCCACAGAATGTCGTACCAGCTGATGCCAATCGCGTCGACACGCACCTGCACTTCGCCCGGTGCGGGCTGCGCGGCTACATGCTCTTCGCATTTGAGCACCTCGGCCGGACCAAACTTGTGAAAACGGATCGTGCGGGACATCGCAAACCTCGTCAAAGTAACCTCTAATGCCATGAACTTTATCTGGGCTTTCCAGGTAAGGCCACCGGTCGCCATTAATAGTCGACATGCTTGTCATTGATTCCGCAGCTGAATATTTGTGCTCAGCCGTTGTGGGAAAACTCAATTTGCGCGTAGGAAAACGCAATTAGCCGGTGCAGAGTAACAGCCTTTGCCCGTAAGATTAATGCCGGTCGTGCCTCGCAACGGAACCTCAAGGGTTCCTGTATGGCCGCTCTCGTCAAGTAAGCTGACTCTACCAGGACACAAGATGAACCGTAACGACCTGCGTCGTGTCGACCTTAACCTCTTGATCGTATTCGAAACCTTGATGCATGAGCGCAGCGTGACCCGCGCCGCCGAGAAGCTGTTCCTCGGCCAGCCGGCCATCAGCGCGGCGTTGTCACGCCTGCGCGGTTTGTTCGATGACCCGCTGTTTGTGCGCACCGGGCGCAGCATGGAGCCATCGGCCCGCGCCGTGGAAATCTTCGCCCTGCTCTCCCCGGCCCTCGACTCGATTTCCACTGCGGTCAGCCGCGCCGCAGAATTCGTCCCCGCCACCAGCACCGCCGTGTTCCGTATCGGCCTGTCGGACGACGTTGAATTCGCCCTGCTGCCACAACTGCTCAAGCGCCTGCGCGCCGAAGCCCCCGGCATCGTGCTGGTGGTGCGCCGCGTCAACTACATCCTGATGCCCGGCCTGCTGGCCTCCGGCGAGATCTCCATCGGCGTCAGCTACACCGCCGACCTGCCCGCCAACGCCAAGCGCAAAGTGCTGCGGCGCAGCCTGCCGAAACTGCTGCGCGCCGACAGCGTGCCCGGCTCGCTGAGCCTGGACGACTTCTGCGCACGCCCTCACGCCCTCGTGTCGTTCGCCGGTGACCTGAGCGGGTTTATCGATGAAGAGCTGGAAAAGTTGGGTCGCAAACGCCACGTGGTGCTGGCTGTGCCACAGTTCAATGGGCTGGGCACGTTGCTGGCAGGCACTGACATTGTGGCGATCGTGCCGGACTACGCCGCGCAAGCGCTGACCGCAACCGGCGGCCTGCGCGCGGAAGAACCGCCGTTGCCGGTGCGCTCGTTTGAACTGCACATGGCGTGGCGCGGGTCGCAGGATAACGATCCGGGTGAGCGCTGGCTGCGCTCGCGGATTCAGATGTTCTTCGGCGACCCTGAGAGTCTTTAGGCGTCATCGGGCGGGCTGTTCAGCTGGTCATTTCTGCCTTTTTATAAACCATGGAGATCCATTCACTTCCAGTGGATTGCTACATTGGGGGCACATCTGAGGGCATGCTTTGGATGGTTTGAAAAGGATGCCCCCAGCCTGAGGCTCAACAGCACACTCCTAGAAACACTCGCATGCAGCTGTTACCAAATCGCCGCCGAGCGCTACGCAAGGAGTACATTTTACCCCTGCGATAGTTGCCATACGTTCCGCTTGTGACGTGCCGCCCCGAGCGAAGCAGCCTGCGCTCTCCGCGCGCGCTCACCATATTTGCAGATACCCACCCCAGCCTGCCACGTGCGCTCGGCGGCAACCGCCAAACCAGGTTATCAGGATCTGAGTTCGGTGGTGTTAATCACTGCAGTAGTCACCGGTTTTGTTGCTATCGCTATGCCCAATCCATCGCCAAAGAGTTGTTGTAGCGTGTCCTCGTCCATAGTCCCTGCATCTAGGTGCCGAATTGCTTCAGCCATCACTGCTGACTTAGCGAGAATTAGGTAGCCCATCGATCTCTCGGCCATCCCATGCTTCGTAGAGCTGTCCTCAACGATAGCCAGCTTCAAGGCATCAATTACAAGAGATGGCAACTCGAGCGGCCCCTCAACCGCCATTTTGATCCCTCGGTTGAGCAGGTTCAAAATCCGCTGCCCCTGCTCATCAATGATCATTCGAACGTGGTGGAGGCGCTCAGCGGTATTCATCTCTTGCGCTGCCAACAGTCGCGGAAGTAAGTCTTCGACAAGGCGAGCCATATGTATATCGCGGTGCTCACGCAAGATCTCTGTTACAGGATTGGGCTTTTCCTGGTTTACCATTTGCTGCAGGTACTTTCGGCCGTCCTCACGTGGTGGGACGTTCAACGGCGAGCCGCCAGGTATTTCAAGCACATCCTTATTGAGCCCAGGCCGCTGCGCTAATGGATCTATCAAGATTGTAATGCGCTTTTCGGCACCTTGAGGTAATACGCCTAGATCTACGGCAAGGCAGAGGTGTTTGAAGAGCGTGATGAGGCCAGTAGCCTGTCCCGTTGCTCCCGATATCTCGATCACGACTGAATGAACGTGTGGGAACGAGCTATCGGAAGGCACCGTAACGCGGGATGGATCTACCCACCAAACCCGATCACCTATCAACTCTTCGCCGAGGATGCATTTTTTGATTGAGGACAGTGCACCAAGACGCGACACATCTGGAAAGTAATGCGATAGGAGAGTGAGCGCCACGTAGGCCAAAGCACATCGAAACTCATCGGAACCAAACTCTAAGCGCTGGCTCATCGCCGTCGGGAAATACTCAGTCCGAGACTCACCCGTGACGGCAGATAGGAATTCAAAGCCTTTCTTCTTCTGCTCCGTGATCCACCTATCTCGCTGAGGGATAGAGGCAAATGCCAAGACAGCTTCCTTGCCCAAAATCGCTGGAGTCTGACTCAAAGGAGGTGGTGGAGCGACCTCGATGTTGTCATGTAGCGCCTGGAACCGCTGCCCATTTGGCTGAGCTATCTGATGTGGCTGAGGGGCATCGTAGTGATCGGATCGAACCCCAAGCGAGGCGTTGAAATAGCTCAGCGCCTTCATCAACTCCTTTACGTGGTGGCCGAGACCTTCGTTGTGGTCTTCGCAGTAAATCCCTTTGTTCTTCCTCCGTCCTCCGAATGCGGCGGGGAACACGTGCTCCCGCGATCCCGCCGGGTTGCCGCACATAATGCAGTCCAGTGCCATAGCTACGTATCTCATGTGGTTACGTGCAGCGAAACTATACGAATTTCACCTAGGAATCCATTTGCAACAAGTAGATTTTCGACCTGCTGACCACGCCTTGTTGGAAGTCATCGGCAGGCGGTGAAGCGGCAGACAGCAGACAGTAATGTGCAGCATTTGCACATTGCTGAGCTGATTACTCAAGATCGCATTCGGCTGCCAATGCAGAAGGCTAGTGAGATCGAGCCGTTAGCTGTTGCCGCATACATGGATGCCGGGCTGAGCTGCGCAAGACGTATTTACCGTACGCTTACCAATGAAATAGACCGGCATCGCATTTTTCTCGATAGAGGTGAGTCGGCACAAAAGCGGCCGAATAAATCCGCTGGCTCGCCCTACTGAACCTAAGGGTTTATCTTGCGAGTGACATCAAGCTTACGATGCATCAGCGATACCATCGTCAGAATGTCGAGCGCGTCTTGCTCGGACATAGTCCAATCTATCTTCGTCGCATGCGCCAAAGGATTCCGGACGGCGCCGAACAGTCCGATTAGCAGATTCGCGAATCCCTTCTGCTCACTTTTCTCAGACTCGGTGGCCAGGGGCCCCACCGCAAGCACTGGGCTTTGCCCTAGGAAAGCCTTTGTCACCAAATCGGCGCCATCACCATTCAAGCCCGACAGACTTCGGATTCGTGCCGCAATCCCCTTTGTAGCCTCAAATACGGCGTGGAAGTAATTTTCGCTCAACAGTTCTGCCCGGCAATATTTCACAACCTCCTCATGCACTGCTCGGGCTTCTAACGCAGCTTTGAGCCGACCTACACGGGCACGGGCCACATCCAGAGTGGTTGCCTTGTCCGCACGCCCGACCTTTCCATCATCGCGCACATAGAACCCCGAGAATGCTAGGACAACATTGAGCTCATCCCTGCGCCAATTAAAGGCCTCACGATCTCGGGCGTAGCTCACAGGATTCATAGCGCTGTTGATGAAAAGGATGAGATGGTTTCCGACCTGATGCTGGTTTTGCATTTGTGCCAAAGCGTTGAACAAGCGCTTCCACTTGGTGTTGTTGGCGTCGGCGTCTGGAACGCGAATGTCTTGGAGAAGATATCCAATTTGAGTACCGCTCAAGCCACGTTCCGTATCAGCGAGAACACGACATGCTGCTTCTAGGTGTTGCGAACTAAAAGGTTGGATGCGGGTACTCAAAGCCAATCTCCATCGATAAACACTAGAGTGCCGCTCAAGCAGCTGAAAAAATAGCCCATAGGCCAATGTGTGGGATGAGAGAGCGCACGAGGTGCTAGCCCTCAATATCCGATCTGAGGTTTTCCTCCAGATGCTCAACTCTGGATGTGCCCGGGATTGGGAACATGACCGGCGAGTAATTCAGAAGCCATTTCAAGGCATGGGCTGCCGAAGCGGACTGGTTTCGAACCTCACCGGATGAAAAATACCTTCCGGCGCTCAGAGGCGCGTAGGGAATGAACGCTATTTCGTTCTGCTCACACCAGCGGATCACATCCTCGGACTGGTAATCCAGGATACTAAATTGATTCTGAACCGCGACGATGGGTGCAATCGTAATCGCCTGCGTGAGTTGAAGAATATCGACTTTCGACAAGCCTAGGCATTTGATCTTCCCTTCTTGACGCATCTTCTCAAGCTCCCCGACCTGGTCAGCCAAAGGGACATTTGGATCGACACGGTGCAAGTAATACAGATCTATCGCTTCGACGTTGAGCTGCCTGAGGCTCATCTCAACGCACTGGCGCAAATACGCTGGAACGCCACACGGCGTCCACTTGCCAGGGCCTTGGCGGGTGAAGCCACCCTTAGTCGCAATAATCAGGTCGTCGGCATAGGGAAATAACGCTTTACGAATTAGCTCCTCGGCCACATTTGGCCCATAGGCGTCAGCGGTATCGATGTGTTGCACGCCCAACTCCACCGCTTTACGCAGGAGCTGAACAGCATCAGCTTCTGAAGCTGGTGGGCCCCAGATGCCCGGCCCCGTGAGCCTCATGGTGCCAAACCCGAGGCGCCTAACCTGCTTTCCTGCCAAGAGTCCCGTACGGGCGGCGGTCATAAGTGCTCCAATTTCCGAAGGATTTGAGTGTGTAAGCTATCGAGAAGAGCATCCCGTACGTCAGGAACAAGCATCTGATGCTGGATCCCGAAGTCGCACAAAATCTGGTGCAAATGGCTGTCGACGGACGCCCTGAAAGGCAAGTTGGTATCACGTCCTAGGCCGAGAGCAATGGAGCTATCAAGCCTGGTCGCAACGATCGTCGTGTAGCCAGGAAGCTGGCTGGTGATTAATGACTTGACCGCATCTACCTGGTGCATCGGTGCAGGTTTACCCCGATGCTCGACTGCGGCATTCCAATACGCCACGGCATCGATGATCGGTCGATCAACCAATATCACCTCGGCAGAGTCAGCCGCTGTTCGTTGCGCCTCGAGCGTACGGTCGATAAACCACATCGTGGAGTCGTAGGTATGCTGAGTGAGCAGCGGGATACCTTGCTGTACCGCCAGCTTCCCGAAAGATGGAATGGTTGCAACGCAGATGCCTTTGCACTCAAGTGAAACTTTGAGCGCTTCACAGAAGGTGGATTTTCCCGTGGAGTGCGTTCCAGTGACACCTAAAAAAACAGGCTTCACCATAGGCTTCCTTGCTCCGGGGGAGGCGATTGCTCGTCAGGTTGCGTTTTGAGCTGCGCAATTTTGCAGATTTCCTGCCAAGTGCTGGCAGATGACTTTTCGATGAGATGATCAAGCAATAAGGCCGTCGCATAAGCATCATCAGCTGCTCGGTGGAGCTGGTCGGCGACCTTATCGCGCAGCCCTGCGTCAATGAGCAATGACTCAAGCCGATGGCTTTTGGCGTTAGGGTAAACGTGACGAGCAAGTTTCAACGTGTCGATGACCCCCACCGGCGACCATTCGGGCAAGTGACGCTTCATCACGCCATAGTCGACCGACGCATTGTGCGCGACGAACCATCGGTTCTGCAGGTGCTGCTCGACGTCGTCCATGATCTCAGCCCAGGATGGGCAACTTTCCAGCTCCGCATTTTTAATACCGTGGATTCGCTGGGCCTGCCAAGTGATCCGGTTGACGGGTTTGATTAACCAAGACAAAAGTTCGCGGTTTTCCATAGGTGGAAATGAGGCGATTCCCACTTCGACCAAGTCGGGTGGCATATGTCCATTGCCCTCAACGTCTACGATGATGATTGGTTCAGAGGGCCAGGCGAAGTCTGTTTTCAGCATCAGAGATTCCTTGTTGCCTCGGCGCGGCCATGGCGCGCGTAGTGGTGGGGCTTGTCAGCGTCGTGCACCTGATAGCCTAGGGAGTGCTGTAAATAGTAACGACGCTGTTCGTCCAGACCACGAACGACAATCGCACGGTCATTCACCTGCGGGTCTTCCACAGCACCCAGTTCGTGGCACATTCGATTGAGAATCTGCTGATCTGGCTTCTTCCATGAAGCCTTGCATATGGAAAATTGCGAGCTGGGGCAGGTATCGCACAGTTCGGTGATGCCGAAGTGTCCGTTGTAATCTGGTTGCGCATGCGCAAAGGCAACTCCGCAAGAGGTTTTGTGGAAGATCGGTGTCACCTGATTCTGCTCCCCGTACAACCTCAATAGCCTCTGCTCATCTTCCAGTGGCAGGAGCTTTCTCCTGGCCGTCATTTTGTATGGCTCGGGGATTCCTTGGCTCTGGTAAAACTCGGCTATCTCCTTTCGATAGAACAGCCCGCTAAATACGGTCGCGTGGGCATAGTTGGCGAGCTCCGCGGCCTTTGCAATGAGTTCTGACGAGTCGTTTAACCCAGGAACGATCGGGCGCCAATACAACACCACTTTGTAGTATTTGGCATGGCGGAACAGCATCTTCAGGCTGTTGGTGGCGATCGAAGACTTGATGGGTTCGATCTTCGGATCAGCAATTCCTGAGTAGGTAACCAGCACTGTTAGCTTGATATTTCTGAGCGTATTGAAGCGCTCGCAATCGTCCTGAGATACACGCCATCGAGTGATCACAAGCACATTATTGGTTAGCCCAGCCTCATCAAGCATACGCAGCAAATTGTGGGTATGACTTTTGACCTCGGGGAGCATCGGGTCGGTGGCCCGGTTGAACAACTGAATAGGTGTGATATGAGGCTGGAAATACGTGTGATTGATAAATCGCTGGAAGGCTTCTTCATCGCTCATCAGCGCCTGCGGCGTGCGCTGATCGAAATTTCCATAAAGGTGACGAACGCAGTAGCTGCAGTCGAGTGGACAGCCAATGATGTGATTCAAACTGAGCCCGCTTTTGCGGTACCCGACTGGATCTACAAGACTCGGGTTCGCGTTTTGTAACTGCGTCGAGTTGATGATTCTGACTTGGGATCTCACTGCGATTCTCCTTGCTTGCCATCGGACCATCAGATGGAGTGAGCGCCCATTTAGGGTGCCTACCCTCCCATCCTTGGTAGGTAACAATAATGGCCAGATGATAGCTTGATTTCTGAGCTCGCGGGCAAGCCTAGCTTGTATGGCTGAGCCAATAGTTTCGCTGCCCGCAGCATTCCACGTTCAAGTTCCATCAGGATGTGATCCAAAACAATTGCGAAGCCGGCCAAAACACACTATGTTGCGTTCAGGCAAATCAAAAAACACCACATAGTGTGGTTATTGCTTGATGCGCCCGCTGTCTACCGATGTATTTTCGTAAGATCCTTAACGCATGAAGGAGATTTCGTATGACAGATCGTCGCCCTATCAACAAAGACGTCAACGTTCCTAAACCAGGCGGTGGTGAGCAGCCGCGTTCTCGCAATCAAGATGGACAGATTCGAGATAAACGGAGTGATGCGGGCAAACCCCGCAAGTGACGTGTAACAATTCAGCAGAGGGCGCACACCCCTCTGCTGATTTTTGACGTCCTACAAAATCACGCGATTTTCGCGTCTTTTGCACTACTGATACCTTCGAGCACCGGTCGCATCACCTCGGCTGTGTAACGCGAGAGAGGTATCTTGAAGCTACCATCGGGGTCGTCCAGGATTAGGCTGTAAATGACCTCAGAAATCTGGCAGATTTTATATCCCTTCAATCGGTCATATTCATACTGCTTTTCCTCCTCAGCTATCCGCACGATGGCAGACGGAATCCAGTTACCAGCGTGGGTGGCCCCCTTAAAAACTCCTTTCTCAAACGATTTATCCGCTTGTTTAACAGCCTTCCAGATAATGCTAAATATGTTGCTGACAGAGCTAGAGGCAAGCAATGGCCTCAAAACCTCGCGTGTTGCGCGTTCGGCCTTGAATACTGCCGATGCGTTCTCCACTCGGTAGCTCAGATACTCCATGAGCTCTTCTTCAGCAACCTCATAGATTAGCGCCTTCAAAACGGGTTCAAGTTCAGCCTTGTTTTTTTCTAGATCGTAAGCGATTAGCATCTGAAGGGACTGAACATCTAGTGCCAGGCCACCAGCATCATCACTGACATTAGGACTCCACGACAAAAAATCATATCGTTCATATTGACGGTAGAAATCTAGAGCATCAATTGATGTTTCTGACGATACCAGAATGATATGCCTGCTGAATAACTCGCTGATGCACTTATTTTGATACTCTGACGTAGGTGCCAACCGGCGATGCCATCGCTGAAGCTGCACAAACGATAAACATGCCACATCAGTTAGGCCTGCCATCGTAAGAGCAGCGAGCAAGATTATCTTTTCACGAAGCGTCAGTCCCTCATAAGGAACTCTGCAGTGTATGCCGTTACCATTGAGCTGACCCAGGTATTCATTTACACAGGCGCTACAACCACAAGTATCATCCCGACAAGTCGGAAAAATGTGATCACACCCAGTGCACACTGGTTTATTCGCAGTATTATTCCGGGCAGCACGCTTCTGAGTTGCATGGGAAGCGCAATGAGGACACGTAAGATCTTTACGCTCCAAATGAGGCAGGAGTGGTAAGAGTGAGTTTACATTAGTCTTGATGGAGAACTCAGTAAATAGATCCCTGACCTTTTCGCCTTCTAAATATCGCTGATAAATACTTTCAACTTGCTCGACAGAGAGATGACCTAGTGAATCAGCAATCACTTCCGTCGTCTGGACTAACGCGACTTCGCCAGCATCAGAGGTGAGCTCATCAAAATCTTCAGGTGGCATATGTGTCAAAAATCCTGTTTCCGGGGGTTATTGGGTGCGCACCTACGCAGCGCTTCAATTGCTTATTATTACCGTCCAGCTATGTCAGATTTCGACCTGCTGAGATCAATGACAGCGCTTGACGTAACCACACCTATGACGACATCCTTCATTTGACCGAAGGCCTCCCACTCACTCAAACCAATCCCTGCACCAAGTAGAAGTGTGGTGATGAGGAGGAACCGCCAGCTTGGAGCGAGCAGCAACAAGAGCTTAATTAACGACGTCTGCGCGAGAAGCTCATCAACGTACTTCCGGTACTCTCGACCGAGAAAAAGAGCGATAGCCATCATGGCGCAACCAATAGTGAGCGCCATTTCCTGAGTGATCGGGATGAAAAACAGCGCACCACCTCCAATGCTAAGCCATTTTCCAACTGTGGCTAAATTTCCGATGTATTTTTTGGCAACCTCTTGCCCTCTCCAAGGCAAAGAAGGATTGAAACCGCCGATCATCAACATGGTGTTATCCTCAGTGTTCGTTGTTTATTTGGATAGTAAACTCAACGGCTTCCATTGGGCACTTTGAACAATGGCAGCCGGTGAATAATAGTAGGTTTATGCCCATATCTTATCCATATGCCATACGGATGACTCCACTTCGCCCGCCTTGTAAGGCCCCTTGGCTCCAGTCAGGCGGCTTTCGTATAAATTTGCGTTACGAAGGTCGGCTCCTTCTAAATTCGCCGCGAAGAAATCCGCCCCACGCAGATACGATCCACGCAGGTCTGCACCCGCAAGATTGGCGTGTGCAAAATTGCCTTCGTAGATATTCGTACCAGGGCGGATTGTTGGGTCTTCGTATAGGCGCACTAACTTGCAGTTTCTAAGATCTGCTCGTTCAAATGAGGTGCATTGGCTTAGCCACTCTTCCCAAATAACAGAATTTTTAGCGCTCACACCGTAGAAGTTGAGCGTCAGCGTCCCTACCTTAGCAATCAAATACTCAAGCAGCGAACTACTGAAATCGAATTGATCAAAAGTTACATCATGCTGCGCCGCAGTTTCAGCCAGGGAGCGATTACCATCTGCGGCATCTCCTAAGGCTTGAAGCTGACGCGAGTAGACATCAGGCTGATAAACGAACCGTACAGGTATAATCCACAAGCGCCTTTGGACGTTGAAATCACAATAAGCTTCGAACAACTTGCTTTCACGAGAAACTTGGTTGTATTCCAAACCCAACTCGCGAGCGGTGATCTGCAACCAATGACTGTGCTTCAATGGGCGGCCAGCAAAATGCTGGAGCATCCCACGACCTTCAGGCGTCAAAGGTGCTTCTGGATCGCTAAGGCGGCGTTTAGCCAGGTAAGCGATATGTTGGAGCAGAGGCGATACGGTAGGTTTCATGGCCTATTCCTTTTGGGCGGCAGTGTCCTAGTCCCTGCTACCAAAAAGAATGGCAAAAGAGGATGACGCATGAATCAACGGTGCTATTGCTCTACAGGATCTAGGACTGAAGGTGGCCGCTCCACGAGGAGCAATCTTGAATCTAGACATCAATAATTGTCAAGTCGCGATCGTTTCGCTCTAAAAGGGACTTCTGTATACATGAGTCGGGGCAGTGGTATTGTGTGACATCTTGGGTCTTCGCCACTGGTAATTCATCCATGCTTTCGCTCGGCATCGCCAGCACGCTGGCTCTCCGGATCTGATTAGTGACTTTCAACTTCGTGATACGCCGTGCTTTAAGCCTCAGCAGGAGGATGCTTGCATCGTGAGTCCAAGTGATGCAAGCGCATCGCTCTTTAAAGTAAGCCTGAAGATGCCTTCATACCATGCTACATTCGCTCGCATTGACTGAAATTACAGCCGTGCCTCAATCCATGCCCAAGTTTCTTTAGCTAACCAACCGTAAAACTCCCCCCTATTCATTTTGATTATAACTAAATGGTCATTACCGTCAATTTTAGTCGAAAGGTCATCGGATATTTGTTGTGCGGTAGCGCCTGAGTTTATCCACCTTACAGATTCCAACCCAGGATCCTTGGTGTTGTCATAGCGTTCTAGGTTTTGTATAAATAATCGCCTGGCCTCATTATAACGATCACCTTCCTTGTTGAGGTTCCACGTCACCATAAATACAGACATTATCGCCCCCCCTTTTTACCATCATAAAAGCAAGGTCAAAAATCAAAGCCATGATCGCTAAATAGACCACTACAACTACGTTTCCATCACAGCCGGTTTAATATCGCTAGACTGCATGAGCGGGCTTTGAGCTTCGCCAGTTTTAACCTGGCCGCCATCCAACGTAAGAGAGAAACGGTGACGGTGCTCACTCTGCACTTGACTGGAGTAAAGCGTCCAATACTCCGTCGGGGTTGCTGCTTCCATGTGAAAGTTAATAGAGGCGATCTTATAATTCTCCTTCAGCCTGCTCATGCCCTCTCGCAGCCTGCCATATTCCTGCTCTCTACTCTTCTCTTGGCTCTTCGCCCCAAAATAATGGATGAGGCCGTGTTCAAGCAAAAGGCCTTCCTCCTTCTTCTGCACTTCATCAATTATCGAGTTACCTAACATAAAATGAAGTGCATATGGACTCTCCTTGGTAACCGAAAGAGCCTTGAACAAATTATAATAAACAAATATGTCTTTCTCGGCGGTTGAGATGCCATACAGTGAGTCACTATAGCCACGGTGATCTCGTTTCAATGGGCGACGCGCTGGATCATCGGTGGAGCCGACGTATAAAACCTCTGTATCGATCCCAAGATTGATGCTATGCATCATCAAAAAATCATGTACAGACACCCCTATTGCATAGGGATGTCCAGGGCCCCAGAGCCCGATGAAACGACCTTCATCAAAAATGACTGGAAGCTGAACACCTATCAACTCTGGCAAAGCTGGAAGGCGGACTTTTTTAGGCTTTCTTTTCGAACCTACTTCTAGGTGAATGATGACCTCTTTTCTAGTCCAGCTATACTCAGGAGACTTCTTGGTACTAAACCGAACTTTATCTCTAGAGGTGATAAAATAGACGAAGCGCTTATCATTGCACTCCTCAACTTCTTTTCGATACGCACGCAACTGGTCTGAGATACGTTTTTGGTAGTCGACACCTGCGGGCGGGTTAACTAACAGGTCAAACCAAAAAACTGTGTAGTCAGTCAGTTCAACATACCAATCCTTTTCAGCATTTTTGTAAACAGGGTTATCCTTAATAAAACCTAGGTAGCCACGAGAACCCATTCCCCCCTCCTTATATCCATTGAAAAAGACATACTCCACCCTCCCCGCTTTAGAGCAGAGTGAAGCATTTAAGATTTATCAAACTCGGGTCGATGAGATTACGAAGGAGTTTTACTCCATAAGCTTCTTACGGATCAGAGAAAATAATTCCGCCTGATAAATGGCATCGTGCAAGGCATCATGATCACCGACAGTCGCAGGGTTAACTACCTTCGCTATTTCGCTAGATCGCGTCATTTTCCATGCGCAGTCTGAAGCGCCAAAATACATCGATTTGATGTCCAATGCGGCTATACCAAATGGGTTTTCACCGAGGAACTGGTGGAAGTAAAAATTCACAAACCCCCAGTCGAAGGATGCATTAAATCCCACGAACACTACGGTTTCGCCATCAGAAGCCAATGAGTCAATCCATGCTTTGAAACGAGACATAGCGTCTGCCGGCTCCAGGCCGTCTGCACGGAGCTTCTCTAGCGAGAGACCAGTAACCTCCATTGCTTCCGGGACGAAGTTATCAGAGATGGGCTTGATATAGCAGGAAAACTGGGCATCGACGTCTGACACGACGCATGCCCCTATAGAAAGCATGCTGTATTTGCCAGGAATTGGGCCTGAAGCCTCAATGTCGACCGACACGAATATCTCTTTACCTGCTTTCATAGGTGCTCCGCTTACATTGGAATGTTCTACGCGTTAGTAGCATCGCTACCGCGGGCAGCATGCGTTAGTTGTCTTCCATGACGGGAGACGGGCGCATCGATAAAAGTGACTCAGTCAGATCCTTGAAGCTCAGGGCGCGGTCTGGGAAAGCCTTGGCCATGGCTGATGGATACAATCGAGTACGAATATCGGAGTACGTCCAGGCGGGTTGATTCCCCCGTTCTCCGGTTGCCGCTGCCAACTCGCCAAGTTGTTTTTCCGAAAGCCCCATCCCCGCCAGATCCATGCTGAAAAGCGCTTTCCGCTCACCGATGTCTGGTCGGGTGAATTCCTCCACGATGGCAGCACGTCGGCGAAGAGCGGCGTCAAGCACCGACAGCCGATTGGTGCAAAGGATCACCACGACACGACCACCATATTTCCGTAAATCATCGACACCTTGAATCAGCGTGTTCACTGCAACCTTGTCTTCGTGGTGACTTTGACTTTGAGACCTTGAGGCTGCGATCGAATCTCCCTCGTCAATGATCAAAATGGCGCGGCGGTTTTTGCCGGCGGCCTCCACAACTTCTGCCCAGGCTTGGGTCAACAGGGTGCCCATTTCACCGACCTTGCCCGAACCGCGCACACGGTTGCTCAGTTTGAACAATACGGAATCTTCAGTGCGCGACTCACGGACGATACGATTCGCAATGCACTCTGCTGTCGCTGTCTTTCCTGTACCCACGTCCCCGTGGAAAATCACAAGTGGATATTGGTCGGCTATGAGATTGCAGATGGGCAATACACTTTTGTGGTGAGTGTTACTCCACTCCTGCAACTGTCCTTGGTTGAGCAGTAAGCGAAGCTGGTTGTGAATGCGCTCATAGCGGCTATCAAATCCTAGCAATACGCCCTCACGCTCAGTCAGTTGGCGTTGCGGCAAGTCGATTGCGGCATCGAATACGCTGTTCTTAGTCATCAGGTGTAATCCTTGCGTTGCATGCCATAGCCATTGCTGGAGTATTCACGCCCACCGCTCTGTGTCAGCCGCGAGTGACTGATATCGTCGTTGCTCGTCGTCCAGGAGATCTTCATTCTCCCGGCCAATTTTTCTTGTGCTTGTTGATCGTAAGTGTTGTGGTGAGACAGTACGATTCGCAGATGGGCCCCAGCAACCTTCGGCCATCGGGCATCACCGGGACGATCATTAGCTAGCGTCCCAGACTCGTTGACGTAAAACCGAGTTGCCTTTTGCTCGACACCATGACTAAGGAGGGTTAGATCGACGTAATTCAGATAGCCGTTCTTGGCCAACAGCTCAATGTCATTCGCCCATTCTCGAGCGCGTCCTTCGGTCACCGCCCCACTGCTGGAAGCGATCATCACCAGGTCGGAGGTTATACGACGCACCACAGCCTCGATATCTGTGGTGGTGTAGGTCGTCGTTTGAGTGGTGGTCTGGGTCATGCTGCATCCTCCACCTTGAAAGCTCGGCCGAACAATTCTTTCCAGACTTCGAAATCACCTTCGACAGACGCAAAATTTGCCGTTTCCCAAGACGCCTCTGCGATCCGAACAATTTCCTTGCGTTCGTCCTCAGTAATCCGGCTGGCCACGTTATTCGTGTCGCATACGGGATCAAGAATCACGACAGGGTCAGTGAAATCGGAGGCCGCTCGGTTTTCGGGGAATTTGATGACTTGCTGCAGGCCGGACTCGGCGATGTATAGGAGAAAAGCTCGAAAACGCTTTTCCAGAGAACCCTCTTTTCCGTTCACCTCCAGCACGTGAGCCATGATGAGCTCAATGTGAAAGGACTTAAGTGGGCACTCAGCCTTCGTACGCCACCGCTTGGCCAAGCGTACAAGAGTGCGGAAGTCAGGATCTTGATCCTTGCGATCCTTAACGAATTTCACTTGGCACGGCGCGCAGGTTTCGGTCTTCGAGCCATCGATACGGTCGAACTGCCAGCCGTAACCTTCCTTGTTCGGGTTTTCAATGACCGGAACGATATCCACGTCCAGCCCGGTACCAACGAACGTAACGGTCGCGGCCTTGCGCTGGATCTCAAAGTCCTCAACCGCTTTGTTCGGATACAGCTTGATCAGCGCCTCATAGATTTTTTGGCTCAGGCTTGAAAACGTTTCCTCATCTACCTTTTCGCCGCTGATGTAAAACACCACATCCACATCGACGGCGTCCTCGGAAGTCTTCCGAAGGATGGTGTGCTTAGCGAACGAGCCAGCCTTCACCACGCGCTTGATGGATATCTTGTCCTGCTTCTTAAGGCTGTCGCGCAACGCGGCGATGAGCCGATCGACCTGGGCGTTATAGGTTTCGCGCTTATCCTTCGGCAAGCGCAACACGTTACTGTCGTAGTACCTGACCTGCGTATTGGTAAGTGGCATCGGCCGCTCCCTCCTAGAAATGGTTGAGATAGTTGCAACAGCCTTCCTACCAACAGCTACACCACATGCCGACGGATGGATTGGCGGAACGACGCCTGCTTCATGCACGCACCATTCAAACGGCTCGCTGTCAGTCGCCAATTCTCTACAAACACCGAAACGGTGGATGGCAGGGAGAAATTGCACCTAACAGTTTGCTAGCGTATGATTACTATACGCATATTTTTTAGATGCAGTCTAGTTTTTATACGCTATCGAGGTTCGACATGACAAACGATTCCAATCCCACGGACGAGCAACCCACTAAGGGTCGGCAAGGAGCGCGTTGGGGCCAGGAGCGTCGCTTGGAATTCATCGACTATCGGTTGCGGTGGGATGGACAAATCAACCGAAGCAATCTCACTGACTTCTTCGGCATATCGGTGCCACAAGCTTCGCTGGATATAACCGAGTATACAAAGCTGGCCTCCAACAACATGGAGTACGACACGCGAGCGCGTGTTTACCGAGCGACGGAAGCATTCCAGCCGGTTTTTCAGTCCAGTGCAGTTGAACGTTACCTCGAAGATTTGTTGCGCGTGGCTGTTCAACCAGATGTGCCTTACGGGAGCTTTTTGGGATGGCAATCCCCCGTCGCTGGCGTTCCCAAACTGGGACGACGTCTTAACGCAGATGTTGTCGGTGAGATTCTGCGAGCCATTCGTGAGAATGGTTCAGTTGAGGTCACGTACCAGTCCATGACTGACCCCGAAGGTAGTGAACGTAAGCTGACCCCTCATGCGTTAGTGCATGACGGAAATCGCTGGCATGCACGAGCGTACTGCCATAAACGCAATGACTTCCGAGATTTCTCGCTGACACGTATTAAGCGTGCTCAGTACGCAGGCCCAGATCATGAGCGAGCATCGATGGATACATCCTGGAACAAGATGGTCGACGTCGTTCTCACTGCTCATCCCAAGCTCAGTCCTGCTAAGCGTCGCCTGATCGAGAGTGACTATTCAATGGAAAACGGAGAAATGCATCTGGAGTGCCGCCAAGCATTGCTGCTCTACCTGCTTTTCCAGCTCAACCTCACGGAGGATCAAGCTGTACAACGTCCCGAAGTCATTCAACTGGCACTCAAAAATAGGGATGAGATTTATGCCCTGCTACACCCATAACGATTAGAAGCCAGCCAACACTCACCACATCAGCTACTGGAATTGTCACGATGGCAAATCTTGAAAATGAATTCATTCTGATCGCAGGCAGCATCTCCAAGAAGACAGAGAAGACCACGATCGACTTCGCGCATGACTTCACTCGTGCGGTTACTAAGAGCGTCCTGGCTGCACAGGGGGGCTTGGTCGTCTACTTGGCAGGCTGCCCCACCAATGAAGATGGTGATGCGCTGACCTTCGATTGGACGGTGGCCTACGAGGCAGAAATGCTGTTGGCTGGCTCCCCCCCTGCCCGCCAGTTGAAGATTGTGACCTCTAAGTTGGCCATGCATGAAAAAATGACTCCAGAGCAGCGAATGCTCATCCGCCGGCTCTCGGCTGAAAATTTCGCGGAGATCATCTACCTCGACGACGACGTAGTCACCGGCGGAAACATCGGTGATGAACAAGTGGAAGTTGCCACGGCGATGATTGCGCTGGGTGGCGGTAAAGGTGTTTCTGACCGAGCCCGCAAGATGCGCAGATGGAAGCTGCCCGTGCTGCCATTTGACTTGAACCTTGGTGGGTTCAGCGAGGACGGCAAAGGAGCGCTCGGCCTTCACGCAAACTTCTTCAAGGAGCCCCTGACGTTGTTTCCATTCACGGGCGAACAGGTGAAAGTCCTGCTGGACAGCATGTCTCTGCAGGAGCCGCTGCACAGCCTGGACAAGCTGGCAGATCTTTCCGTAGGAATGTTCCAAGATGAGATCGTGGCCAGGGAAGCGGCACGCTCTCCAGACCTTCTGGTCATCACGGCCATTGCTATTGAGCTGGCAGCTGCAAAGAAAATGTTCGGTGTTGGCGAAGATGTTCCAACGCGCTTCACTGCACATGGCGTCCACTATTGGCCCGTGACAATTCAACGACCTGACGGTCCACTTTCTTGCGTCATCGCTTCTCTCGGCAATGCTGGCAACGTCAATGCAACCGCCATCACAACGCTCCTGCTGTCGGAGCTGAAACCCAAAAAAGTTCTGATGATGGGGATCGCAGCGGGCCGGCGTCAAAAACTGAGCCTTGGTGAAGTCATCTTGTCCGAGCGCGTCGTGTACTACGAAGGGGCAGCAGCTCTTGCCGGTGGCAAGCTTGCAGCGCGACCGGAAATGCCTCGACCTGGGCTCTCTACCCAGCAAGATCTCAATGCTTATTTCGCAACCGCGTCCTTACCCGATCGTCTGCAAGACCATGCGAACAAGCTTGGCTTCGCGATGCCGGTAGCGTCCATAGCGGGTGAGGTTGCTGCCCAGTTAAAAGTATCCCCTGCAACCATTGCTTCCGGCGAACTGCTAATTCGAGACCCGAAACTTTTCGAGAGCTTCCAAGGCATTCACGACAAAGCTGTGGTAGCTGAAATGGAGGCCTACGGGGTGTTCGACGCCTGCGACAAACAGAACGTGCCTGTGATAGTCGTTCGCGGCATCAGCGATTACGGTGACAAGACCAAGGACAACACTTTCCACAAGGTGGCTTCCGAAGCTGCTGCCATCGTGACCCTGGATTACGCCACCCATGGATGGAGCCGCAGACCGGCTCTCTGAACCATCGTCTCTTGTTAAGTTGAGCGCCCTTCGGCCAAGGGCGCTTTCATCATAAAGAGCAACCTGCTCCGGCGTAAGGGCCGGACTATGCAAGGAGACATGAACTTGACTGATGACGTCCGATCCGAAGACCAGCCACTTCCGCCCTGCTCCATCCCTGCATCATGCCAAATATCATTTCGGGGCATACCTGAAGGTGTTGAGTGGCAGGAAAAATTCATCGCCATTGCTCGAAAGGTGGTTGAAGCCTCTGGTTGCCACCATCAGCTCAATTAGGAGATTGAAATCACTGTCAAAACCCCTGAAATTCTTCATTCGTTAACCCCCAAAAAATCTTGAAAGGCGTTGCCTGACGGAGCTTTTGGTAAGCGGCGCATCAAATTTAAAATCAATGACCTCAACACCATTTTCAGCACATAGCCTACGTTTGGAGGCGTCTCTTTCCACCACCCGTAGATGGGCCTCCTCACCACCGAAGACCTTTAGAGGCCGGTAGTGCTGCTCTCCTTGATGCTCAATAGCGAGCCCCAGCTCTGGCAGGTAAATGTCGAGTCTCATCCTGCCAAGCCACTCTGGAGAGGCCTCACGCAAAACCTGATGATCAGGAAAAATCTCCCGCACCAAACCGTACAATGCGGACTCCCGCCGCCACCGGCTTAACCTCAGGACGTGCATCACCTCGGCGCGAGCGGTTCTCTGATCTACCTTCAGATCAAACATCACTTGATCGAGGTAGCTTTCATAATTGGTCTCAATACTAGGACCGTACCTTTCGTCTTCAGGGGCCGCCTTAGCAATACACAAGTGGCACAGGCCCATTCCGTAGTCGCACGTTGAAATGTACTCACGCAACGCGGACCTGTGATATCCCCCAGCGTCCAAATTCGCCATAGCGTTTTCATGGAACGCTTTGGAGCACTCACAGAGGAGTCGCTTGCCAGACAGCATATGATCGAATGAGACGATTCTCAGCCCCCACGAACTCGACAAGGGGTCGAGGTTCGAGAT
This sequence comes from Pseudomonas sp. ICMP 460, assembly GCF_002723595.1. NCBI lineage: Bacteria > Pseudomonadati > Pseudomonadota > Gammaproteobacteria > Pseudomonadales > Pseudomonadaceae > Pseudomonas > Pseudomonas sp. ICMP 460. Next base: position 49,163 of record NZ_LKBR01000025.1, read on the forward strand.
AAGCGGCTGGGACGGCGGTGATTGCACAAGGCGGTTCAAAACAGCCTGGATGACCTCTGAGCCAAGCTTGATGTGATTGATCCGCACAGTGTGGTTCGTCTGCCTCTTCAGGTCTCTCCGCTTGAGTTGATGAACCTTGGAAACCCCTCCCCCGTACACTATGGGAAGCAATTCTAGAGCCTCAGACGTAAGCTCAATCTGATCGAAAGCGTGCGACGTAGCAGTGGACAGCGTGATTTCCGGATACCAAGTCTCGTATTCACTACCAAGAAGGACTGGCAGCGAAGCGTACCGTTGCTTGAAGTACATCGCGTGGAATTTGACCCTGGGCGGCTTAACCAGGGTGTCCGAGAAAGCTCCTGCGAATCGCTCATGCAGATGTGCTTCGAGAGCACGCTCGATCGCAAGCACAGGGGTCATGCCGGGCGCAGAGAGGTCTCGTGCAATTGATTCAACCAAGCTCATTCCATCGAGCGACACTTCCACAGCGATCTCACAACTTGAGCAGAATTTATCTATAGCATGATCCTGGTACACATCCGAAACAAGAAACAAAGCGATTGCACGCAGATGGAAGGCTGCTGCCGACGCATTGCATTGCAGCATAAAAATACTGCAACGCAACGCCGAGGCAGGCTGAGGACTGTCACAAGAAAGATTAAATACTGACTTCAGGGAGTCTGAAAGCCAGCCAAAGCCACACTGGTGTTTATCAGGAATCGCCATTCACGATCGCTAGCACAGCCGTGCAAGTGGGGGCAAGAATGGGGGCACAACTCTTTTTTTGCGACCTGAAATAACCGTCCTAGAGCCATGTCAAAATGTTTTTTGGCGATCCTGAGAGTCTTTAGGTTTCGCCGGGCGGGCTGTTGATCTGATCATTTCTACCTTTCCACCCACCATGGAGCTTCATTCACTTGCCGTGGATTGCTCCATTGGCACTTCCAGCGCTCGTATCTCGCAAATCCGACAGGGTCCGTCGACCTCATCATTTTCATAGCCCTTCTTCTGCACGGATGCCGTGTGCCTGGTTTGAACGACGCTTCGCCTGGTCAGCGATCAGAAAATACCTGCACATCGCTCTTGCCAATTATCTCCAGCGCACCCCGTAACTTATCGCCTGCGTGGGTGTAGTCCAGGCCTGCGCGCCATCAACAGAAACCCGGAATGGCAGATTGCCACCATTGGTCGGATTGGCCGTTACGTCGTTGAACATTTTTTTTGCTCTGTGGTTCTATGTTCACAGACTTGATCAAATGATCGAGTGCAACTCATTCAACGTGTTGAAGAGTACCAGCGACAGGAAAAGCATAATAGGCTCGACCGTGACGCAGGCGAACCACTTAAAATAACAGCGGAATGGGCTTTATGGCGGACTCGTATTATGCCTAACCTTCACTCTTTTCCCATTACACCGTTGATCCGCTGGTTTGTTAAAGACAACGAAAACCTGGATCGGGACATCCGCTTAAAGCTACTCAAAGACCCCTTTTCCTCTCGTGCCGCCCTGGTCGCGGCGGGGATGAATACACTGCTTGTATGCAGCGTTGCAGTCATACTTCACCCAACGTTGTTTTTCATCTGTTGGTTAATCGCCGACATGCTGATTTGGATCATCCGCTGGTTTCTGCTGCGCAGATTCATTGCCAGTGGCAAGTCCATGCGCCGCTACGCGACCGACCTTTCCCTGCTCTTCGGTTTGATCTGGGCGGCCGAAATAGGCATTGGCACAGCGGGCTGCATTATCAGTCAGGACCCGGTACTCCAAATTCTGGCGTGCACATCGGCAGTCAGCATGAATGGCGCGATTGCCATGCGAAACCAAGGCATACCCCGCTATGCATTTACGCAGATACTGTTAACGGACATACCGATGAAACTGGCCACGTTGTTCCAACCAGAACCGATGTTGCGGGTGCTGATTCTACAAGCGCCCATGTACCTGACTGGTCTCTGGGTACTGCTGAACAACCTCAATGCAAACCTGACCAAAGCCTATATTGCAGAAGCACAGAGCACACATTCAGCCACCCACGACAAACTCACGGGCGTATTGAACAGGTCAGGTATGTTCAATGTAATGACGGCGTTACTTAGCTCGAAAGCCAAAGTGGCCAGTGGTTTTTGCCTGCTGTGTCTGGATTTGGATGGGTTCAAAAAAATCAATGATGCCAACGGGCATGCCACCGGCGACAAAGTATTGGTGTCCTTCTCTGCAATGATCAGTAATGTGGTACGCAAGAATGATGCCGTGGCACGACTAGGCGGCGACGAATTTATCGTGTTGATGCCGGATATAGACCAGTCATCCGCTTCATTTATTGCAGAGCGAATTATCCAAACCCTTGAAGATTACGTGGGTAAAAACGCGAATTACAAAGGATTGGGTGTCAGCATCGGTATCACCGAGATCTCGCCTTTTGAGCCAGGGAGTGTTGAGCAGATGCTCTCCAGAGCGGATATTGCAATGTATAACGCAAAATCTGCGGGCAAGAACTGTTACCGGTTTGGATAACTCTTTGAACTGTTTTACCTGAAAATAGTGTTCCAGAAGCCCGCCAAAATGTTTTTCGCGACCCGCAAGTTCGGATTAACAGCCCAAGGCAGCCGCGGCCTCAGTCAGGGAGTCGACCACAATATCCCAGTCTTGCTCGGCAGCCAGATCCGATGTCTGGCCCGGCCCATGCTCATGGGGGCGCTTGATAAAGATCGACTTGAACCCCTGCGCACGTGCGGCAGCCAAGTCTGAGTTATGCGCGGCAACCATAGCGACCGCTTCAGGTGCCAGGCCCACAGCTTGCGCAGATTTGAGATAGGTTTGCGGCTGGGGTTTGTAGGTTCCGGCGACTTCTGCGCCGACGATCACGTCCCAGGGTAACCCACCAAACTTCGCAAGGTTGAGCATCAAGGCGATGTGCCCATTGGACAGAGGCCCGATTGAGAACTTGCGCTTCAATCGGGTCAGCCCCGCTACAGCATCCGGCCATGGGTCCAGCCGCTCCCACGCTTTGTTGAGTTCGACCAGTTCGGCCTCGGGGATTCGGCCAAAATCTGCAGCATGGCGGGAGAGGACCGTTTCAAGATTTTCGCGGTTCAGCACATCCAGCGTTACGAAGGGACGCTCGCCAGACCTGACGCGTTGCATGGAGGGTTGGTACAGCCCGCGCCATTGATCTGCAAACGTCTGTGGATCTACGTGCAGCTCGTGACGCTTCAGAAAGGGAGCGACTGCTCGCGAAACACCGCTTCGCCAATCGACCACCGTACCGAACACGTCAAACCCCAGAAAACCTACCCCTTCGAGCTTTGCCATCTCGCCGCCTCTTAAGTCTGTGGTGGTGAACACTGCCCCGATAAACGCGGTAATGAGCGCTCCGTCGGCCGATTATGCGCCGATCACTCCCTTGAGGTTTCGCGGCTGTCGAGGCCTCAAGCGATAGAGGCTTGCCGCACAGGCAGCTTGTGCCTGAGCGGTTGCTGGCGCGCCAGTTGCGCCTGAACCTCAGCCACGGCATCCAGCACACGTTGCGCCCAGAGCACATCTTGCGGGTCCACCACCACCACGCGAAAGCCGTGGTCATGCCCTTCACTGCGCACGCCTTCGGAGTCATCGACGTGCAAGTCGATATCGAATGCCGGCGGGAATTTCGACGGGGCGTTCGACAGGCCGTGCACCGTCAAGGCTTGGCTGTGCAGCACGCTATTGACCACACCGTCGACGCGAATGCCGTACAGCAACAGCCAACGGCGGATGTAGGACGGCGTGCGACCGGATGAGGTGTAAACCCAGATACTGCAACCCTGGCGCCGTAACTCTCGGGTCAGCGCGCGTGTACCGATACGCAATGGTTCGCCCAGCCAACGGTGGACACAGGCTGGCATCCAGCTTTTTTCAACGGCGCAATGGTGGAGCTGGCAGGCCAGTGTGTCGTCTATATCGAACGAAATACGGATGCGCGGGCGGCGCAACGCCGGCATCGAGAGGGCCTGCCAGGCGCGGCTGAGCGCGGTTCGGCAGTGGGTGAGCGTGGCGTACCGGCTCATCAATGGCCTCCCTGATACACAGACGATGGTGGTTGGCCCAGGAAAAACTTCTTCGGGTCGGGCGCCTGTTCTTCCAGGAAGGCTGCGTATTTTTTCTTGATCTTGGGCAATTCGTACAACGCCTTGACCCCATGCTTGGCGGAGTTGCGTATGACCGAGGACGGGTTGAAGTAGCCCTCGGCGTTTTCCAGCGTGAGCACAAACGGTGGCAACCCGGCACGCATCAGCAAATAGCTGACGATGAGTGAACCACTGCGGTTGTTGCCTTCGATGAACAATTGCGGCTTGCTGAGAATTCTGACGTAGACGCCGGCAGCGCGTTTCCAGACCGACTCACTGCGGTACGCGCAGTACCAGTTGTACAGGTCCTTGATGCCACCCTCAACGTTGTTGAAAAAGTGCTGCTCGGTGGCAGCCAGGTGCTGAGCATATTCTTGCCTGCGCAAAGGGTCCGTCCCGCAGAGCACCGTGGCGTTGATTTCGAGCATCAGGTTCAGTTGCTGAAGGTCAAACAGGTCGACGCCGCGAGCGACATAATCGTCAATCAGCGCATAGCCTTCAAGCACATTGTGCAGCACCTCGTCGGTCAACGGATCGCGCGGCTCGATAAAGTGCTGGCTGAGTTCGGTAAAACGTCCTTGCACCTTACGCAGTGCGCGTTCTATCGCGGGCAGATCAAGACGACGTGTTGCAGGCATTGGCATTCCCGGGAAACTCTGAGTAAAAGGTGAACCGGTGGGGGCCGTTAAGCCCCCCACTTGGCTTAGCTGAACTTGCCGCTGATGTAATCCTCGGTCATTTGTTCGCGCGGGCTGCCGAAAATCTGCGTGGTCGGGCCCATTTCAACCATATAGCCGGTGCGTGTGCCCTGGGAAATATCCACCGAGAAAAACGCGGTGGTGTCCGCCACACGGATCGCCTGCTGCATATTGTGGGTCACCAGGGCGATGGTGTAGTCCTTCTTCAGCTCAACCATCAACTCTTCGACACGGCGGGTGGCGATCGGGTCAAGCGCCGAGCACGGCTCATCGAGCAACAGCACTTCCGGCTCGGTGGCGATGGCGCGGGCGATACACAGCCGTTGCTGCTGTCCACCGGACAGCGACAGGCCGCTGACCTTGAGCTTGTCCTTGACCTCATCCCACAGCGCAGCGCCTTGCAGGGCGTGCTTGACGCGGTCACCGAGGTCACCCTTGTAGCGGTTGAGGCGCAGGCCGAAGGCGACGTTGTCGAAAATGCTCATCGAGAACGGATTGGGCTGCTGAAACACCATGCCGATATAACGACGCACGACCACCGGGTCGACGCCCTTGCCGTAAACGTCCTGCCCGAGGAAATGCACGTGGCCCTCAAAGCGGAACCCTTTCACCAGGTCGTTCATGCGGTTGAGGCTGCGCAGCACGGTACTTTTGCCGCAGCCGGAAGGCCCGATGAAACCGGTGATCTTGTTTTTTTCGATCGGCACATGGCTGTCGCGCACGGCCATGAAGTTGCCATAAAAAATCTTGTCGAGCTTGCAGTCCATGACCACAGGCGACTGGGTAACAAACGGAGAGGCTATTTTCGCAGTTGATACGTTCAAAATTCAGATGCTCCCGTTTTTAATACTTGGGCTTGCCGAAAATACGGCTGACAATGTTCACCACCAGCACAATCATCACCAGCACCAGCGAGGCCGCCCAGGCGAGTTCAAGCTGATTGTCGAAGGGCATGCCGGAAAAGTTGTAAATCAATACCGCAAGCGATGCCGTCGGGTTCATCACCGCCAGGCTGCCGTCGTGGTATATCCAGTAGTTGCTGAACAGCGCGGTAAACAACAACGGTGCGGTTTCGCCCGCGGCACGTGCCACGGCGAGCATCACGCCGGTGAGGATCGCCGGCATGCCGGTCGGCAAGATGATCTTCCAGATCACCTGCGAGCGCGTGCAGCCCATGCCGTAGGCCGCGTCCTTCATGACCTTGGGCACCATGCGCATCGCCTCTTCAGCGGTCAGCACGACGATGGGCAGCATCAATACCGCGAGTGCCACGCCGCCAGCCGGTGCCGAGTACGTACCGGTGGTCATCACCACCAGCGCGTAGGCGAATACCCCGGCGAGGATCGAAGGCAGGCCCGTGAGCATCTTGGCGGCGAAGCGTGCAGCGCTGCCCAGCTTGCTGTCCGGGCCCAGTTCAGCCAGGAAGATCGCGGCCATGATGCCGACCGGAACCGCGATAGCAGCGGCGATACCGACCATCACGAACGTGCCGGCCATCGCGTTGCCGAAGCCGCCGCCCGTCTCGAAACCGGTCGGTGGCAATTCGGTGAACACCTCAAGGCTCAAGCGCGCCCCGCCGCGGGTGATCAGCATGTACAGCACGGAAATCAACGGCACGCTGGCGAGTACAGCGCCAGCCCATACCAGCGTGGTCAGCAGCAGGCTGCGCAAGGCGCGGCCTTCGAACTTGCGCTGCAGGCTGGGCAAAGCCCCAGCAGGCGACGCCAGGTTGTTGGCGGAGGGCGTGATGTCAGTCATCATTTATTCCCACGTTGGGCATAGACCATGATCATGGAGCCGATGACATTCACCAGCAGCGTGATGAACATCAGCACCAGCGCGGCGTACATCAACACTTCGATTTCATTCGGCCCGGCTTCCGGGAAGTTCAGCGCCAGCAAGGCTGCCAGCGTGTTGGCCGGGGCGAACAGCGAAAGCGAAATATTGTTCGCGTTGCCCACCAGCATGGCCAGCGCCATGGTTTCGCCCAGCGCACGGCCAAGGCCAAGCACCAGCGAGCCGAAAATACCGGTGGCGGCAGACGGCACCATCACCTTGAGAATCGCTTCCCAATGCGTGGTGCCCATGCCGTAAGCGGCCTGCTTGGTTTTCATCGGTACGCCCGTCAAGGCGTCCTGGGAAACCGCGGCAATGGTCGGCAGAATCATGATCGCCAGTACCAGCGCCGCCGGCAGCAGCCCCGGCCCGCTGAGGGAGGTGCCGAAAAAAGGTATCCAGCCCAGTTCGCTGTTCAACCACGCGGTGAGCGGGCGAATCGCCGGGATCACCACGTAAATGCCCCACAAGCCATACACCACGCTGGGGATGGCGGCGAGCAACTCGACGATGGTGCGAAACACCGCTGCGAGTTTTGCGGGGAGGAAATCCTGAGTCAGAAAAATCGCCATGCTGACGCCGAAAAAGCCTGCAATCAGCAACGCGATCAGGGCGCTGTAAAGCGTGCCCCAAATGGCCGGCAGAATGCCGTACTTGCCCTGGTTAACGTCCCAGACGCTACCGAACACTACATCAAAACCGTGTTTTTCCATGCCTGGAAGGGCCTTGCGTCCCACCTCGAACACCAAGGCAAAGACCAACGCCAGAATTAGAACCACGCCGATTCGCGCAAGCGCACGGAAGGTGCGATCAACCAGAAAATCCTTCGTAGAGGGTGGCCGGCAGGCAGAATCCGGGTTAACCGGTACGACAAAAGGTGGGTTCATTGGCTAATTCCGGAACGGGGGGGAAACTCCCCCGGCATGCCTGACCGCGCACACCGAGGAAGGCCTGACGCGTGTTACTTGATGTTCGCGGAGGCTTTGCGAACTTGATCGACAACCGATTGCGGCAGTGGGATGTAGCCCATCGAGTCGGCGATTTTTTGCCCTTCGGTCAGGCTGTACTCAACCATTTCACGCATGGCTTTGGCCTTGGCCGGGTTGCCGTTGTCTTTGCGGAAGATCATCCAGGTGTAGGAAGTGATCGGGTACGACTTGGCACCGTCCGGGTCCGGCAGCCAGGCCACCAGGCTTTCCGGCATTTTCACCGCAGCCAGGGCTTCAGCACCGCTTTCTGCGTTGGGTACCACGTAGTGACCGGCTTTGTTCTGCAACTGGGCGAAATCAACCTTGGCCAGTTTGGCGAAACCGTACTCGATGTAGCCAATCGCGCCTGGGGTCTGGCGTACGGTGGCGGTCACGCCATCGTTTTTCGGCGACTTGATGAACTTGTCACTGGCTGGCCAGTTAACCGTGTTGCCCTCGCCCAAGGACGACTGGAACTCGGCGTTGATCGCTGCCAAGTGCTTGGTGAATACCGCGGTAGTACCGCTCGAGTCGGCACGCACGACAACCGTGATCGGCGTATCGGTGAGTTTCAGGTCCGGGTTGGCAGCGACGATTTGCGGGTCGTTCCACTTGGTGATCTTGCCCAGGAAGATGTTCGAGTACACGTCACGCGGCAGCTTCAAGCCTTTAGGGTTGCCCGGCAGGTTGTAGGCCAGCACGATTTCACCCGCGGTCATCGGCAGCAGTTGCACGCCTTCGGCCACCTTGGCCATGTCTTCTTCTTTCATTGCCGAGTCACTGGCGGCGAAATCGACGGTTTTGTTGAGGAAGTCCTGTACACCCGCGCCGCTGCCCTTGGATTGATAGTCCACAGTGACACCCGCGGTTTTCTTGCTGAAATCCTTGAACCAAGTGAGGTAGATCGGTGCCGGAAAGCTGGCACCGGAGCCTGTCAGACGGACGCTCTCGGCTGCGAAAGTCAGCGAGGAGGCACAAAGAGAAACTGTGACGGCGAGTGCTGCAGACTTCATCAAGCTTTTCATTAAAGGGAACTCCTTGTGATTACGGGCTCCCGAACCTTGCAGTAGATTTGTTACGTTTTTATGAAAATTGAATGGCAACCCCTGTTTTTGTCCCGTTTTGCCGTCACAGCAGCGCATTTCGCTGTCACTGTTTCGTAACAAAATGCGACTAAGGCATTGCCATCGGCGCATTACGGCGCGGGTTGCACGTCCTTGAAGCTCAGCCCCGAACTCCCGCTGATCTGCCAGGGGTTGGCAGCGCCCTGCTGGCTGAACACCACGCGCTCGAAGTGTGAGTCTTTCAAGCCGTCGATACGCGCACCGGCAGCGCCACGCAAACGCACATCCTCGAAAACCAGGCCCTCGTGGTAGGCGTTGTGCAGGCTGTCGCCCTTGACCTCAATCGCACTGCCGTGGGCATTTTCGACGCTGACGTTGTTCACGCGGATGTCCTTGAACTGCCCGGCAATCGTCGAGCGTTGGTAATCCAGTTTGGCGTTGGGGTCGTTGTAGTCCAGGGTGAAAATGAACGCCTGCTTGACCGTGTTGCGAATGGCCGAGTCGCGGAACGTCACGTTGCGCGCCCCGCCGCCCATAAAATGGGTGCTTTTCATGCGCAAGCCAGCATCCGTGCCGTCAGACACGTTGTCTTCGGCCAGAATATTCTGGATCCACGCGCCAGTGTGGCTGCCGGCAACCACCATCCCGTGGCCCTTGCGGAAGTAATTATTGAAGATCCACGCCTGTTCCTGCGGCGGCTGATGCACCGCGTCAGCGCCGGTGCCCGCAGCAAAATTCACGCAGTCATCGCCGGTATCGAAGAGGTTATTGAAGACCATCGCGCCTTTGCTGTTGGCGAACTCAATGCCATCGCCGTTGTTAGCGTCGTAGGTTGTGTGCCGGGTGTTGGCCAGCACCACGTCTTCGGTCTCAAGATTCATGATGCCGTGGTACGCCGGGTTCACCACCGTGAAACCGCCGTAAAACACGTTTTTGACGTTGCGCAAAGTGATCAGCGACGAGCGCATTTGCCCGTAGGCATCCTTGACATTCATGCCGCGCGCCACCGCTTGCTGCACTTGTGCCTTGGCCAGAATGCCGTCTTGCAGATAGCGCGTATTGTCGCTCGCCACATACACCGGCAAGGGCTGACCACGCTCATCCACGGCATCGGCTTTACGCTTCCAGCCGTTACCGTCGAGGGTGCCCTTGCCGACGATGCGGATGTTTTCGAACGTCTGGTGCTGACGCGGATCGCGCGGCAATGCATTGATCAGCGAGGCCGGGCGCACCGTGGTCGAATATGGATATTGAATGTAACCCGCCAGCGGGTAATCTTCAGCGCGCTCGGAACCAAGCAGGGTCGCGCCTGCGGCGATCTCCAGGGTCATGTTGCTTTTGAGGTAGAGCGCGCCGCTTTTGTAGGTGCCCTTGGGCAGCAAGACCTTGCAGCCGACGGTGCAGGCATCAATCGCGCTCTGAATCGCCAGGGTATCGAGGTGGTTGCCATCGCCCTTGGCGCCATAGGTTTTTACGTCAAACAGTGCCGGCGATGGTGTGGTGCGCTGCAGCACTGGCGCGCTGTCTGCCGACTCTTTGCCGCTGCTGTCCACCGAACGCACGGTAAAGCGATAGGCCGTGTCGGGCTTCAGGCCCTGTGCGGTGTAGCTGTGAATGCCGACGCGGTAATGGAAGTTCGCGGTGTCTTGCCGGTAGAACTGGTCGATGTAGGGTTTGGCGGGCGAAACCTGGTCGTTGTTGGCGTTAGCGCTGCCCAGCAGCGTGCCGTTGGCGTACACCCGGTAGTCCTTGATGTCGGCATGTTCGGCGGGCTTTTCCCAGACCAGAATGATTTGCTGATCGTCAAACGCCAGCGTCGGCACCTGCACCTTCGCCGGCGCTTGCAGTGCCCACGACAGCGGGCTGCACGCGAGCGCGACGAGGGCCAGCGCGCGACGCGGCGATCTACTTTGCGGGCTGTTTTTTTGCGACCTGCTTTTTTGCGGCATGTTGTTCTCCTTGTGTGTGCCAATGGTCATACCGACCTCCCTTTAACTCGCCCGGCGCCGCTCGGATTCCTGGCTGAAATCACGGCTGGCCTGCACCAGCATGCGCGTGTAGTCGTGCTCGGCCAGGTTCTGGCTCAGCGCCTGGCTGTCGAGCAAATCAACGATTTTACCGTGCTGCATCACCGCCACCCGGTCGCACAGGTGCGTGACCACCCCCAAGTCATGCGTGACCAGTAAATAGGTGAGTTTCTCGCGCTGACGCAGGTCCATCAGCAGGTTGAGAATCTCGGCCTGTACCGACACATCCAGCGCCGAGGTCGGCTCATCGAGCAACAGCACGCGTGGCTCAAGGATCAACGCACGGGCGATGGCCACTCGCTGACGTTGGCCGCCGGACAACTGGTGCGGGTAGCGAAAACGAAAACTGTCGTTCAGGCCAACCTTCAGCAGCATCTCGTTGATACGGTCGTCCTTGTCGCCTACGCCGTGAATAATCAGCGGCTCGCGCAAGGCGGTGTCGATGGTGTGCCGCGGGTGCAGCGAGCCGTACGGGTCCTGAAAAACCATTTGCACCTTGCGAAAGTGCTCCTTGGGAATCTTGTGCTGCAGTGGCGCGCCGGCAATGCTCAGCTCGCCGCTCCAGTGCCGGTATTGCCCGGCCAGGCAGCGCAGCACGGTGGTTTTGCCCGAACCGGACTCGCCCACCAGGCCGAACGATTCGCCGTCGGCAACGCTCAGGCTGACGTCGTGCAGCACTTGGTTGATGGCAAGGCCTGTGCCGAAGCTCAGGTTCAAGGCGTGTGCTTGGATCATGGGCATGCTTGATTCCTCAGTGGTTCAGCCAGACGGGGTCGCGCTTGAGCACCGGCAAGTGCACGCGGCGGTTATCCATACTCGGCAGCGCGGCCAACAGGCCACGGGTGTAAGGGTGTTCGGCGTATTGCAGGTCGCAGGCGGCCAGCGACTCGACCACCCTGCCTGCGTACATCACCAGCACGCGGTCGCAGTAGTTACGCACCAGGTTGAGGTCGTGACTGACAAAAATCAGGCCCATTTGCTGTTGTTCCACCAATTCTTCCAGCACGTTGAGCACTTGCTGGCGCACCGACACGTCCAGCGCCGACGTGGGCTCGTCGGCAATGATCACTTCAGGGCGGGTAATCACCATCATCGCAATCATGATGCGCTGGCCCATGCCACCCGAGACCTCGTGCGGGTACAGGTTGTAGACGCGCTTAGGGTCACGGATGTGTACTTGCTCCAGCATCTGCAGAACGCGCTCGCGCGCATCGCTGCGGCTGGCCTTGTGGTGGGCCAGGTACGCTTCGGCGATCTGATCGCCGACCTTGACCACCGGGTTCAGCGAGTACTTGGGGTCTTGCATGATCGTCGAAATGCGCTGGCCGCGTATTTTTTGCATGGCCTTTTCACTCGCCGAGAGCAGGTCGACCTCGCCAAACGCCATGCTTTTGGCGGTGATTCTGGCACTCGGCGGGTGCAGCTTGAGCAGGCTGCGGCCAACGGTGGATTTGCCCGAGCCGGACTCACCGACAATCGCGAGCTTTTCGCGGCCCAGGGTAAACGACACGTCGCGCACGGCATGGGTTTCTTTCTGGCCACTGACGAAGCGCACGTTAAGCCCTTCAACATTTAATTTGATCGCGGACATAAGGTCTTCCTCCGGTTATTCGCTGCGCGGATCAAGGATGTCCCGCAGGCCATCGCCCAACAGGTTGAAGGCCAGGCTGACCAACATGATCGCCGCGCCCGGTACTGCCACCAGCCACCAGCATTCGAGCATGTAGCGGCGGCCGGTCGAAATCATCGCGCCCCACTCCGGCAGCGGCGCCTGCGCGCCCAGCCCGAGAAAGCCCAGGGCGGCGGCGGTGAGGATGATCCCGGCCATGTTCATGGTCAGGCGGATGATCACAGAAGACATGCACATCGGCACAATGTGCCGCAGGATGATCCGCGCCGGCGTCGCGCCTTGCAGCTCCACGGCCACCACAAAGTCGGCGTTACGCAGCGACAAGGTTTCGGCCCGCGCCAACCGCGCAATCGGAGGCCAGGAGGTCAACGCAATGGCGACCACCGCGTGTTCCAGGCCAGGCCCCAGGGCGGCGATGAACGCCAGCGCCAGCACCAGGCTGGGAAACGAAATGAAGATGTCGGTCAAGCGCATGAACACGGTGTCGACAACGCCGCCGAAGTAGCCCGACACCGTGCCGATAAACAGCCCGATCGGGCCGACGATCACCGTTACCAGCGCGATGATGTACAGCGTGATGCGCGAGCCGTAGACCAACCGGCTGAAAATATCGCGGCCATATTCATCGGTGCCGAACCAGTGTGCGGCGCCCGGCGCCTGCAGCGCATTGGCAAGGTTTTGCGCGACCGGATCATGCGTGGCGATCCAGGGCGCAAAGGTCGCCACCACCACCAACAGCAGCGCAACCAGCAGGCCGGCCAAGGTCATCGGGTTACGCAACAGGTGCCGCAAAATCCGCAGGCCGCTCTTGCACAAGGCATCAAAGCTGGAACCCGGGGAATGATCCACCGGGCGCTTGGCCGTGGATTCAATCGAAGACAGATTGGCATTCATAAGCATCTTCTCTGTGTGAAATCAGGATTGCCAGGCGGGCCTGGCCCAACTCAACGCTGCTTGTAGACGCCCAGATAACGCGTGGCTTCGGCATCGTCTCCGATGAACCCCTTGACGTCGGCGGCGCTGACCACGGTGTCGGTCATCTGCGAGATCATCAGGATCGGCGCCACTTGCTCGTCGTAGAGCGCCTGCGCCTGGTGATACAGGCTGATCCGCTGCGCGGAGTCGCGCTCAGCGCCCGCCTGATCTATCAGGCGGTTAAGTGGCGGGCTGAAAAACGAGGCACGCCAACCCTGAAAGTTCGGCAAGCCGGCGTCGTCATTGTTGTTGGGGTTGTAGGCGAACGTGCGCAGGCTGAAATATGGGTGCGGGTAACGCTCGGCGCCCCTTGCCACGATGATCTCGAAATTGCGCGCACGCATCGCGCCGTACACCTGGTTGCCGGTGCCGGTGACGATGCTGGCCTTAATCCCGCCCTCCGCCAGCGTCGCTTGCAGGCGCGCGGCAATGTCAATAAACGGCGGTTCCGAGAGTGTGCGAATGGTGGTGCTGAAACCGTCGGGGTAACCCGCCTCGGCCAGCAGCTTTTTCGCCTGTGCAACATCCATCTGATAGCCAGGGTCCGGCAGGCGAGCGGCCAGGCCCAACTGCATTGGCCGCTGGTTGAGCGTGCCGTAGTACGGCATTACCTGGGTGTCCAGGCCCTTGTAGTCGATCAGGTTACGCACTGCTTCGCGCACTTTGGGCTGGGCAAATTGCGCTTGCTTCATGCTCATCGCAACGTAGTACATCGTGCCGCGTGGCAACGATTGCACCTGAATGTTTTGCTTGCCGTCGAGGGCACGAATGTCCGGCGCTGCCATGCCGTAGGCGAGGTCAAGGTCGCCGCGTTCAAGCATCAGCCGCAGCGATTGCGATTCGGTCATGTGCCGCACGACGACGCGCTTGAGCTTGGCCGCGCCGCCCCAATAGCCGTCGAAACGGGTCAACAGCAGCGAGTCATTCGCCGTCCATTTGGTCAGCACAAACGGGCCGCTGCCCGCCTCGTTGGTGACCAGCCAAGCGGCGCCGAGGTCAGCATTTTTTTCATGCGCCAGCGCGGTTTTGCGATCCACCACGACCGCACTGGGCGAGATCGCCAGGGAGTCCACCAACAGCAACGGGTCCAGGGTCTGCGGCAGGTCGATGACCAGCGTATGCGTATCGGTGGCGCGGATCAGCGACTGGATATTTTCGACGCTGTAACCATAGGCTTTCCAGGTGGTGGCCAGACCGAAGTTGAGTTTCATCACGCGGTACAACGACCACGCCACGTCTTCGGCGGTCAACGGGTTACCCGAGTGGAACTTGACGTCCTGGCGCAGATGAAATGTCACCTGCTTGCCGTCCTCGCTGATCTCCCAGCGCTCGGCCAACTGCGGCAGATGTTTTTCCGGGTTGCCCTGGTCACGCTTGATCAGCGTGTCGTAGAGGTTGGCATTCACGCCCGACGCATCCAGGCCCGGCGCGTTGGCCGGGTCGATGGAAAACAGGTTGACCATGCTCATGCCGACGATCAATTGGTCGGCCGGGGTTTTGGCATGGGCCAGCGGCATCGGCCCAAGGGCGAGCATCGCCGCCAACAGGCCGGCGTGCAGCGTCGAAAATCCAGTCTTCATGAAAAAATCCTTGTTTTTATAGTTTTATCGGTACGGCGGCAGCCGTGCGGCTTAACGCGTGCGTGGGTCGAACACCTTGTACAAGGCGTCGCTGATCAGGTTGAGCGCGACAAAAATCAAACCGATCACCAGCACGCAGCCCATCACCGCGTTCATGTCACCGAGCATCAGGCTGCTGGTCAGGTATTGGCCGAAACCCGGCCAGGCGAACACCGTTTCGATCAGCACCGCGCCCTCCAGCAACGAGCCGTAGGCCAGCGCAACCACGGTCAGCAGCTGCACAAGGATGTTGCGAAACGCGTGCCCCCACACCACTTGGCGCCGCGAAAGGCCCTTGACCCGCGCCGTGATGATGTATTCCTGGGACAGTTGCTCAAGCATGAAACTGCGCGTCATCCGGCTGATGTACGCCACCGAGTTCAGGCCAAGAATCAATGCCGGCAGGACGATGTGGCGCAACGCGCTGGCAAACGCCTCCCAGTCACGCGCCAAGGTCGTGTCGACCAGCAACAAGCCCGTGACCTCGGGCACCATGCCGTCGTAAGCGAGGTCGATGCGCCCTGCTCCGCCCGCCCAGCCGAGCCAGGCGTAGAACACCAGCAAGCCCATCATGCCCAGCCAGAAGATCGGCGTTGAGTAGCCGAACAAAGTGATCACGCGTGCCACGTGATCACCCAGTCGCCCCTGGTTGCTGGCGGCACACACGCCCAGCGGCAGGCCGATCAGCACGCCAAACAAAATCGCCAGGGTGGCCAGTTCGATGGTCGCCGGGAACACCCGCAAAATGTCGTCAAGCACCGGGTGGCCGGTCAACAGCGCGTTGCCGAAGTTGCCGTGGAGCAGGTCGTTGAGGTAAAGCCCGAATTGGGTCCAGATCGGCTTGTCCAACCCCATCGACCGATACACCTGGTCGTAAGTGGAACTGTCGGCGTCCGGCCCGACCACGGCCAGCACCGGGTCCAACGGCATGACGCGGCCGATGATAAACGTCAGCGCCAGCAGGCCCAGCAACGTCACCAGCACCGTGCCGGTGCGGCGCAGCGTAGTGGAAGCGCGAGCGCCCATGACAGAGGCAGTCATAACAAACATAGTGAGCTCCTGATAAGTCGGTCAGCGCTTCTTGTAGACGTCTTTGTAGCGCGTGGTCGCCGCCGTGTGGCCCTGAAAATCGGCGACGTCGGCGTACACCACCACGGTGTCGGTCATCTGCGAGACGGGCAAGATCGCGCCGACTTGCTGATCGACCTGCTCCTGGATTTCGCGGTACTGGGCCAGCTGTTTGGCAGAGTCCGGCTCGACCTCGGCGCGTTCGATCAACTGGTTCAGTTCGGGGCTGTAGAACGACGTGCGCCAGCCTTGAAAGTTAGTCAGCTTGGCTTCATCGCGGTTGTCCGGGTTGTACACCAGCGTGCGCAGGCTCGAATGCGGATGGCGCTCCGCCCCGCCACCGCCGCGCCCGACGATGATGTCGAAGCTGCGCTCGCGCATCGCGCCGTAAATCTGGTTACCGGTGCCGGTGATGATGCTGGCCTGGATGCCGGCCTGCGCCAGGGTCGACTGCAAGTTCGAGGCAATATTGATAAAAGGCGGTTCGGCCAACACGCGGATGGTGGTCTTGAAACCGTTCGGGTAACCGGCTTCGGCCAGCCAGGCTTTGGCCTGCTCAACGTTGAGCGTGTAACCAGGGTCCGGCAGGCGCGCCGGCAAGCCCAACGGCAATGGCCGTTGATTGAGCACGCCGTAATGCGGCATCACGGTGTGGTTGATGCCTTGGTAATCGATCAGCGAACGCACGGCCTTGCGCACGCGCGCATCGGCAAACATCGGCTGCTTCACACTCAGCGCCACGTAATACAGGGTGCCGCGCTGCAAGGTTTGCGTGCGCACCGAGGGGCTTTTTTGCAGCGCTTCGATGTCTGGCGCAGACATGCCCTTGGCGATGTCGAGGTCGCCGCGCTCGATCATCAGGCGCAACGATTGCGACTCGGTCATGTTGCGCATGACGATGCGCTTGAGCTTGGCCGGGCCCGCCCAATAACCGTCGAAACGGTTCATCAGAATCACGTCGTTGGCGCGCCAGTCATTCAGCACAAACGCGCCACTGCCGGCCGCGTGAGTCACCAGCCAGGCGGCGCCCATGTCCTGGTTTTTCTGGTGTTCGAGAACTTTTTTGCGGTCGAGAATAAACGCGCTCGGCGAGGTCGCCAGGGTATTCAGCACCAGCAGTGGGTCGGTCGGCCGTGGCAGTTCGATCACGAAGGTCTGGGCGTCTGTGGCGCGCATCAAACGCTCGGCGTTTTCAGCCGTAAAACCGTAGGCCTTCCACGTCGAGGCCAGCGCCAGGTTGAGTTTGAGTACGCGTTGCAGCGACCACGCAACGTCATCGGAGCTCAAGTCATTACCAGACTGAAACTTAACCCCGGCGCGCAGGTTGAAGGTCAGGGTTTTGCGGTCATCACTGACCTCCCAGCGCTCAGCCAACGCCGGCACCAAGCGGTCCGGCTCAGCCACGTCCTGCACCAGCAGCAGGTCATACAGGTTGGCATTGATCTCGGACACATCCAGCCCGGTGGCGGCCGCCGGGTCCAGCGACAACAGGTTGATCATGCTCATGCCGACGATCAGTTGATCGGCCGGGGTTTTGGCAAAGGTCGCAGGGACTGCGGTAACCGTCAGCGCGGCCACCAGTACCCGCGCCCACAGCGAAGGGAAAATGCGCATAGCGAGTGTGCCTTTCTTATATTTATAGGGCGTGGACAGCCCGGCGTTTGCCGGACTGCCCGTGTACACGTCAGAAGCTTTTAAGCGTATTGGTCTCGATGAAGTTGAAGTCGATCTCTTCACCCAGGCCGGGCAAATCGGACAAGTGCACAAAACCGTCGCTGTCCATCGGGTCGACCAGGCGCTTGAGGTAGGCCGGCACTTCGTCGTAGTCCAGATACGGGTGCAGCAAACCACGCTCATACCAGGTGCAGTTTTTAATAGCGCCGACCACGGCAAGGTTGGCGGCGCCGTTGCCGTGGATTTCGCAGTCCATGCCAAACGATTCGGCCAGGTGTGCGACCTTCAGGCACGGCCCGATACCACCGACACCCGCCACACCGGCGCGCAGGATGTCGCACACATCGTGCTTGACCCAACTGGCGCGGCTCAGGTGTTTGCCGGAGAGGGTTTCCGGGCCCAGCACCGGGATGTCCAACTGGCCCGCGAGCCAGGCGTAGGACTCGGCGGACTCTTCCATCATCGGCTCTTCGAACCAGGTGAAGTCGAGCTTCTGCAGTTCACGCCCGATGTACAGCGCGTCGGTGCGGCTGTACCAATGGTAACCGTCAAGCATCAGCGCAATGTCCGGCCCCACCGCTTCGCGCACTGCGGCGCAGGCCTTGACGTCGATGCGCGGGCTGGGCGCGAACGACACCGGCGGCATCCACGTGTGCAGCTTGATTGCCTTGTAGCCGCGCTGCACCAGCGTCTCGGCAAACCGGCCGTAGTCTTCCGGGGTTGCCAGGCCGCCGGGCAGTTCATCGCCACACATGGTCGAGCCATACGCCGGCACTTTGTCGCGAAAACCACCGATCAGCTTGTGCACCGGCACGCCGAATTTGCGCCCAGCCCAATCCCACAATGCTTGCTCGACCAGCGCCAATGCGCGGTCGGTCAATTGGCTGGCACTGCCACGTTGCCAATGCGCGAGGTCGTGCCAGATTTTTTCGCGATCAAACGCGTTCTGCCCGACCAGCACCTTGCGCACAAAACCATCCAGCACATACGGGCGGATCAGTTCGGGGGCACCCAAGGCATAACCCTCTTGACCGTCTTCAGTCTGGATGCGCAGCAACGCCATCTGCGCCTGGCTGACATCACCGGGGTGAGCATGGCCGGCGCTGTCGACTGCGCGTCGGGTCGGGTAGGAAAACACTTGCACGTTGACCGCTGTGATTCTCATGGACGTCGTTAGCCTTTTTATTGGATTTATGACGGGAAATATCGCCTGTTGTACCGAGCATAAGTCATCGTACAACACTTGAAAAGACCCAATAACCGCCGCGTACTCCTGCCCATTCCCCATCAAAAACCACTCAAAGCCCCGTATTTAAAGACGACTGAGCAATCACTTGTTTGGCTATTAACCCCTATTTACGGGACATATACATTTCAAAATGTTTCAAAATAAGGGTTAAGCCGTAGACGAGTCATCTTGTCGTACGATAACGTATATCAGCGCCTTGGATGAGAACCTGACGCAACAAGGCACTGCCGTAGCAACTATCAAACGACCCTAACAAAAACAAAAAAGAAGACCGTATGAATACTCACCTACGCACGCTCGTTACTGTCGTGGCGCTTGGCCTGCCGTTCTGTGTCAGCGCCGACTCCGCCAGCATCAACTACCGCCACCAGTACACCGAAGACGACAGCGCCCACGCTGATCGAATCAAGCTTAACTATCGGCTGGACAGTGGATTGGGTTTTGAAGCAGAAATGAAATACCGCACGGCCGGGGACCGCAAAGACGTCGCCTACGACAACATGATCAACAACGGGCACGAGTTCACCGTCAGCTACAACTACGTGCTCAGCGCGCAATCGACGTTGACGCCAGCGTTCCAGATGGACAGCTCGAAAGACTCGACCACCTACAAGTTCGGCCTCAAGTACAGCTACAAAATCAACGACGCCTTCTACGTCGCCACGCGCTATCGCCTGGACGCGAGGAAACTCGACCGCGACCAGGTCAACAAAGACATGCCCGACCACTTCAAGGATGACCAGACCACGCACCGCGCGGAAGGTTGGCTGGGCTACACGCCGGCGAGTAAATGGGCGTACGAATACCAGTTCATCTACTTCAAGACTGACTACATCCGCTACGACAACAAGAAGAGCGATTACGAACAGAACCTGATCGTCAAATACAAACTCAACAAGCAATGGGCACCGTTCATGGAGATTGGTGATGTGAAAGTCAACGCCACCTCCGAAGACCGTCAGGCGCGCTGGCGCCTGGGTGTTCAATACAACTTCATGTAAGGCCGCAGGCGACTTGCCTGGCAAACGCGCACCGCTCGACAGGCAAGCGCCCTGCTCCACACCCCGTTCATTCAGCGCTCAAAGGAAGACCTGAACATGACCACGCAACCGCTCTCGCACACACCTTACCGGCGCATTTTGCTCACCGGCGCCGCTGGCGGCCTGGGCCAGGTGCTGCGCGAAACCCTGCAGGCGCATGCGCAGATCGTGCGCGCTTCGGACATCAGCCCAATGGCGCCGAGCCGTGGCGCGCACGAGGAAGTGATCAACTGCGACCTGGCCGACAAGGCCGCCGTGGCCGCACTGGTAAACGACGTGGACGCGATCGTGCATTTCGGCGGGATTTCAGTCGAGCGGCCGTTCGAAGAAATTCTAGAGGCGAATATTCGCGGCACGTACCATATTTATGAAGCTGCCCGGCAAAAGGGGGTCAAGCGCGTCGTGTTTGCCAGCTCCAACCACGTCACCGGTTTCTACCCGCAAGAGGTTGAACTGGACGCGCATTCACAGCGGCGCCCGGACGGCTACTACGCCCTCTCCAAGGCTTACGGCGAAGACTTGGCGGCGTTCTACTATGATCGCTATGGGATTGAAACCGTGAGCCTGCGCATCGGCTCGTCGTTCCCGGAGCCACGCAACCGCCGGATGCTGTCGACGTGGCTGAGTTACGCAGACCTCGATCACTTGGTCGCCCGTGCGCTGTTGGCCGAAGGTGTCGGGCACAGCGTGGTGTATGGCGTTTCAAATAATAAGCAGCGCTGGTGGAGTAATCGCCAAGCGGCCCATTTGGGCTTCGCGCCGCAGGACAGTGCCGAAGCGTTTCGTGCCAAGGTCGAGCAACTACCGCAGCCTGCCGCAGATGAGCCCGGCAGCCTGCTACAGGGCGGCGCTTTCACCGCGGCCGGACCGTTTGAAGAGGCGCCGCGCTCGCCGTGAACCCACCTCAGCCGTTGAGCGCTTCGGCGGCGGCAGCTTCATACGCACGACGCATGCGCTCGCGGCTGTTGGACAGGTGCAGGCGCATCGCAGCGCGGGCGGCGTCGGCATCACGCCGCGCAATCGCCTTGAAGATGTCTTCATGCTCGCGGCTCAAACGCTCAAGGTAAGGTTCCTCGTTGTCCTTGACCAGGCGCTTTGAGTGCAAGCGTGTACGCGGCAAAATGTTCACCCCAAGGTGCAACATGATGTCGGTGAAGTAGCGATTGCCGGTGGCCAACGCGATTTGCTGATGGAACTGGAAGTCTGCCGACACGGCGTAATCGGCACTCACCGCGCGAGAGTTGAGCGCGTCCAGCGAGTCGCGCATCACTTGCAGTTGCGCATCGGTGCGCCCCAGGCAGGCCAGGCCTGCGGCTTCAACTTCGAGGCTGATGCGCAGCTCGAGTACCGCAAGCACGTCCTGCAAGGTGACAATCGTTTTGGGGTCGATGCGAAACCCGCTGGGGCTCGGAATATCCCGTACAAAGGTGCCGATGCCATGGCGGGTTTCGACCAGGCCCGAGGCTTGCAGACGCGATATCGCCTCACGCACCACCGTGCGACTCACACCGTGCTCTGCCATCACCTGGGTTTCCGTAGGCAGCTTGGTTGCACGCGCAAGTTCGCCGGTACAAATGCGTCGGGAAAGCTCGGTGACCAACTCTTCGGCGAGGCTTCGATGCCGGCGGCGAACAGTGGTTTGGACGTTCGGTTTGTCCGTCAAGAACAAAATTCTCGGTTTGCGGAAGAGCGCACATCATAGCGCATAGGTTGTACGACAACGTAGGTGCACATGATAGTATTTCGCCTGCAGCGGACGTTCGATTCGCTGCAACGATGACAAGGACGTCCGCTCGAGAAATGCGCAACGACGTGCGCATTTAAAAACTCAAGTTAATCAAGGATCTGATTATTCATGACAAAGCCATCAACCTTCACCGCTTGCAAACTGGCCAGCGCCATTCTCGGCGCCCTGGTGCTAAGCAGCCTGCCTGTACACGCCGCCGACATTTGGCTGGATTCCGCGACCACGGGCTGGGCCACTCAAAACGGCGGCACCAAAGGCGGTTCCAGAGCAGCGGCGAATAACATCTACACGGTAAAAAACGCCGCCGAGTTGAAAAACGCACTGAGTGCATCGGTGGGCTCTAACGGTCGCATCATCAAGATCACGGGTGTGATCGACGTCAGCGAAGGCAAGGCTTACACCACCACTGCGGACATGAAAAAACGTGCCCGCCTGGATATTCCCGGCAAGACCACCATCGTCGGCACCAGCAGCAACGCCGAAATCCGCGAAGGCTTCTTTTACGCCAAAGAAAACGACGTGATCATCCGTAATATCACCATCGAGAACCCTTGGGACCCGGAGCCAATCTGGGACGCGAACGATGGCAGCGCCGGTAACTGGAACTCGGAATACGATGGCTTGACCATCGAAGGCGCCAATAACGTGTGGGTTGACCATGTCACCTTCGCCGACGGCCGCCGCACCGACGCGCAAAACGGCGCCGCTAACGGCCGACCTAAACAGCACCACGACGGCGCGCTGGACGTGAAGAACGGCGCCAACTACGTGACCATTTCGTACACGGCGTTCAAATCCCACGAAAAGAACAACCTGATCGGTTCGAGCGACAGCCGCACCACCGATGATGGCAAGCTCAAGGTGACGATCCACAACAGCCTGTTCGAGAACATCTCGGCCCGCGCCCCGCGCGTGCGCTTCGGCCAGGTGCACCTGTACAACAACTACCATGTGGGCAGCACCGGCGACAAAGTCTATCCATTCTCGTACGCGCATGGTGTAGGCAAGAACTCGAAAATCTTCTCCGAGAAAAACGCGTTCGAGATCAGCGGCATCAGCGGCTGCGACAAAATTGCCGGCGACTACGGTGGCAGCGTTTACCGCGATCAAGGCTCGACGCTGAATGGCAGCGCCCTCACCTGCTCGTGGAATTCGAGCATCGGCTGGACCCCGCCTTACAGCTACTCGCCGCTTGCGGCAAACAAAGTAGCCGCCGACGTCAAGGCCAAGGCCGGTGCCGGTAAACTCTGATTGAGTGGTTGCAACGCGTAATGAAAAGCCCTCGGTGACGAGGGTTTTTTTTGCGGTTCTTCAGGACGTCCCGGGAAAGATCGAATCAATATCAAACGTGTACGGCGCGCCGGGGGTATAGCCGGACAGTGAGGCCATAAATTCCTGGTCGCTTACGATGGCGGCGGGCGCCATGGCCAGTTGTTCTGCCCGCGTATTTTCCGCGTGAGCCTGCCAGCGCAGCAGGCTGTCTGCGAGTGCTTCCGCGTCTTCTGAAAACAGGCCGTAGACGTTCGCAGCGGTCACCTTCTCATAGCGCAACGTGGCCAAGCGGTCACGCGTCTGTTGCACTTTATGCGTTTCTCGACTGAACGCTTCAACCGCAGGTTCGTGGCTTTCGCGGTATTTATCGCCACGCGCGTACAGGTCTCGGCGGCGGAGGAACAACTGTTGGTTAATGCGGATCAGAGCAGCG
>NZ_LKBR01000026.1:0-67732 GCF_002723595.1 Pseudomonas sp. ICMP 460
GATGATCGTTCCCACGCTCTGCGTGGTAATGCCGCTCCGGACGCTCTGCGTCCCGCTTTTTCAGCCATGGAATCTCCCACATTTGACCGCATTCAGCATGGGAGATTGGGTCGGCTTTCAGGCCGCCTGCTTGTGATTGTGATCTTGATCTAAGGCGCCCCGTTAAACCACGATGGCCGAACGCAGATATTACGGAGCGGGTAAACCGGCAGGACGCCGGTTTAGCCGCGCTGGGCCAAGGATGGCCGATCGCGGCGGCCCGCTGCGTAATATCGGAGTGAGGGCACACCGAGCCTAAGCGAGGTGCCGAGTGGTGGGGCAAGAGCGTTTTGGTTACTTTTGCGCTTTTCAAAAGTGACCCGCTGTAAGAGCGGAACCGATATAAGCCATCACCTCAATAACGGATATGCACTCAAACCCCCGCAGCGCCCTATCTAGGCCCCGAAACCACCAGCATCTGCCCTGGTTTCAACGCCTGACCCGTCCGCGGGTTCCAGCGTTTGAGATGCTGCATCTCAACGTTAAAACGCTTGGCAACGATGTACAGCGAGTCGCCTTTTTTGACCTTGTATTGCACCGGCTTTTTGCTGTCAGCCTTGGCCACTACCTTGCGCGTGTCCTGCATCACCAGGCTTTGGCCAACCTTCAGCGCCTGCCCATTGAGCTTGTTCCAGCGCTGCAGGTCATGCACGTCAACCTTGTTCGCCTTGGCGATCAGCGTGAGGTTGTCGCCAGTGCGCACCTTGTAGCTGCGCGAGCGCCCGGCAACGCGGGCGGTCTCAACTTCGTCGAATACCGCCTTTTTAGGGCGCATTGCCAGCAATTCATCAGGCCGCATCGCCGAAAGGCTGCTGGCCAGCAAGTGTGCCTTGGAGCTGGGCACCAGCAAATGCTGAGGGCCGTCCAGGGTTGTGCGTTGTTTCAAGGCCGGGTTGAGCTGGAACAGTTCGTCTTCGTCAATTTCGGCCAGCGCGGCAACCCGTGACAGGTCCATGCTTTGCTTGACTTCAACCACTTCGAAGTACGGCGTGTTGGCGATCGGGTTGAGGTTCACGCCATACGCTTCGGGCGCCAGCACCACTTGCGACAGCGCCAGGAACTTGGGCACGTAGTCCTTGGTTTCCTGGGGCAGCGGCAGGTTCCAGTAGTCGGTCGGCAGGCCGAGCTTTTCGTTGCGCTCGATGGCCCGGCTCACCGTGCCTTCGCCTGCGTTATACGCCGCCAGGGCCAACAGCCAGTCGCCGTTGAACATGTCGTGCAGGCGGGTCAGGTAGTCGAGGGCGGCGGTGGTGGAGGCGGTGATGTCGCGGCGGCCATCGTAGGCGCGGGTCTGGCGCAGGTTGAAGTAGCGCCCGGTGGAGGGGATGAACTGCCACAAGCCGACCGCATCGCTGCGCGAATAGGCCATAGGGTTGTAGGCACTTTCAATCACCGGCAGCAGCGCCAGTTCCAGGGGCATGTTGCGTTCTTCAAGGCGTTCGACGATGTAATGAATGTAGAGACTGCCGCGTTCTCCGGCGTTCTCCAGGAAGGATGGGTTGCTGGCAAACCACAAGCGCTGTTGCTCGATACGCGGGTTTACGCCCAGGCCTTCCTGTAATTGAAAGCCCCGTCGCATGCGTTCCCAGACATCCTGGGGCACTTCGGGGCTGGGCTTCTCAGAAAGCCAAATAGGTTTTTGCTTGATCTTGGCGGCAAGATTGGGTTTGGGTTGCACGGTGGATTGTGCAGCGAAATTCGTCGATTGGCAGCCCGCCAGCGTCGCGGACACAGCCACCGCCACAGCTTGAGCCAGGCGGGTCAATGCGTCTGAAGAGATGGATTTACGAATAGATGACGACATTGGCTGGAAGTAAGTTCCGGGCAAAAATGTCGGGCGATTCTAGAAAGCGCGTGGGTCGCGGTCAACCATTCAGAATTTCCCTACCAGATTGCACGCCCTTAGAACTTATCTTTCCATGCCCTCAAGCTAGCAAACACCTCGGCCCCAGAGCGGTTGTCGCGACCATTCCGTTCGTCCGCTTTTTGTTTAACAGATGTTTCAGAGGTGCGTAAAAAAGGGTTAGTACGTTTTTCCAGGGCCAAGTTGGACGGCAGCGTTATCTCGCCGCGGGTGCGCATTTGGTTGACCTTTTGCACGCGCTCGGCAATATCGGCGTTGTCCGGTTCCACCGCGAGGGCAAATTTGAGGTTATTTTGTGTGTACTCGTGGGCGCAGTAAACCAGCGTATCGTCGGGCAGGGCGGCCAGACGTTCCAGCGAGGTGTGCATTTGTAGCGGGGTGCCTTCAAACAGGCGACCGCAACCGGCAGCGAACAGGGTGTCGCCACAAAACAGCACGCCTGAATGGTAAAAGGCGATATGGCCGAGCGTATGGCCCGGTATTGTATACACCTCAAAGTCCCAGCCGAGCGCGGTGATGCGGTCGTTATCCTGCAGGGCCGTGTCGCGCGCCGGGATGTTCTCGCTCGCCGGGCCGTAGACCTTCGCGCCGGTAACACTTTTCAGTTGCTCCACACCGCCGACATGATCATGGTGATGGTGGGTAATCAGGATGTCGCTGAGGGTCCACGCCGGGTTCTGTTTGAGCCAGGCCAGCACCGGCGCGGCATCGCCAGGGTCGACCACCGCGCAGCGCTGGGTTTGCGGGTCTTGTAACAACCAGATGTAGTTGTCGGTGAAGGCGGGTAGGGCACTGATCTGTATCATTCGTCGATTCGCCAAGCTGAACACATTGGTGCATCTTAGAACGTCTAGGCGAGTTGGAGAATGCAATGA
This sequence comes from Pseudomonas sp. ICMP 460, assembly GCF_002723595.1. Lineage (NCBI taxonomy): Bacteria > Pseudomonadati > Pseudomonadota > Gammaproteobacteria > Pseudomonadales > Pseudomonadaceae > Pseudomonas > Pseudomonas sp. ICMP 460. The sequence continues at coordinate 2,779 of NZ_LKBR01000026.1, forward strand.
CTGATAAAGCGTTCGCCCAGGCCGATCCTGAGTGGCTGGCCCTGATCGGCGCAGCGCGCGACTGGCTGAACGGGCCGATCGGGCAATTTTTGCTGGATGAAGAGCGGCGCATGCTCGAAGACGAGCTGGGCCGGTTCTTTGGTGGCTACCTGGTGCATTACGGCCCCTCGGCCCAAACGCCGCCCGCCGCGCCGCAGGTGCAGCGCAATGTGCGCCTGGGCGCACCATTGCCCGGTGTAGAAATTGTGTGTGAGGAACAGGCCTGGCCCTTGAGCGAACACGCCGCCGATGTGGTGGTGTTGCAGCACGGCCTGGATTTTTGCCTGTCGCCCCACGGTTTGCTGCGCGAAGCGGCGAGCAGTGTGCGCCCTGGTGGCCACTTGCTGATTATCGGCATCAACCCCTGGAGCACCTGGGGCCTGCGCCACATGTTCGCGCATGACGGCCTGCGCCAGGCGCGCTGCATCTCGCCTTCTCGGGTGGGCGACTGGCTGAACCTGCTGGGCTTTGCGCTGGAGAAACGCCGCTTCGGGTGCTATCGTCCGCCGTTTGCGTCGACCCAGTGGCAAGGCCGCCTGGCGGGCTGGGAACGCCGCGCAGGCGCCTGGCAGTTGTCGGGTGGCGGCTTCTATTTATTGGTGGCGCGCAAGATCGTGGTCGGGCTGCGGCCGGTGCGCCAAGTGCTGCGCCAGCCCATGGGCAAGCTGGTGCCGATGCCAATGGCCAAGGTCAACCGCAAGCAAAGCGAACCGTAACACTCTCCTTTTTGATTTCAGGCCGAGTCTTTCGGCCTCGGGATACTGTCGGCCGATTGCCGCCAGCCCGTTTTGATGGATGCAACCGATGACCGATAGCGTAGAACTCTTCACCGATGGCGCCTGCAAGGGCAACCCTGGCCCCGGCGGCTGGGGCGCCTTGCTGGTGTGCAAGGGCGTGGAGAAGGAACTGTGGGGCGGCGAAGCCAACACCACCAACAATCGCATGGAGCTGATGGGCGCCATTCGCGGCCTGGAAGAACTCAAGCGGCGCTGCGATGTGCTGCTGGTGACTGACTCGCAATACGTGATGAAGGGCATCAACGAGTGGATGGTCAACTGGAAAAAGCGCGGTTGGAAAACCGCCGCGAAAGAGCCGGTCAAAAACGCCGACTTGTGGCAATTGCTCGATGAACAATGCAACCGCCATAACATCACCTGGAAATGGGTGCGTGGGCACATCGGCCACCCTGGCAACGAGCGCGCCGACCAGTTGGCCAACCGTGGCGTGGACGAAGTGCGCGGCTACAAGCAGAGCTGAGGCTGGCTGACGTGTTAACATCGCGGCCTTTGACTCACACCACACTGCTTACCAAACCGTTGAGAGCTGAACCCTGATGGCCATCCGATCTGTTGTACTCGATACCGAAACCACCGGCATGCCGGTGACCGATGGCCACCGGATCATTGAAATCGGCTGTGTCGAGTTGATGGGGCGCCGCCTCACCGGGCGTCACTTCCACGTGTACCTGCAACCGGACCGGGACAGTGATGAAGGCGCGATCGGCGTGCACGGCATCACCGACGAATTCCTCAAGGGCAAGCCGCGTTTCGCCGAAGTGGCCGATGAGTTTTTCGACTTCATCAACGGCGCGCAGCTGATCATCCATAACGCGGCGTTCGACGTAGGCTTCATCAATAACGAGTTTGCCCTGATGGGGCAGACTGATCGGGCGAATATCGCGCAGCACTGCTCGATTCTCGACACCTTGATGATGGCCCGCGAGCGTCACCCAGGCCAGCGCAACAGCCTGGATGCGCTGTGCAAACGCTACGGCGTCGACAACTCCGGCCGTGAACTGCACGGCGCGTTGCTCGACTCCGAGATTCTGGCCGACGTTTACCTGACCATGACCGGTGGGCAAACCAGCCTGTCACTGGCGGGTAACGCTTCGGATGGCAGCGGCTCGGCGGAAGGCTCGGGCAACCGCGCTTCGGAAATTCGTCGCCTGCCGGCAGAGCGCAAGCCCAGCACGATTATTCGCGCCAGTGAGCAAGATTTGGCTGAGCACGCCGCGCGGTTGGAGGCTATCGCCAAGTCGGCGGGGGCACCGGCGTTGTGGTCTCAGTTGACCCAGCAATAAGCGGATTGAGTGCTTGGGTCAAAAGCGTTTTTTTTTTGTGGGAGCGGGCTTGCTCGCGATGCAGGCACCTCGGTCTATCATGTACACCGAGCTGACTGCATCGCGAGCAAGCCCGCTCCCACATAAGGCGCATTGCAACAGTGACGCGGGTGCCTTAAACGCCGAGTCGACAGGGTCGATTGCATCAAGGGTTAAGTATGTTTATGCACGCTGTAATGAACCCGAAGTACCCGGGCCTCAGTGTACGGGTCGCCGACGAGGGCTTTGATGCCTACGTGTGGGGCAATGATTTCAGCTTTGAGGTCAGTGCCTACGGCGTGCCCGAAATGGGCCTGCGCGTCGACCAATGGCCGGTCGAGCGCATCGTGCCGTACCGCAAGTGTTATGGCATCGACCCGGAAGAGTTCAGGAGCTTTCGCGACGCGCCCGACAGCGCGATCTTCATGGCTTACCTGGATGACCGCGCGGTCGGGCATATCGTGGTCAGCACTAACTGGAACGGTTTTGCCCACGTTGATGAACTGGCGGTGGTGTTGCCTGCACGGCGGCATGGCGTGGCCAAGGCGTTGCTCGATGTGGCGCAGTTCTGGAGCCGCAAGAAAAACCTGCCGGGCATGATGCTCGAAACCCAGAACAACAACCTCGGCGCGTGCCGCTTGTACGAGCGTTGCGGCTATGTAATGGGCGGCATCGACCACCTGCGCTATCGCGGTATTGACCCGCAAACCCGCGAAGTGGCGATTTTCTGGTACCGGTTGTTCAAGTCAGAACGGGACGCGGCGGGCTAGGTCAGCAAGGCCTCGGCCTTCAGCGCGATGATCTGCAGCAGCGCGTTTAGCGCTGGCGTGGGTTCTGCACCCTTCAAACTCAATGCATACAGAGTCACCGGGATGGGCGGCGATAACGGGCAGGCGTCCAGCCCGGCCTCGCGCGCACCGGAGGCGGTGAACGGGTCGACAATCGCCAGGCCTTCGCCGGCTTCGACCAGGCTGCGCATCATCTGATACGTCTGCACGCGTGTGTGCACCACCGTCAGTGGGCGCAAGGCTTGCAGCTTGGCGTCCAGCAGGCGACTCAGCGGGTCATGCCCTTCAAGCCCGATCATCGACTGCCCGGCTAGCTCCTGCAACGCGATGTACTTTTGCCTGGGTTTGAGCCAGCCGTGGGGCGCGAGCAATTGCAGTTTGCCCTGCGCAAGTACCGTGCTGTGGATGTGCGCATGTTGCGGGTCATGCAGGCTCAGGCCCACATCGGCTTCGTGCAGCAGCAGGCTTTTGACAATCTCCCGCGTCGGCTGGCTGGACACGTTGCACGGTGTGTCCTGAAAGCGTCGGCGCAGCAGCGCAATGCTTTGCGGCAGCAGTTGGTTGGCCAGCGGTGCGGTACACAGCGCGCGCAAGGCGGGGGCGTGCGGGTGTTTCAAACGCCCGGCCAGGCGTTGAAGCGGCTCCAGCGCCTCGTAGAGCTGGGCAATGGCGGGCTGCAACTCAAGTGTTTCACGCGTCGCTTGCAAACGCCCGCGCACACTGGCAAACAGCATGCAGCCCAGTTGTTGCTCGGCGTCCTTGAGCGTCGCGTCCACATCGCCCACGGGGAGTTGCAACCATTCGGCGGCCGTGCCGAGGTGTCCGGTCTGCAAGATCGCCTGAATCACTTCGATATGACGTAAACGCATCGCGGGAGTCTATGTTCAGTGCGGTATGGTTTCAATGGCTGGGTAAAAAACAGCGCGGGCGTGGGTGTGTTTGCGCTACCGTTAAGCGCGCAGGCGGCTGCAACCAGCCTGTCACACCTCTGATCATCAACGACCAATGCCGGTTAGCCGGTACATACAACAAAAACAGGTCCGGTCTCGAATGCCCATACCCTCGATCTTCTTCGGGGTAACGGCCAAGCCACTCCTGGTCCTGGTGACCGTGGGGTGCGTGGCTGCTTATCTCTTTAATAGTAACGATGAACACACACCAGAAAACCTCGCACTTGAGGCGTTTATCCGTTCCCAGGAACGTGTGGGCGAGCAAATAGGTGCGGTGCTGGAGATAGCGCTGGTACGGCAGGTGGTCGCGTATCCGGCTCACGGCATGCCGGGTTACACGCGTTTGCTGTACGCGGTGGAAGGAGAGCGGGGGTCACTGATGGTCACGCTGAAACACATCGACGGTGAGCAGGGCGCAGAAGTGACGGAGATCCGTCGGCCGTGATCACCCGGCCCAGTCAACGCCATCAATGGCCAGGACTGAGCAGGTCGATAAGGCGAGATCTTATGAAGCGAGGGTCGTTTGCGATTCGCGGGTGATAATGGTGCCCGACTGGATCAATCTGAATTCATCGCCTTCCAGTTTTTCTACACGATCGCCAATGGCCAGCTTGTAGGTTGTGGTGGGCGCCGAGCCAGCCAGGTCGCCTTGCACCGGGTTGGATTCCTGGAACTCATGCACCGAATACACGCGTCCTTCCGCGTCTCTGGCATGGAACTGTCCGACAAGTACTGCAGCCATCTGTTTAGAACCTCTGGAGATAAACACTCGATTTGCGGTTCTGTAGACCGTCAGAGAGCGGGGTAGTTTACCTATGGAAAAAAAATACTATTCGTTGATACTTTCAGACGCTTCCTACGCATGGAAGGGCGTGGCAAGCCTCTGCGGGATTTTGAAAACCTGCTGGTGAACGCGGCGCGAAGACTTTATAACTACAAGCCCCTTTAGTCAGACGTCAGGAAAACCTCATGAGCAAGGTCTACACGATTGCCGTCCTGGTTGGCAGCTTGAGAAAAGCGTCGATCAACCGCAAAGTCGCCCTGGCCTTGGCCGAACTGGCCCCGGCCAACCTCAAATTGAACATTGTCGAAATTGGCGATTTACCGCTCTACAACGAGGACATCGACGGAGCATCGCCGCCAGCAGCGTACAGTACTTTCCGACAACACGTGAGTTCATCCGACGCGGTGCTGTTTGTGACCCCGGAATACAACCGGTCCGTGCCCGCCCCGCTGAAGAATGCCATTGACGTAGGCTCGCGCCCTTACGGGCAAAGCGCCTGGAGCGGCAAGCCGGGCGCGATCATCAGCGTATCGCCGGGTGCGATTGGCGGCTTTGGCGCCAACCACCATCTGCGCCAATCGCTGGTGTTTCTTGATGTGCCGTGCATGCAGCAACCGGAAGCCTACCTGGGTGGCGCGGGCAGTGTGTTTGATGACGCGGGCAAGCTGTCGGAGAAGACCGCGCCATTTTTGCAGGCGTTTATCAATGCCTATGGCAAGTGGGTCGAAAAACAGCACGGCTGACCGCCAGAACCCGGCTTTCAAAGCCGGGTTCTTATGACGTGCTCAGCGTAGCCAGTTGGTGCGCGCCAGCTCGATCACTTCGTCGCCGCGCCCGCTCATCACGGCCTTGAGCATGTACAGGCTGAAACCCTTGGCCTGTTCCAGCTTGATGGTGGGCGGCATCACCAGTTCCTGAGTGGCGGTGACGACGTCCACCAACACCGGGCCATCGTGTGCCAGCGCACGACGCAGCGCGGGTTCAAGGTCTTCAGATTGCTCTACACGAATCCCCAGAATGCCCATGGCGTTCGACATCGCCGCAAAATCCGGGTTTTTAAGCTCGGTGCCGGTGTCCAGGTAGCCAGCAGCTTTCATTTCCATGGCGACGAAACCCAACGATGAGTTATCGAACACGATGACTTTAACCGGCAATTTCAACTGCGCCAGCGAGATGAAATCACCCATCAGCATGGCGAAACCGCCGTCGCCCGACATCGAAATCACCTGCCGCCCAGGAAACGCCGCTTGCGCGCCGATGGCCTGCGGCATGGCATTGGCCATCGAGCCGTGGTTGAACGAACCGATCAGGCGGCGCTTGCCGTTCATCTTCAAATACCGTGCGGCCCACACGGTGGGCGAGCCAACGTCGGCGGTGAAGATCGCATCGTCGTCCGCCAGCTCGCTGAGCAACCGCGCAACATATTGTGGGTGAATCGGGCGGCCGGCTTTTGACGGCTGCGCCAGGTCATCCAGGCCCTGGCGGGCTTTCTGGTAATGCTTGAGTGACGTGTCGAGGAAGCTGCGGTCGGTCTTGCGCGTCAGGCGGGGCAGCAGGGCGTCGATGGTTTCGCTGACGTCGGCGGCAATGCCCAGGTCCAGCGTGGCGCGACGGCCGAGTGCCTGCGGGTTGCGGTCTACCTGAATGATTTTTGCGTCGGTCGGGTAGAACTGGCGGTAAGGGAAGTCGGTGCCGAGCATGATCAGCGTGTCGCAATCGAACATCGCGTGGTAGCCGGAGCTGAAGCCGATCAGGCCGGTCATGCCCACATCAAAGGGGTTGTCCCATTCCACGTGTTCTTTGCCGCGCAAAGCGTGCACCACCGGCGCGCCGAGGGTATCAGCCAAGGCCAGCACTTGGTCGTGGGCACCAGCGCAGCCACTGCCGCAGAGCAGGGTGACTTTCTCGCTGCTCTGCAGAATCTCGCTGAGGCGTTGCAGGTCTTGTTCGGCCGGCAACGTGCGCGGCGCGTGCAGCGCTGGCCACGGCTTGAGTGTGTCTTCGACTTCAAGCAGCGAGACGTCGCCTGGAATCACCACCACCGCCACGCCACGGTTGAGAATCGCCGAGCGCATGGCGCGGTGCAGCACGTGCGGCATTTGTTCGGGGTTGGTGACCAGTTCTATAAAGTGGCTGCACTCTTTGAACAGCTCTTGGGGATGGGTTTCCTGAAAGTAGTTCAGGCCGATTTCAGTCGACGGAATTTGCGCCGCAATCGCCAGCACCGGCACATGGTTGCGATGGCAGTCGAACAGCCCATTGATCAAGTGCAGGTTGCCTGGCCCGCAGCTGCCGGCGCACACGGTCAACTCACCGGTGGCGGCGGCTTCGGCACCGGCGGCGAAGGCGGCGACTTCTTCGTGGCGTACGTGCATCCATTCGATGCTGTCCATGGTGCGCAGGGCGTCGGTGAGGCCGTTGAGGCTGTCGCCGGTCAGGCCCCAGATGCGTTTGATGCCCGCCTGTTCAAGGGTGGTCGCCAATTGCTGGGCCAGGTTTATTTTCGCCATGAAGAACTCCAATCGTCAGTAAGGTAAAAAATTGCTGATCAATAGGGGACAGTTCGATCACGGCGAATGCTCCGTCTTTAATGTGAAGATTGCGTTAGGGAGGGGGTGTGGGGGGCTGATTTTTTTGGGTGTATATCCGTTATTTTTGTGGGGGCTGGTATGGGTTCCGCCCTTACGGCGGGTCACTTTTGAAAAGCGCAAAAGTAACCAAAACGCTCTTGCCCCACCACTCGGCACCTCGCTTAGGCTCGGTGTGCCCGCCCGCAGGCTTGAATCCGTGGGCCGCCGCGATGGGCCATCCTTGGCCCAGCGCGGCTAACCCGGCGTCCTGCCGGGTTACCCACGGATTCAAGCCTGCGTGCGGCCATCGTGGTTTAACGGGGCGCTTCTCAGATCAAGAGCAGATCAAGAGCAAAAGCACGGCGGCCTGAAAGCCGACCTGAGTGGTTGAAGCAGATCAAGGGCGGATTTTGCATACACGGCAGATCTGCTTTTTTTTGCTTTTTGTGGGAGGGGGCTTGCTCCCGATTGCAATGTGTCAGATAAATATTTTTCAACTGACACACCGCTATCGGGAGCAAGCCCCCTCCCACAGTTTGACCACATTCGGCTTGGGGGATTGGGTCGGCTTTCGGGCCGCCTGCTTAGATGATCGTTCCCACGCTCTGCGTGGTAATGCCGCTCCGGACGCTCTGCGTCCCGCTTTTTCAGCCATAGAATCTCCCACATTTGATCGCATTCAGCATGGGAGATTGGGTCGGCTTTCGGGCCGCCTGCTTTTGATCTTGATCTAAGGCGCCCCGTTAAACCACGATGGCCGAACGCAGATATTACGGAGGGGGTAACCCGGCAGGACGCCGGTTTAGCCGCGACGGGGCAGGGACGCCCCGTCGCGGCGGCCCGCTGCGTAATATCGGAGTGAGGGCATGCCGAGCCACAGCGAGGCACCGAGTGGTGGGGCGAGGACCTTTTGGTTACTTTTGGGTCCTTTCAAAAGTGACCCGCTGTAAGAGCGGAACCGATATAAGCCATTACCCAAATAACGGAAACGCCTTCAATCTAAACGTAAGAAGCCCTAGCGCCGACGAAACAGCGGCAGCGGCTCATCCGTGGCCGCCTGGTACGTCACCGAGAAATCCTTGAGGCTTTCCAGTGCTTCATACGGATCTTTGTCCGCGCGCAAGGCGAAGGCATCGAACCCGCAACGGCGCAGGTAAAACAGTTGGTCGCGCAGCACGTCGCCAATCGCCCGCAGCTCGCCTGTGTAACCATAACGGTCACGCAGCAGGCGCGCGTTGGAGTAGTTGCGGCCGTCGGTGAAGGCCGGAAAGTTCAGCGCGATGACCTGGAAATGCTCCACGTCAGCGCCGATCTCTTCGGCTTCTTCATCGGCGTCCAGCCACACGCCCAGGCCGCCGTCGCGGGCCTTGAGGGCGTGGCCGTGTTCGCGCCACAGCGCCAACGGCACGATCAGGTCGTCGCAGTTGGAGATGCCGTCGAAGCTCGCGTCCTTGGGCAGCAGGTGCCAGGTTTCGTCGAGGACTTCGTTGTTCTTAATGATTCGCTGCATAGACGCGCTCCTTGAACAGGTCAATGCCGATGCGCTGGTAGGTGTCGATGAATCGCTCATCTTCGGTGCGCTGCTCAACGTACACGTCGATCAGTTTGCCGATCACCTCGGGCATGGCTTCCTGGGCGAAGGACGGGCCGAGGATCTTGCCCAGGCTCGCGTCGCGGCTGGCACTGCCACCCAGGGACACTTGGTAGAATTCTTCGCCTTTCTTGTCCACGCCCAGGATGCCGATGTGGCCAACATGGTGGTGACCACAGGCGTTCATGCAACCGGAGATGTTCAGGTCCAGCTCGCCGATGTCGAACAGGTAATCCAGGTCGTCGAAACGGCGCTGGATCGATTCGGCAATCGGGATCGATTTTGCGTTGGCCAGCGAGCAGAAATCGCCGCCCGGGCAGCAGATGATGTCGGTCAGCAGGCCGATGTTCGGCGTGGCGAAACCTTGTTCGCGCAGCTCACCCCACAGGGCGAACAGCTGCGACTGTTCAACATCGGCGAGGATGATGTTCTGCTCGTGGGAGGTGCGCAATTGGCCGAAGCTGTAGCGCTCGGCCAAGTCGGCAACGCCGTCCAGCTGTTTGTCGGTGATGTCGCCCGGTGCAACGCCGGTCGGTTTAAGCGACAGGGTCACGGCCACATAGCCGGGTTTTTTGTGGGCCAGGGTGTTGCGGCTGCGCCAGCGCGCGAAACCTGGGTGTTGCGTGTCGAGTTCGGCCAACTCGGCGTCCTGATTGCTCAGGGCCTTGTAGTCCGGGTCGACGAAATGCTTGGCGACGCGATGCACTTCGGCGTCGGTCAGGGTGGTCTGGCCGCCGCGCAGGTGTTGCATTTCCGCGTCGACTTTTTGCGCAAATACCTCAGGGGTCAGCGCTTTGACCAGGATCTTGATCCGGGCCTTGTATTTGTTGTCACGACGGCCGTAGCGGTTGTAGACCCGCAGGATCGCGTCGAGGTAGCTCAACAGGTCCTGCCATGGCAGGAATTCGTTGATGAACGCGCCGACCACCGGCGTACGGCCGAGGCCGCCACCCACCAGCACCCGGAAGCCCAGCTCGCCGGCCGCGTTGTGCACCGGCTCCAGGCCAATGTCATGCACTTCGATGGCGGCACGGTCCGAGGTCGAGCCGTTGACGGCGATCTTGAACTTGCGCGGCAGGTAGGCGAACTCAGGGTGGAAGGTGGTCCACTGACGCACAATTTCACACCAGGGGCGTGGGTCGATCAGCTCATCGGCCGCCACACCGGCGAATTGGTCGGTGGTCACGTTGCGCAGGCAGTTGCCGCTGGTCTGAATCGCGTGCATCTGCACGGTCGCCAGTTCAGCCAGAATGTCCGGCACGTCTTCCAGCGCCGGCCAGTTGAACTGTACGTTCTGGCGGGTGCTGATGTGGGCGTAACCCTTGTCGAAGTCACGCGCAATTTTGGCCATCATGCGCGTCTGGCGCGAAGTCAGTTGGCCGTAAGGCACGGCGACCCGCAGCATCGGCGCAAAGCGCTGAACATACAGGCCATTTTGCAGGCGCAGAGGGCGGAACTCTTCTTCGCTCAGCTCACCTGCCAGGTAGCGTCGGGTCTGATCACGGAACTGCTTGACGCGGTCCTCGATGATGCGCTGATCGTATTCGTCGTATACGTACATATAGGTCCTGTTCTCGGCAAATCTGCGCGCACGGCCGCGCACTCCAAACGGAGCCGGCGCACGATACCAGTTTGCGTTTATGCGCAAAAGTGATGTTTGAGTATATGCAAAGAACCAAATCGACTAATGAGACTGATTATCTTCATATCCACATTTGTCATAGGGGCAAGCATGAACTTTACTGTGATCGAGTCTTGATGCAATCACCTATAAAACCGACAAGAGGCGATGCGATGAGCAATTCGACAAAAGCCCGTAAACCCGAGAGCAGCGTGGATGCCTGGGCCATTCTGTTCCTGATAATTCTGGTGGTGGGAACCGCCGTGTTCTGGGTCAGCCACTCGTAAAGTCTGCTGATCGAGCCTCGATTGACTGTCGCATTGCCATTATCATGGCGGTCAACATTCCAGGCTTGAACAACCATGTTGAAGGTTCTTGTTACGTGCGTGTGGTTGCTGGGCTCGACGTTCGCGGCGCTGAGCCATGCCTCCTCGGTGGTGTTCCTCAACCCCGGCACGTCCACCGAAAACTTCTGGGTTAACTACGCGCAATTCATGCAGGCCGCCGCCAAGGACCTCGGCCTGGATTTGCGCGTGCGTTATTCCGAGCGCGATGCCCGCAACACCTTGGCGCAGGCCCGCGAAGCGCTGCAAGGCGCCGAGCGCCCCGACTACCTGGTGCTGGTGAACGAGCAATACGTCGCCCCGCAAATTCTGCGCATGGCCCTGGGCAGCGGGGTCAAGCTGTTGATCGTGAATAACGCGCTCACCCCTGACCAAGTGCACTTGCTGGATGCCGGCGAGGACGCCCCCTGGATCTGCAGCCTGGTGGCCGATGACGAGCAGGCGGGTTACCTGATGCTCACCGACTTGCTGCGCCAGCATGGCCCGGTCGCGCCAGGTGATTCCCTCGACCTGTTGGCGTTTTCCGGCGCCAAGACTACGCCCAGCGCGCAACGGCGTGAGAAAGGCCTGCGCCGCGCCCTGGCCGAGCATCCCGAGGTGCGCCTGCGCCAGTTGGTCTATGGAGAATGGAGTCGCCAACGCGCTTTCGAACAAGCGACGCAATTATTCAAGCGCTACCCGCAAACCGCGCTGGTGTGGTCGGCCAACGACGAGATGGCGCTGGGTGCCATGCAGGCGCTGCAGGAGAGCGGGCGGGTGCCGGGCAAGGACGCGTTGTTCAGTGCAATCAACAGCTCGCCGCAGATCTTGCAGGCACGCCTGGATGGGCGGTTGACGACATTGGTTGCCGGGCATTTCACCTTGGGCGGGTGGGCCATGGTGCTGATCAACGACGACGCCAACGGCGTCGACACCAGTGCCTATGGCGGGCGTGACCGGCAGCTGGCGTTATTCCAGCTGATTGATGCGGCCCAGGCGCAGCGCTTGCTTGCGCCAACGCCGCCGGTGAACTTTCAGGCGCTGTCGGCCCAAGGCAAGCCTGCGTCCTACCGTTACCCGTTCAGCTTGCAGCTGCTGCTGCGCTAAACCCCCGCGAACAGAATGCCCAGCACCACAAAATGGCTGGGCTTGCCGCGCGCGTCGTAGCTATGCACCACCGGCCTGGTGCGGGCCGGTGGTGTGCTGTCACTCAACCTCACAGGAGTGACAGCATGTCCGATTTATCCCCCCGTTCCACCCGCAGTAAACCACCCGCTGCGACCTTGAGTATTCACGGCGACTTCCTCGAAAGCGCCGTTCCGCAATGGCTGGTTGACGCCACTCCGGCTAGAAGGTCGGCGATTAAACAGGCCGCCCCGGTGTTGCCGGGCTGGTACAAAAATGCCTCGCCTGCGCAGCGCAAGGCAGTCGATGCGAGCTTCAAAGCCAGCGCCACGGCTCAGAACCGACTGGATAAAACCCTGTCGACGCTGCTGGACATTGATGCGTTCGCCGAACCGCTATTGCTTAAGGAACTGAAGGAGCGTTTCAGCGTAGAGGTGGACGTCAACCAGACCTTTTTACGCCTCAAGCGCGCGCTGACGGTGAGCATTTTGGACGTGGAGGCGGCGTCGTACAAAGTCCTCGCGCTGCCAATGCTGCAGGCCGCTTTGCATAACTTTGAAGCAGCGGAATGTGAAGCCGGTGCTTATCACAGTTCATCCGGTTTCACCGTGGCAGGTGCCGAGCCCGACACGTTCCGGTCGGTCAGCGTGAACCTCAGCGTCAGCCAGTTTTTAACCGTGTGTCGCCGCCTGGATCTGGGCGCGAAGTATCAGGCCTACCTGCAGTCGTTTTTTCATCCGGCCGATGCGGTGGCTGAAGCCACCCTGCGCCGGCACTTTACCGCCAGCCAGAAAACCGCCATGCGCGCGGCCGCCGAACAGGCGCTGTTGACCCGCGACATCGAGCCTGCGGACTACGCCATGATTGTGTCGGTGATCAACGGCGAGATTCATCCCTGGATGGGCGACAAGCAGGTCTGGTTCAAAGACATGGGCTTGATGAAAAAAAGAATGATCGGCTGTATGGCCTTCGTAATCTGTGAAAAGTACCGCTATAGCGACGAGGTGATTCTGTATATCCCGCATGACCGCGCCCATCCGCTCAAGCGCTATACCTCGTCGCAGATGCGTGACGAATTCAAGCGGCTGTTTACCGCCAGAGGCAGCCTGGCGCCGACTGATCCCGGCCCGACCGAGTACCAGCGGTTTTACAGTCAGTTCGTGCCCTACCATCATCGCCCTTACTATTTCAGTCAGTTCAGCAAAAAAACCGCCGACTCACCGAGTGGCCCGCTGACGTCTCCCTGGCGCACAGTCATTGAGGTTCTCAGCGGCGTATCGAACATTACCCGTCTGGGGCCGTTGCCGCCTGAGCCTGCGGCCAACATGGAGCCGGAACCCGACCCCTACATTGCGGCCTCGACCGTTACCCGCAAAGGCGCGGGCATCTGGGCTGATAACGTCGACCCGTGGACCTACCTTTACGAGCAGAACCGCGACAAGGTCTTGGCCGATGCGCGCAGTCACGCGGTGCCCACCGAAGACGTGGATGTGAAGGCGCGTGAGGCCAAGCTGGCGCATCTGCTGGAAATCGGCATGCTGGCGCTGAACGCGGTGTCCATGTTTGTGCCGGTGTTGGGCGAGATCATGCTGACGGTGATGGCCGGGCAACTGCTTTACGAAACCCTTGAAGGGTCGATCGAATGGGCCGAGGGCGACAAGCGTGCCGCCAAGGAACATCTGGTCGATGTGGCAGAGAATCTCGCGCAAATTGCAGTGATGGCGGCAGTAGGTGCCGGCGTCAGCAGGTTCAGGGCGGTCAAGCCTGAGCCGCTGCTTGAGAGCCTCAGCCCGGTAACGTTGCCCAATGGCGAGATGCGCCTGTGGCGGCCCGACCTGGGGCCGTATGAAAGCTCGGTTTCGCTGGCCAAAAGTTCAGGCCCGAATGCCTTGGGGCAACACCTGGTCGACGGCAAGACGTGTATTCGCCAAGGCACCAGGGTCTACGAAAAAACCTTCGACGAGTCGATCAAAAAGTGGCGCATCGTGCATCCAGCGGATGCCGGCGCCTACCAACCGCTGCTCGACAGTAATGGCCAGGGCGCCTGGCGGCACAGCCTTGAGCGCCCGCTGGAATGGGACCGTTTGACCCTGCTACGGCGCATGGGCCACGTGACCGAGGCTTTTTCCGACGTTGAGCTGATCAAGGTCGCGGATGTCAGCGGGGTCAGCGACAACGCCCTGCGCAAAATGCACATGGATCATGCCGCGCCACCGCCCGAACTGGCGGACGCCTTGCGGATCTTTCGCGCAGATTTGGGCGCAGGCCAAGTGATTGAACAACTGCGCGGCACGCAGCCGATTGATGAGCGGTATTTGTATGTGTTGCCACTGGTGGCGGAAATGCCGCGCTGGCCTGCCAACCGCGTGCTTGAGGTGTACAAAGGGCCGGGGCTGTTGGGAGAGTCCGTCAAATATGGTTCCGAACGCCTGTTTCGTGAGGTCGCGGCCAAGCCGTCGATCAAGGTCAGCCGCGCCGATATATTGAGTGGTGAATTGCCCGCGCGCATCCTCGCCAGCCTGGACGAGGCCGAGATCATCGGGCTGCTCGGTGAGCGCGACGCGCGCCTGCATGACGCCAGGGCGCAGGCGTTCGGCAAGCGCATCACGGATTACGCGCGGACCCGCAAACCGGCGATTTTCGACAGCATCTACCAGGGCACCGAAAAGCTTGACCGCTATGTGCAGCTATTGCAGCGCACCTGCCCTGGGCTCAGCGAGTCGGCGGCCGAGGAGGTGCTGGCGCATGCGGCTGCCGATGACCTCAAGCAACTGCACGGCACTCGCCGGGTGCCGCTGAACTTGCTGGAAGAGGCCCGCTGGTATACGCGGCAAGGGCGTCAAGCGCGAGCCTATGCCGGTTTGCGCAGTGACAATATCGCCTCGGCAGACAGCCGCCGGCTGGCGTTGCACACCCTGGAAAAACTGCCGGGTTGGCCGCAGACCTTGCGCCTGGAAGTGCGCGACGGCAGTACCCGTGGCCCGCTGCTTGACAGCATCGGCAGCGAGACCGCGCCGGAGAAAAAGTACCTGGTCAAAAAAGGCCCGAGCTTTCAGGCATTTGACGAGCGCAGCGAGGCCCTCAACAGCGTGCGCATGGAGGGCGATAATTTCTATATTTCGCTGATGCATGCCATGCCCGATAACGCCCGGCAGGGCCTGGGTGTGCCGCAGGTCAGTCAACATGCTCAGTTGAAACAGAAAATCATCGACGTTGCCGACGATTACCGCAGTGAAGCGGCGCAGCTATTGGCGCCGCAGAGCCAATGGTTCAGGCCGCCCGTGCGGGTCAACGGCAAGTTGCTTGGTTATTACGCCAGTGGCCGTGCCCCCGGCCTGAAGTTGAACCTCTCAGCTCGGGCGCGCGCGATCTACCCGGAACTGACTGACGCGCAGGCCGATGGCTTTATTCGCCAGTTGTCGCAGGCCGGTAAAAGCGACAAGGAGATATTCAACCTGCTGCAGAACCGTGAGCGTGAGTACACAACGCTGGCGTCGACACTCGACCAATGGGTCGGCCGCCCAGCGCTGGCGCTTGAGCCATGGAGTGCAGCCCCCGACAATTCGGCGTATCAGCATAGAGTTCAAGTCGCGCAGTTATTCAAAGCGTTATGGCGACGCTCGCCTTTAGCCGCAGCGGGTAGCAGCGTTGCGCGTTTTTCGATTGTGATGAACGAAGCGCCACCACCGCTTGGGGTTGATTTTTCACATATTCGCGAATTGTCGGTGGGCGGACGCGGACTCAACGATCTGAATGCCGATGGTTTTCTTGCGCGGTTTCCCAATGTGGAAACCCTGTCGATCGGCGAAAACGGCCGTGTATGGGACCCCTTGATATTTGCCAAGCCGTCTTTGACGACGCTGCCACGGGCCGTGGAGGCGATGACCAAACTCAAGAGCCTGACGTTGAAGGTGGATTCGTCGTCGTTGGCGACAGACTTTTCCTCACGGCTCAATGCATTGACGGCGCTGGAGGAGTTGACCATCAAATGCAGCGGGTTTACGCCGTCGGCACTGCTCAATAGCCTTGATTTGTCAGCGTTGCAACAGTTGAAAAGACTGCGCTTCAATGCCACCAGTACGCTGTCGCAATGGCCTGCGTATGTCGAGAACCTTGCGCGGTTGGAACGCCTGGACCTGGTCAATACGAGTATTCGTGCACTCCCTGAAACGCTGTATTCGGGGCATGAAAATCTCTGGGCCGGGCTCTCGCTCGACTGGTCAAATTTGCCCCGCGAGGCGTTCAAGCCTGCGTATGAGTACGTCAAAAACTATCGGGGCGAGCGCGGGCATCTTGCCGACCTGCAAGAGATGGTCAGCGGGTACGCCAGGGGCGAGTTGCAGTCCCTGATGAACCTCTCCCGTACGACTACTGCTCTGCACGAAAACTTAATGACGACCTGGGACACGCCTGAAACCCGGTTTGCCGCTGTTGAGGCCCTTGGCACTGAGTACCGCGGGCTTTTCGACAGGTTCTATTACCCGAATGCAAACACCGGGGCGCGTTTCAGGCTACGCGCGTTGCCATGGCAAACGGGCGCAAATGCCGAGGTGATCAGCGCCCTCGAGACCAGTTGGCGCGCAGCGGTGGCCCAGCGCTATGGATTGATAGGTGATGTGTCGGCGTTCGAATTGCCATCACCGGAGTATCAATTGACCGCCCCGGTGCAGGCTGTGGAAAGTGTAGAACTGCCGCAACTGCCGGCCGGAAGTTTTTCCCATGTGCGCACCTTGCGCCTCGGCTGGCCAGGTGAGTCTATTGAGCAGACGCGCAGTTTTTTGCGCGCGTTCAAGGGCGCGCAAACGCTGGAGATCAGCGGTCAGGGCTTGACTGAAATGCCTGTTGGTCCAGGTGATCTCCCCGCTTTGACGCGGCTCGACCTGTCGAATAATCGCCTGGTGGTCACGCCAGTGGTTCAGGCGCAACTGAGCGGGCTCGGCAGCCTCGAACTGCTGGATCTAAGCGGCAACCCGCTCAGTGGCCTGGATGTCAGCGGGTTGACGCAACTCAAAGCGCTGAACATGCGCGCGACGGACTTGCAGGCCTGGCCGGCAGGCGCGGAAAACTTGCCGCAGTTGGCCTGGCTCGACTTGCGCGACAATCAGTTGCGCGCATTGCCCCCACACGTGCTGACTAACGATGAGGCGCTGTTGAAGGCTAACCTGGTCGGTAACCGCTTGGATGCGGCGGGCGAGGCGGGGCTGAAGTCGGCGCGCCAGCGCGTCGAAACTGCGCGTGGCCTGCCCGAGGGCGCCTTGGGCCGGTTTGAACAGGAAGCCGTGCCGAGCGTCTTTCCACCGCAGGAAACCGGCTGGTCGATGGCGCGTTATTTGTTGCCATTGCCGCGGCAAACCGTTGGCCTCGAAGGGGCTGCCGGGTTTGTCGAGCGTTTGCAGCAACTGAGCCCGACGTTGACCGATGAGCAGGCCCTGCAGCGGCTTGAGCAACTGCGCGAAGGCGCAATGAGTGACTCGCACATAGACGCGCAACTGAGCGCATGGCGCCAGGCGTACGAAACCCTGGTGCGCGAGCTTAACGGCTGGCTGTATACCGCCCAACTACGCGCAACTGACGTGAGCGCGGCGGCTGAAGAACGCCGGCTCGTTGCGGTCAAGGTCAGTGAGTGCTGGCAACGCGGCCTGGCCGCCGACCCGGCCGCTGAGCTGAGCCTGCACGGCCTGCAAAGCGACAACCTGCCTGAATTGACCCTTCAGTTTGCGCATGTCCGAACGCTGGATTTGACCGGCGTGCGCTGCTCGGGGCAAAGCGCCAACGGCTTCCTCAACAGCTTCGCGCAACTGCGCAGGCTGGTCTTGAGCGGGAACGAACTGACCGAGCTACCGGTGGCGGTTGAGCGCATGCACCAGCTGGAGCGACTGGAGCTGGCGGCCAATGCGCTGACCGATCCCGAGCCACTGTATCGTCAACTCAGTGCTGCACCCTTGCGCTGGCTGGACCTGAGTCATAACAACCTGAATACGTTCAGCACGCGCGCTTTCAGCCGACTCGACACCTTGGAACTCAGCTACAACGCTATTACCGATTGGCCCGACGGCGCACTGGAAGCCAGCGCTTTGCGGACGTTGAACCTCAGTGGCAACGCCCTCACGACGTTCCCCCAGCGTTTACTGGCTGGCAACCGCGAAGGGTTGGTCGCGGGCACCGACCTGTCCGACAACCATCAGCTCTCACTCACCAGTTTTGAACAACTGCGCAGCTACAGCGACGCCCATCAAAGTGGGGCTGTCATGGGGCTGACGCGGCACGAGATAGACTCAAGGATTACTGAGCTTGAGAGTGACTCCGATGCGGGAACGGGCTCTGAAAACACCTCTGGCTCTGATTCCGACGGCGACTCAGGCGACGATGATGATGGCTACCAGCCTTTGGAAATCATCCTTGACCCGGCGGGGGAAGCGGGCGAGCCGGTGCTGGCCGCCTGGCTGCAGAACACACCGCAAGCGCTGGCCGCGTCCAGGCGGCAATTGTGGCTGCAATTGACACAAGCGCCAGGCCACGCGCCGTTCTTTCATTTGCTTTCGCAACTGCGCGATACCCAGGAGTTCCGCTTCACCCGTGTGGACCTGACGCGGCGGGTATGGGTGGTGATCGAGGCCGCCGCCGGCGATGCGCACCAGCGTGAGCTGTTGTTCATCGCTTCGCAAACCCACAACACCTGTATCGACGGGCGCACCCTCACGTTCAGCGCGATGGAGGTGCTGGTGTTCGAGGAGAATGCGCTACGTGACGTTCCGGTTCGCAACCTGAGGCTTCGGGGCCAGCGCTTGTTGGCGCTGTCGCGGCAATTATTTCGCCTGGACCAGATCGATACATTGGCCGAGTCGCGCGCGCAAAACCTGGACCGGGCCGAAGTGCGCTTGCAGTACCGGATCGGCATGACCCACGGCTGGCCTGACGGGCTGGCGCTGCCGGGGCAACCCACGCATATGGCGTTCGGGACGCCGATCAGCGGGCAAAGGTTGATTGACGCGCGCGCCCTGGTGCTCGCCGCAGAAGCGTCCGACACGTTTTATGAAAGCCTGATTGCCCGTGATTACTGGCTTAATTACCTGCGCCAGCGCTACACCGAGGCGTTCGATGCGCTTGAGGCTAACGCGCTGGCGCGTCAGGACGCGCTGGAAGATGAACACAGCGCCAGGGAGCCGGGCACCGACAGTCAGGAACGCTACGAAGTGGCGTTGAACCTGTTGGAGATTGAGCTGGGCAGCGCACGCGCGCAGAAGCTGATTGAGCTGTCGCGTAACGAGGTGCTGCAACTGACGACCGGCGCGGTCGAGACGCCGGCGCCGCGGCCTGCATCGCCGCAACCTGGGCCGTCTTCGCGTCAGTAGTGCATCAGGCGCCAATACCCGCACGGTATGTTTGTACGGGTATGGGGGCAGTGCTTAGTTGTCATACCCAAGGTTGGGCGCCAGCCAACGCTCGGTGACGCTCAATTCCTGGCCCTTGCGTGCGGTGTAGCTGTGGACTTGGTCCTTGTCGACCTTGCCCACGGCAAAGTACTGCGCCTGCGGGTGGGCGAAGTACCAGCCGCTGACCGCCGCCGCCGGGAACATCGCGTAATGCTCGGTGAGGAACACGCCGCTGCGGCCTGCGTGCATCTCCCGCGCCTGTGGGTCGAGCAGTTGGAACAACTGGGCTTTCTCGGTGTGGTCGGGGCACGCCGGGTAGCCGGGGGCAGGGCGGATGCCGCTGTATTGCTCTTTGATCAGTGCTTCGTTATCCAGCACTTCATCTTTGGCGTAACCCCAGTGTTCTTTACGCACTTGCTGGTGCAGCCACTCGGCGCAGGCTTCGGCGAGGCGGTCGGCGAGGGCTTTGACCATGATCGAGTTGTAGTCGTCGCCCGCGTCCTGGTAGGCCTTGGCGACTTCTTCGGCGCCGATGCCAGCGGTGGTGATAAAACCACCGATGTAGTCGGTCACGCCGCTGTCTTTGGGCGCCACGAAGTCGGCCAGCGAAAAGTTCGGCTTGCCGTCGGTCTTGATGATTTGCTGGCGCAGGTGATGCAGCCTGGCAATCGGCTGGCCATCATCGCCGTACACTTCCAGGTCGTCGTCCTGCACCTGGTTGGTCGGCCAGAAACCGAACACTGCGCGGGCACTGATGAGTTTCTCGTCGATCAGCTTGGCGAGCATTTCCTGGGCGTCAGCGTAGAGCGCGCTGGCGGCTTCACCGACCACTTCATCGCTGAGAATGCGCGGGTACTTGCCAGCCAGGTCCCACGAGATAAAAAACGGCGTCCAGTCGATGTACTCGGCCAGCACCTTGAGGTCGATATTGTCGAGCACCTTGCTACCGGTAAAGGTCGGCTTGACCGGCGTGTAAGTGCTCCAGTCGAACTGTGGCTTCTTGGCGATTGCCACCGGGTAGCTCAGGCGCTCGGTGCGCGCGCTGCGGTTGGCTGTGCGCTCGCGCACATCGATATATTCCAGGCGGGTTTTCTCGACAAAACCGGCCTTCAATTCCTTGGACAGCAACTGCGTCGCCACGCCCACCGCACGCGAGGCGTCGGTCACGTAGATCACCGCGTCATTGCTGTACTTCGGTTCGATTTTTACCGCTGTGTGCGCCTTGGAGGTGGTCGCGCCGCCGATCATCAGCGGCAAGTGGAAGTCCTGGCGCTGCATCTCGCGCGCTACGTGGACCATCTCGTCCAGTGACGGCGTGATCAGGCCGGACAGCCCGATAATGTCGCACTTCTGTTCCTTGGCCACCTGCAGGATTTTTTCGGTCGGCACCATCACGCCCAAATCGACAATGTCGTAGCCGTTGCAACCCAGCACCACGCCGACAATATTCTTGCCGATGTCATGCACGTCGCCCTTCACCGTGGCCATCAGGATCTTGCCCTTGGCTTCGGGCTTGTCGCCTTTTTCCAGCTCGATAAACGGGATCAAGTGGGCCACGGCCTGCTTCATCACACGGGCGGATTTAACCACCTGCGGCAAGAACATTTTGCCGGCGCCGAACAGGTCGCCAACGATGTTCATGCCGGACATCAGCGGGCCTTCGATCACCTCGATCGGGCGCGCGAACGACTGCCGCGATTCCTCGGTGTCTTCAACGATATGCGTGGTGATGCCCTTGACCAGCGCGTGTTCGAGGCGCTTGTTCACCGGCCAGCCGCGCCATTCTTCGGTCTCGGCTTCTTTTACGCTGCCGTCGCCCTTGTACTTGTCGGCGATGGCGAGCAGGGCGTCGGTGCCTTCCGGCGTGCGGTTAAGCACCACATCTTCCACGGCGTCACGCAGTTCGGCCGGGATCTGGTCGTAGATCTCCAACTGGCCGGCGTTGACGATGCCCATGGTCAGGCCGTTGCGGATCGCATACAGCAGGAACACCGAGTGAATCGCCTCACGCACCGGGTTGTTGCCACGGAACGAGAACGACACGTTGGACACGCCACCCGAGGTCAGCGCGTACGGCAGCTCGTCGCGGATGTAGGCGCAGGCATTAATGAAGTCGACGGCATAGTTGTTGTGTTCTTCGATACCGGTGGCGACCGCGAAGATGTTCGGGTCGAAGATGATGTCTTCCGGCGGGAAGCCCACCTCATTCACCAGGATGTCGTAGGAGCGTTTGCAGATCTCTTTTTTGCGCGCTTCGTTGTCGGCCTGGCCGGCTTCGTCGAACGCCATCACCACCACCGCCGCGCCGTAGCGCTTGCACAGCTTGGCGTGGTGAATGAACTGCTCGACGCCTTCCTTCATGCTGATCGAGTTGACGATGCCCTTGCCCTGAATGCACTTGAGCCCGGCCTCGATGACTTCCCACTTCGAGGAGTCGATCATGATCGGCACGCGCGAGATGTCCGGTTCGCCGGCAATCAGATTGAGGAAGGTCACCATGGCCTTCTTCGAATCCAACATGCCTTCGTCCATGTTGATGTCGATTATCTGCGCGCCGGCCTCCACCTGTTGCAGCGCCACTTCCAGCGCTTCGGTGTAGTTGTCTTCACGGATCAGGCGGGCAAAACGCGCGGAGCCGGTGATGTTGGTGCGCTCGCCGACGTTGACGAACAACGAGCTGCGATCAATCGTGAACGGCTCAAGGCCCGACAAGCGGCAGGCCTTGGGGATGTCCGGAATCGCGCGCGGCGCATACCCGGCCACAGCCTTGGCGATGGCTTCGATATGGCCCGGCGTGGTGCCGCAGCAGCCGCCAACAATGTTCAAAAAGCCGCTTTGGGCGAATTCTTCGATGACCTTGGCGGTTTCCGACGGCAACTCGTCGTACTCGCCGAATTCATTCGGCAGGCCGGCGTTCGGGTGCGCCGACACGTGGGTATTGGCCTTGTTCGACAACTCTTCCAGGTACGGGCGCAGCTCGCTGGCGCCCAACGCGCAGTTGAGGCCTACGGAGATCGGCTTGGCGTGGCTGACGGAGTTCCAGAACGCCTCGGTGGTCTGGCCCGACAGGGTACGGCCGGACGCATCGGTGATGGTGCCCGAAATCATGATCGGCAGCTCGACATGCAGTTCCTCGAACACACCTTGCACGGCGAAGATCGCAGCCTTGGCGTTGAGGGTGTCGAAGATGGTTTCGATCAGGATCAGGTCGGCGCCGCCCTCGATCAGGCCTTTGGTGGCCTCGGTGTAGTTTTCCACCAGCTCATCAAAGGTCACGTTGCGGTAGCCAGGGTTGTTCACGTCGGGCGACAGCGAGCAAGTGCGGCTGGTCGGACCGAGCACACCGGCAACAAAGCGCGGTTTGTCGGGGTTCTCGAGGGTCTTGGCGTCGGCGATTTTGCGCGCCAGGCGGGCGCCTTCGACGTTCAATTCGTAGGCCAGTGCTTCCATGCCGTAATCGGCCATGGAAATGCGCGTGGCGTTGAAGGTGTTGGTTTCGAGGATGTCGGCGCCGGCGTCCAGGTAAGCCTTCTCGATGCCGCCGATCACGTCCGGGCGGGTCAGCACCAGCAGGTCGTTGTTACCCTTGACGTCGCTCGGCCAGTCGGCGAAACGTTTGCCACGGTAGTCCTGCTCCTCCAGCTTGTAGCTCTGGATCATCGTGCCCATACCGCCGTCGAGGATCAGGATGCGTTCCTTGAGGGCTTGGTGAAGGGCGTGCAGACGAGCGCTACGATCGGACATGGGACTACTCTGGTCAGGCATTACGGAGGGCGTGAATCATAGCAAACCTGTGCCGATTTTGAGCATGCAGGGTTTTACATGAATATCGTTCATGTTGGTGGTGGCAAAGGCCCGGTAGAATCCTCGCCACTTTTACACCGCACGCATTGAATCGGGACCGGGTACATGTCATTTCGTCTTATCGTCAGCACCGTCCTGGCCTTGGTCGCCAGTACTGCTCAGGCTGGCACGTTACCGGCCAATCCTGCCGCTGCGGCGATTTCCTATACCCGCGACATTCAGCCGATCTTCACTGAAAAGTGCGTGGCCTGCCATGCCTGTTACGACTCCGCCTGCCAACTCAACCTTGGCAGTGCCGAAGGCGCGGCGCGTGGCGCGAGCAAAACCCCGGTGTACGACGGTGAGCGCAGCGAGGCGGCGCCGACCACCCGATTGTTCTATGACGCGTTCGACAAGCAAGCCTGGCAGCGCAAAGGCTTCTATTCCGTACTCGACGCCCAAGGCAGCCAGGCGGCGTTAATGGCACGCATGCTGGAGCTGGGCCATAACGCACCGCTGCAACCGAATGCCAAGTTGCCCGCTGACATCGCGCTGGGCCTCAACCGCGAGAATATGTGTGCGATGCCCGCTGAGTTCAACGCCTACGCCGGCGCCCACCCCAAGGAAGGCATGCCGCTGGCGGTGACCGGCCTCACCGACCAGCAATACCAGACCCTGCAACGCTGGCTCGCCTCGGGTGCGCCGATTGACGCGCAAAGCCTCGCGCCAAGCGCCAAGGAAGCCTTGCAGGTGCAGCAATGGGAAAACCTGCTTAACCAGCCAGGCGCCCGTGAAAGTCTGGTGGCGCGCTGGTTGTACGAACATCTGTACTTGGCGCACATCTACTTCGAAAACGGCGAGCCGGGGCATTTCTTCCAGTGGGTGCGCTCGCGTACGCCGAGTGGGCAGCCGATTGACCTGATCGCCACGCGGCGCCCCAACGATGACCCGGGCACCCAAGTGTATTACCGCCTGTGGCCGGTGCAGGGCGTGATTGTGCATAAAACCCACATCACGTATCCGTTCAGTGCCGAGAAAATGGCGCGCATCAAGCAACTGTTCTACGCCGGCGACTGGCAGGTCAGCGCCTTGCCAGGTTACGGGCCGGGGCACCGGGCCAACCCGTTCGAGACCTTCGAAGCGATTCCGGCCAAGGCGCGCTACCAGTTCATGCTCGATAACGCCGAATACTTCGTACGCACCTTTATTCGCGGCCCGGTGTGTCGTGGGCAGATCGCCACGGACGTGATCCGCGACAACTTCTGGACCCTGTTCCAGGACCCGGACCACGACTTGTACATCACCGATGCGCGTTACCGTGGCCAGGCCACGCCCTTGCTGGCGATGCCGGGGCAAAACGATGACGTGGGCAGTGTGCTCAGCCTGTGGCTGGCCTATCGCGACAAGCGCAACCAGTACGAAGCGCTGCGCCGTGACAGCTACGCAGACCTGCCGCCGCCAAGCTGGTCGACGCTGTGGGCGGGCAATGACAACGCCTTGCTGAGCATTTTTCGCCACTTCGACAGCGCTTCGGTCAACAAGGGGCTGATCGGCGAAGTGCCGCAAACGATGTGGCTGTTCGACTACCCGCTGCTGGAGCGCACCTATTACCAACTGGCGGTGAACTTTGATGTGTTCGGCAACGTGTCGCACCAGGCCCAGACGCGGCTGTATTTCGACCTGATCCGCAACGGCGCCGAGCAGAACTTCCTGCGTTTGATGCCCGCCGACACGCGCGACGCCTTTATCGACGATTGGTACCAGAACAGCGGCAAACTCAAGCTGTGGCTGGACTATGAAGCGATCGATGACGACACGCCGAGCGGCTTGCACCTCGATGAAAAACACCCGAAAGGCGATTTTGCCAACCAGTTATTGGCGCGTTATGGCTATTTGAACGCCAGCCCGGACCCGATCAATCGCTGCGCTGGCGCGTATTGTTCGCGCGCGGGGATTGAGCCGGCATTGCGCTATGCCGAGCAGGCGTTGAGCCGCCTGACCTCGCGCCCGGCGGCCGGGCTCAAGGTGGTTGAACAGTTGCCCGAAGCGACGATGCTGCGCGTCGAAACGTCCAGCGGTAAACGTGTGGTCTACAGCCTGTTGCGTAACCGCGCGCACAGTAATGTGGCGTTCCTGTTGGGTGAGGCTTATCGCTATCAGCCGGGGCTGGACACGTTGACGATCTACCCTGGGGTGCTGAGTAGCTACCCGAACTTTATGTTCAATATTCCGGCAGACGAAGTGCCGGCGTTTGTGGACGCGATGGAGTATGCCAAGGATGCCCAGCGGTTTGAAAAGATCGTCGATCGTTGGGGGATTCGTCGTAGTCATCCGTTGTTTTGGCAATATTTCCATGATTTGTCGGGGTACATTCGGGAAACCACGCCGGTGGAAGAGGGCGTGTTGGACATGAACCGGTATGAGAATTTGTAAGCGCTGTCGCGCATCGGGCTGGCTTGGGGGGTTCTTTAAGTTGCGTACATATCCGTTATTGGGTTTATGGCTTATATCGGTTTCGCTTTTACAGCGAGTCACTTTTGAAAGGACCGGAAGCCGGCCCAGCCAAAAGTAACCAAAAGGTCCTCGCCCCACCACTCGGTGCCTCGCTTAGGCTCGGCGTGCGGCCAGCGTGGTTTAACGGGGCGCTTCTCAGATCAAAAGCAAGAGCACGGCGGCCTGAAAGCCGACCTGAGTGGTTGAAGCAGATCAAGGGCGCTTTTTGTGGGAGGGGGCTTGCTCCCGATTGCGGTGTGTCAGTTGAAAAATATTTATCTGACACACTGCAATCGCGAGCAAGCCCGCTCCCACACGAAGCCGGTCTGCTGTGTCTGCAAAATCCGCTTTTGATTGGTGTGATGTTGATCTTGCAAGCGCTCCTCCAAACGCTATCCCGACAAAAACACTAGGACTTTGTACCTGCGTAATAATTTGGCGTAAACTCCGGTCAAGCCTGTGAGGAGTTTCCATGACTGCCATAACCATTACCGACGCCGCCCACGATTACCTGGCTGATCTGCTGTCCAAGCAGAACACCCCAGGCATCGGTATCCGCGTCTTTATCACCCAACCCGGCACCCAATATGCCGAGACTTGCATCGCCTATTGCAAGCCCGGTGAAGAAAAGCCTGAAGACACCGCGCTGGGGCTGAAAAGCTTCACTGCGTACATCGACAACTTCAGCGAAGCCTTCCTCGACGACGCCGTGGTCGACTACGCCACCGATCGCATGGGCGGCCAGTTGACCATCAAGGCGCCCAACGCCAAGGTGCCCAACGTCAACGCCGACAGCCCGGTCAACGAGCGCATCAACTACTACCTGCAAACCGAGATCAACCCGGGGCTCGCCAGCCACGGCGGTCAGGTCAGCTTGATCGACGTGGTTGAAGACGGCATCGCCGTGCTGAAGTTCGGTGGCGGCTGCCAAGGCTGCGGCCAGGCCGACGTTACCTTGCGCGAAGGCATCGAGCGCACCTTGCTCGAGCGCATTCCCGAGCTCAAAGGTGTACGTGACGTGACTGACCACACGCAGAAAGAAAACGCCTACTACTGAGTAAGGCGTTCACTGCGAACATAAGAAACGGCGCCCGTGAGCGCCGTTTTTTATGCTTAAAATTCAATGACTTGCACCGTTTATCTAACAAGCAGGATTAGAGTGGAAGGCGTTGGTTTTGTTAGAGCCAACCGTCACGGTCTATAAAGGTGCGCATGCCCTGCGCGGTACAGCGACGACTCGCTGAAGCTGTCATTCGTCAGCACGCGACCGACCACAATCAACGCCGTACGCCGAAAGCCTTTGGCGGCGACCTTCTCGGTGATGTCCGCCAGCGTACCCAGCGCCCAATCCTGATCCGGCCAGGTCGCCCGGTGCACCACGGCAATCGGGCAATCCGCGCCATAGTGCGGCAGCAACTCGGCAACGATCTTGTGTAGATGGTTGACCCCCAAGTGAATCGCCATGGTCGTGCCGTGGCGCGCCAAACTGTCGAAAGCCTCACCGGCCGGCATGCTGGTTTTATCCGCATAGCGGGTCAAAATCACACTTTGCGCGATGTCCGGCAGGGTCAGTTCGGTCTCCAGCAACGCCGCGCAGGCGGCCACGGCGGTCACGCCGGGAATGATCTGAAACGCAATGCCCAGCTCGCGCAAATGACGGATTTGTTCGCCAATCGCCCCGTACAGGCTCGGGTCGCCCGAGTGCACGCGCGCCACGTCCTGGCCCTTGGCATGCGCGGTCTGGATCAACTCGATAATCTGTTCCAGGTGTAATTCGGCGCTGTTGACCACCTGTTGCGCATGATGGCCTTCCAATACCGCAGCGGGCACCAGCGAACCGGCATAGATGATCACCGGGCAGCTGCGGATCAGCCGTTGGCCTTTGACGGTGATCAATTCCGGATCGCCGGGGCCTGCGCCGATAAAGTAGACGGTCATGCGAAATTCCTGTTGAAAAAGCCGCTGAGCATGAAGGTTGCTCATGATCGAGGCGGGCGATTATTGTGGTTTTAACCGGCGCAGGCTAATGCAAAGGTGGCATGGGCGGTTTTCTGGCGGGTGATCAGCAAGCGCGCAGGCGCGTCATAGAGCTGCTCGGCCAGGGCCAGCGCGGAACTTTCGGCGACGCCATAACAGCCGGTATGTGCAAAGGCGACCTCAGACCTGTGGCTCAGGCGCTGTTCATACACGGCCAGTTGCGCTGTGCTGAAACACTGCAACGGCAGGTTCAGCCACTGCGCCAGCGCGAGAAGCCCCGGTTCATTCTGTTTGTGCTCGATACTCGCCAGTGCGCTGATGCGCCGGCGTTCGATACCGGCCTCGGCGAGCGCGCTGTCGAACAGCGCCAGCAGGCTCTGAACATCACAGCCGCGCTGGCAGCCCAGGCCAACGATCAAGCTCATGCCGCGTAATGCGCGTCGCGGTTGCGGCGGAACAGCCAAGCGCTGATCAGACCCAGCGCCAGCCAAAATGCCACGTTGGTCAACTGCGAGGCGATCTTGAACTGCGCTTCCAGGGCTTCTGGCGCCAGCATTGCGTGCACCTCGGGTTGCGGCGCGCCGACCAGATGTGGCACCGCAAGAATCGCCACGCCCAACACTTTCAGCAGCCAGTTGCGACCAAACACCAGCAGCGCGATACCGGCAGCGGTGGACGCGGCCGTGCCAATCCACCAGATCTGACGCTGCGCCAAGTCGGCGGCGGCGGTGCCCGGCAACTCAGGCGGCAGGCCCAGCGTGGGCGCCAGCACAAACGTCGCGTAACCGGCCAGGCCCCACAGCAAGCCTTGTGCAGTGCGGGTTGGCGCGCGCAGCGTGTACAGGCCGGCGAGCATCAGCGCAAACCCCACCGCAACCACCAGGTTACCGCCGGTGGTCGACAGCACGCGCTGCCAGCCGTCTTCCGGTTCCCAGGCCTGGGCGTCGTGAGTGTGGGCAGCGGCGCCCTCGGCATGTACATGCGCCACTTCGCTGGCAGCCGGCGCGTGTTCGAAGGTTTCCGCCTGCAAAATCAGCGGGGCCACCCAAAAACTTTGCAGCAGGGTCAGCAGCAGGGCGGCGAGCAAGCCGCTGAAACCTGCGGTTTGGGCAATACGCTTGATCATCTCGGCAGGCCTCAGTGGCACGGGAACGCGGCGCTGTGGCGGGTATCGTGGGCGGCGTTGTGCACCGCCTCGATATGCGAGAAACCGGCGAAATACACCAGGCACGCGCCAAGAATCGAGGCGCCGATGGCGGCGCTCAGGCGTTGGCTCAAGGTGGCAGTGCTGCTGGCGGTGGGCGAGGTGCTGCTGATGATCGACATGGCGCGTCCCTTCAGGTTTCAGGGTGACACGAGCGCATGAAAAACCCGCGAGCCGGGCACGCAGAATTTTAAACAGCGCCCGCCCACCGCGGGTTTGTTATCTGAAATTTTTCGGGCCGGTCTCCGGGCTTGCGAGGGGCGGCTCTTTAAAGAACCTCCTGAAAGCATCGCCTTCCCATACCCGAGGGCACAGTGGCTGTGAGGCTTCGCTCGCTTACCGTTGCGGGGGCAGCACCGGACTTTTCACAAGAGCATCACAACAGCATTCAGAGCAGAGTGATGCACACGTGAGTCACCGGTTTCCCGTTTCACCCTGTGAAGGGCACCCGAAACAAGATGCGTAGGAGAGCATGCGCGGGCGATGGTAGTCAAATGCAGCGAGCCCCTGTAGCCTTGCACCTTCGAGGTTCTTCGGCCCAGGCCGAAGCTAAGAAGGGAACGCGGTTCAAGCCGCGGCTGCCCCCGCAACTGTGAAGGGTTTAGCTTGCTGCCACGCCACTGCCATGCCGGCGGGAAGGCGCAGCCGGCGCCGGTCGCAAGACCCGCACGCCCCAAGCCAGGAGACCTGCCTCGTCACCGATTTTCTACTTCAACCGGGCGGGGTGATCCGGTGACGAAACCTGCTACTGCGCGCTGCCGCAGGGCTTATCGTCCCGTATGCCCGCCCCAAAGGGCATCCGATGAAAACACTGGCTAAACTCCCCGTCACCATCGTTACCGGCTTCCTCGGCTCGGGCAAAACCACCTTGTTGCGTCACATGCTCGACAACGCCCAGGGCCGTCGTATCGCGGTGATCGTCAATGAGTTCGGTGAGTTGGGCATCGACGGTGAAATCCTCAAGCAGTGCTCCATCGGGTGTACCGAAGAAGAAGCCAACGGCCGCGTCTATGAGTTGGCCAACGGCTGCCTGTGCTGCACCGTTCAGGAAGAATTCTTCCCGGTGATGCGCGAATTGGTCGCGCGTCGCGGTGACCTTGACCACATCCTGATCGAAACCTCGGGCCTGGCGCTGCCAAAACCCTTGGTGCAAGCCTTCCAGTGGCCGGAAATTCGCAGTGCCTGCACAGTTGACGCGGTGATCACCGTGGTCGACAGCCCGGCCGTGGCCGCCGGCACCTTTGCCGCGTTCCCGGACCAGGTCGACGCGCAGCGCAAGCTCGACCCGAACCTTGACCACGAATCGCCACTGCACGAGCTGTTCGCCGACCAACTGGCCAGCGCCGACCTGGTGATTTTGAATAAATCCGACCTGATCAGCCCCGAAGACTTGGCCCGCGTGCGCCTGGAAGTCGCCGAGGAGCTGCCGCCTGCCGTTAAAATCATCGAAGCCAGCAGCGGTCGCGTGCCGTTGGACGTGCTGATCGGCCTGGGCGCCGGCTCCGAAGAACATATCGACGGCCGCCATAGCCACCATGAAAGCCACCACGACGGCGGCGACGAGCATGACCACGATCATGACGCCTTCGACTCTATCTCTATCGACCTGCCGCAAGCCGACGAAGCTTTGCTGCTCGACGCGCTGGCGCAGTTGGTAGTGCAGCACGGTATTTTGCGCGTCAAAGGTTTTGCGGCGATCCCGAACAAGCCGATGCGCCTGCTGATTCAGGGCGTGGGCACGCGTTTCGACAAGCATTTCGACCGCGCCTGGGGCGCCGATGAAGCGCGCATCACGCGGTTGGTGTTGATCGGCCAGGAACTCGACGCGGCCGGCCTTGAAGCGCAACTGCGCGCCGCGCTCAGCGTTTAAGCCATGCACCTGCTCAGGACTCAGCCGGGTGGTTTCGTCTCGGACGATAATATTGCCGACTTGGGCCAAACCCCCGCCGAGCTGGTGATCCTGTGCAGCGGCGATTCCAGCTTGGCGCTGCTCGCCGAAGCGGCCCGGCAACTGCCCGACGATTACCCGAGCTTTCGCCTGGCTAACCCGATGCAGGTGCAAAACCATGCGTCGGTCGACCTGTACGTCGACGAGGTTCTGCAGCACGCCAAAGTCATCCTGATTTCGCTGCACGGCGGCATCGGCTATTGGCGTTACGGCGTCGAGTGTCTGGTGGCGTTGGCCGAGCGTGGCGTGCAGTTGATCCTGGTGCCGGGGTGTGATCGCCCCGACCCGGAACTGAGTGGCCTGAGTACCGTCAGCGTCGAAGCGCGTGAGCGCCTCTGGCACTATCTGCGCCAGGGCGGCTTGGGCAACGCGCTGGATTTTTATCGCTGCCTGGCCAGCACTCAGCTGGGCCGCGACTACGCGTGGGCCGAGCCGCAAACACTGCCGCGCAGCGCTATTTATCACCCGCATAAAACCAACGCGCGCTTGAATGATTGGCAGGCGGATTGGCACGCCGATTTTCCGGTGGCGGCGGTGCTGTTCTACCGCTCGCATTTGCAGGCGGCGAATACCGGTTTTATCGACGTGTTCTGCCAGCGCTTGCAAGCGGCGGGTCTTAACCCGTTGCCCATCGCGGTGGCCAGTTTGAAAGAACCCGGCTGCCTCGCGGTGGTCGAGGACCTGCTGGACGAGGTGCACGCGGCGGTGATTCTGAACACCACCGGCTTTGCCCAATCCAGCCCTGAAGCACCGGATCTGCGCCCGTTTCGGCGCAATATCCCGGTGATCCAGGCGATTTGCGCGCAAGACAATCAGCCCGGCTGGGAGGCCAGCGCACAGGGCCTTGGCCCGCGTGATCTGGCGATGCACATCGCCTTGCCGGAGCTGGATGGGCGCATCATCAGCCGGCCCATCAGCTTCAAGGATTTGGCCTGGCGCAGTGAGCGCAGCCAGTCGGACGTGGTGTGCTACCGCGCAGCGCCCGAGCGCATGGATTTTGTGGCCGAGCTGGCGCGGCGCTGGGTCGAATTGGCGCGGGTGCCGAATGCGCACAAGCGCATTGCGCTGATCCTCGCCAACTACCCGACCCGCGACGGCCGCATCGGTAACGGCGTGGGCCTGGACACTCCGGCGGCGGCGCTGAATATCCTGCGCGCGCTGCAAGCCGAAGGTTATCCACTGCCGGACGCGTTACCCGACAGCGGCACGGCGTTGATTCATGAGTTGCTCGGCGGCGTCACCAACGACCTCGACAGCCTCGACCTGCGCCCGTGCCACCAAAGCCTCAGCCTGGACGACTACGAGGCGATGTTCAGCCGCTTGCCAGAGGCCAATCGCCAAGCCGTGCTGGCGCGCTGGGGCACGCCGCACAACGACCCGATGTTTCGTGACGGCCGCCTGATGATCGCCGGCCTGCGGCTGGGCCTGACCTTTGTCGGCATCCAGCCGGCGCGCGGTTATCAGGTGGACCACAGCGCGGTCTACCACGACCCGGACCTGGTGCCGCCGCACGGCTATTTAGCCTTCTACTTCTGGTTGCGCCACACCTACGGCGCGCACGGCGTGATTCACGTCGGCAAGCACGGCAACCTCGAATGGCTGCCGGGCAAGGGCGTGGGCCTGTCGCAACATTGCTGGCCTGATGCGCTGCTGGGGCCGATGCCGAATATCTATCCGTTTATCGTCAACGACCCGGGCGAGGGCGCCCAAGCCAAGCGCCGTACCCAGGCGGTGATCATCGACCACTTGATGCCGCCGCTGACCCGCGCCGAAACCTACGGGCCGTTGCGCGACCTTGAGCTGTTGGCGGACGAATACTACGAAGCGCAATTGCTCGACCCGCGCCGCGCGCTGGAACTGCAAAAAGACATTCTCAAGCTGGTACGCGAAACCCGGATTGATCAAGAGCTGCAGATGGGCAGTGAGGTCGACGCGGCAGTCTGGTTGCCGCGCCTCGACACCTACCTGTGCGACTTGAAGGAATCGCAGATTCGCGACGGCCTGCATATCTTTGGCGAGTCGCCGCAAGGGCGCTTGCGCATCGACACCTTGCTGGCCTTGCTGCGCATCCCGCGGGGCGATGGGCGTGGCGCGCAATCGAGCTTGCTGCGCGTATTGGCCAAGGCCTTCGAGCTGGGCTTTGACCCGCTCGACTGCGCGCTCGCCAAGCCCTGGACCGGGCGCCGCCCGCAGGTGTTGCAGCAAATCGATCAACAGCTTTGGCGCACCGCCGGTGATACCCGCGAGCGGTTGGAGTTGTACGCCGCGCGGTTGATCGAACAAGCCCTTGAAGGCCCGGTCGAGCCGCTTGAACAGCCGGGTTGGGAGGAGGTGAAGGCAGTCATCGAGAGCCTGCGCATCGTCGTTGCGCCGCGCCTGGACGCGTGCGGGCCAGCGGAAATGCGCGGTTTGCTCGACGCCTTGAGTGGTCGCTTCGTGCCGGCAGGCCCCAGCGGCGCGCCCAGCCGTGGGCGCCTTGACGTGCTGCCCACCGGGCGCAACTTCTTCAGCGTGGACGTGCGCAATTTGCCCACCACCACGGCTTGGCGTATCGGTTTTCAGTCTGCCAACCTGATTCTTGAGCGGCATTTGCAAGACCACGGCGACCATCTGCGCCAGATCGGCCTGTCGGTGTGGGGCACCGCAACCATGCGCACCGGCGGCGATGACATGGCCCAGGCCATGGCGCTGATGGGCGTGCGCCCGGTGTGGGCCACCGGCAGCCAGCGCGTGGATGACTTTGAAATTTTGCCGATCAGCCTGCTGGATCGCCCGCGCGTTGATGTGACGCTGCGCGTGTCCGGGTTCTTCCGGGATGCGTTTGCTAACCTGATCCGCCTGTTCGACGCGGCGGTGCAAGCGGTGGCGGCGCTGGATGAGCCAGACGCGATGAACCCGCTGGCCGCCAAAGTGCGCAGCGAACGCGAAGCGCTGCGCCTGTCGGGCCTGGATGAAGAGGCTGCGGCCAAACAGGCCGGCTGGCGCATTTTTGGTGCCAAGCCCGGTGCTTATGGCGCGGGCGTGCAGGGCGCGATTGATGGCCGCCTGTGGCAGAGCCGCGAGGACTTGGCCGAGGTCTACCTGAACTGGGGCGGCTATGCCTACGGCGGCTCCGATGAAGGCACCGCTGCCCGCGAACAATTCGCCCAGCGCTTGAGCCAGGTGCAGGCCGTGGTGCAGAACCAGGATAACCGCGAGCACGACCTGCTCGATTCAAACGATTATTACCAGTTCCAGGGCGGCATGCTCGCCGCCGTGGAAACCCTGAGCGGTGACAAGGCCGCCAGTTATCACGGCGACCATAGCCAGCCGGACCTGCCGAAGATTCGCACCTTGAAGGAAGAGCTGAACCGGGTGATCCGTTCCCGCGCCGCCAACCCCAAGTGGATCGAGGGCGTGAAGCGCCATGGCTATAAAGGCGCGTTTGAGATGGCCGCGACCGTGGACAACCTGTTCGCCTTCGACGCGACGACCGCGCTGATCGACGACCACCAGTACGCCTTGCTCGCCGACGCCTATTTGCTCGACGCCGACACCCGCGCCTTTGTGCAGCAGCACAACCCCGACGCTTTGCGCGACATGACCGAACGCATGCTCGAAGCCCAGCAGCGCGGTATGTGGCAAGAGCCGGGCGCGTACCGCGAGGCGCTGGAAAATTTGTTGCTGGACATAGAAGAAGGATGAGGCGCTTGTTACAGGCCACTAGTAAGTAGCTGCAAGCTGCAAGCTATAAGCTGCAAGCTGCAAGCTGCAAGCTGCAAGCTGCAAGCTGCAAGCTGTAAGCTGTAAGCTGTAAGCGTCTGCTGCGCGATGATATTCACCGAGGGCTCGCATGACTGATATTCCGCATTTCCCGCTCTGCGCCGTCGTCGGTGCCGATGCGCTTAAACTGGCCCTGTGCCTCACCGCCATCGACCCAAAAATCGGCGGCGTATTGATCGAAGGCCCGCGCGGCATGGCCAAGTCCACACTCGCACGCGGCCTCGCGGACCTGTTAGCCAGCGGGCAGTTCGTGACCTTGCCGTTGGGCGCCACCGAAGAGCGCCTGATCGGCACCCTGGACCTGGACGCCGCACTCGGCGAAGGTCGCGCGCAGTTTTCCCCCGGTGTGCTGGCCAAGGCCGATGGCGGCGTGCTGTATGTCGATGAAGTCAACTTGCTCGCCGACCACTTGGTCGACCTGCTGCTGGACGTGGCCGCCAGCGGCACCAACCTGATCGAGCGCGACGGCATCTCGCACCGCCATTCGGCGCGTTTCGTGCTGATCGGCACCATGAACCCGGAGGAGGGCGAGTTGCGCCCGCAATTGCTTGACCGCTTCGGTTTCAACGTGGCGCTGAGCGGGCAGACCGTGCCTGCCGAGCGCGGGCAAATCATCCGTCGTCGCCTGGATTTCGACAGCGACCCGGTTGCGTTCTGCACGCAATGGGCTGAGCAGCAAGCGGCGTTGCGCGAGCGCTGCACGCAAGCGCGGGCGCGGCTCCACAGCATCGAGCTGGATGACCAAAGCTTGGCGCAGATCACCGAGCGCTGTTTCGCCGCTGGGGTCGATGGCTTGCGCGCAGACCTGGTGTGGTTGCGCGGCGCACGCGCGCACGCGGCGTGGCGCGGGGCCAGCGCCATCGCCGAAGAAGACATTGACGCCGTGGCCGAATTTGCCTTGCGCCATCGCCGCCAGCCACACTCGCCACCCGCCAGCCAACCCCATCAGGGCCAGGCGCCGCAACCCTCAGACACTTCACCCGGCCAAGGCCAGTGGGGCGATACGCCTGCACCGGCGTTGCCCACCGGCGCGCGCCGTGAAGTGCCCGCCTGGCCAAAAAAGCCCTAGGCATTCGCCCTCGACCTGACGCGGGGGCGGATGCCCGGCCCAAGGCGGGCCGACTCGATAAAGGCAGGCACGGCAAGGCGCGTAGCGCCCGGCAAGGCTCGATCAACTGGCCGGGCACCTTGCTCGGTGGCCGGCCGCACAGCCGCGAAGATCTGCGCTACCACCTGCGCAGCCGCTCGGCCGATGAATTATGGTTGGTGATTGTCGACGCGTCGGCGTCTACGCGGCGCCATCGCGCATTAACCGATGCCAAAGGGTTGTTGGCCCAGCTGTTTGATGACGCCTACCGGCAACGCGCGCGCATGGCGTTGTTGACCGCCAGCGGGCAATCGCCCACGTGGCAAGTGCAGGGCCTTAAAGCGGCGAAAAGCTTGGCCGGCTGGCTCGACCAACTCGGCGCGGGTGGCGGTACGCCGTTGCTGGCGGCGCTGTGCGAAGCCGCGCATTGGTTGCAGGCGCGGCGCCGGCGTTACCCTGCCGAACAGCAGCGCTTGCTGGTGATTACCGATGGGCGGCTGAAAGACCTCGCGGGTTTGCCGGTGCTTGATTGCCCGGGCTTACTGGTCGACATCGAGCGTGGCCCGATCACGCTGGAGCGCGCAAAACCATTGGCGCGCGCGCTGCACCTCGACTACCGGCATATCGACAGCCTCTAAAACGCTCGCTGTAAAGTTCCCCTGCCAGATTCCCGCTTGTCCCCAGTTCCCATGTCACCCCCCATTGGCCAAACGCCTTAGTTTCCCAAGTTCGCCGCAAGCCTCTCAAGGCTTTCGGCTGCGCCTGTTTTTTTAAAGGCGCCTGGAACACCCGATTCAAGCGGCAGCTGAAAACGGACTTTCTCCTTCACCGTGACTTATCAGGCAGGTTACCCCCATGCAGTTCAGCGAATTATTGGCAGCGATTTCCACCCACGCGATCCGTCTTCAACTGGAAGAGGGCGACTTGATCATACTGGGCGACGATGACGCGCTGGGGGACGCGCTGTGGGATCAACTGATCGCCCACAAGCCGCGCCTGCTGCAGTTTGTGGCCGAACATGGCGGCGACTGGCTGAGCCCGGCCTACCGCATCACCCCGCAGATGCTGCCGCTGGTCAACCTCGACCAGCCGGCCATTGAGCGTATCGTCGCCGCCATCCCCGGCGGCGCCGCGAATGTGCAGGATATTTACCCGCTGGCGCCGCTGCAGGAAGGCATGCTTTATCACCACCTTTCGGCCGAGCAGGGCGACCCCTACGTGCTGCACGCACAGTTTGTGTTTGACAGCCGCGCGCGGTTGCAGGCATTTGCCGAGGCGCTGCAATG
Organism: Pseudomonas sp. ICMP 460; assembly: GCF_002723595.1. Taxonomy (NCBI): domain Bacteria; kingdom Pseudomonadati; phylum Pseudomonadota; class Gammaproteobacteria; order Pseudomonadales; family Pseudomonadaceae; genus Pseudomonas; species Pseudomonas sp. ICMP 460. The sequence continues at coordinate 39,581 of NZ_LKBR01000026.1, forward strand.
GGTCATCGACCGCCACGATATTCTGCGCACCTCAATGGTCTGGGAGCGCCTCGACGAGCCACTGCAAGTGGTGTGGCGCACAGCAACCCTGGCCTGCGAAGAGGCGCACTTCAACGGCGCTGACGTGCTCGCGCAGTTACTCGCGCGGTTTGATGCACGCACTTATCGCATGGACCTGGGCCAGGCGCCGCTGCTGCGCCTGGTGTTTGCCGACGACCCGGCCAACCAGCGCGTGGTGGCTATGTTGTTGTTCCACCACACGATTCTGGACCACACCGCGCTGGATGGCGTGCGCCATGAAATCCAGTTGTACCTGGCCGGCGAGCAAGCCCTGGCCGCTGAGCCGGTAGCGTTTCGCAGCTACATCGCCCAGGTGCGCGATGGCGTCAGCGCGCAGGCACATGAGGCGTTTTTCCGCGAGATGCTTGCCGACATCGATGAACCGACGTTGCCGTTCGGCTTGCAGGATGTGCAGGGCGATGGCCAGGGCATCGATGAAGCCCGCGTCGCCGTCGACAGCGCCTTGAGCCGACGCCTGCGCAGCCTGGCGCGACCGCTCGGGGTGAGCGTGGCGAGCATCATGCACGTGGCGCTCGCCCGCGTGTTGGGCGTGGTCGCCGGCCGCGAGGCGGTGGTGTTCGGCACCGTGATGCTTGGGCGTATGGGCGCAGGCGAGGGCGGTGAGCGCGCGTTAGGCATGTTCATCAACACGCTGCCGTTGCGTGTGGATGTCGGCGAGCAGGGCGTGCGCGCCGGCGTCAAAGCCACGCATGCGCGGCTGAGCACATTGCTCAACCACGAACATGCGTCGCTGGCGTTGGCCCAGCGCTGCAGTGGCGTGGCCGCGCCGACCCCGTTGTTCAGCGCGATACTCAACTACCGCCACAGCGCCGCCACCGACATGGCAGCGGTGATCGAGGTGGCCGAAGGCATTCAGGTACTCGGCGCCGAAGAGCGCACCAACTACCCGCTGACGGTTAACGTGGATGACCTGGGTGAAGACTTTGCGCTGACGGTGATGGTTGACACGGCCATCGGCGCCCAGCGCGTCGCCGCTTACCTGCACACCGCGTTGCAGAGCCTCGCCGACGCGCTGGAACAGCGACCGGATTCGCCGCTCAGCGGCCTGAATATACTGCCTCACGATGAACGCCTGAACCTGCTGCACACGCTCAACCAGAGCCCCACGCACTACGCCGATACCGCGCTGATTCACCAGCAGGTTGAAACCCACGCCGCCGCCCAGCCCGCCGCCATTGCCCTGCGCTTTGACGACCAGCGTCTGACCTACCGCCAACTCAACGAACGCGCCAACCAGGTTGCCCACCGCCTGCTCGCGCAAGGCGTGCGCCCGGATGACCGCGTGGCCATCTGCGTAGAGCGCGGCCCCGAGATGATCATCGGCCTGTTGGGCATTCTCAAGGCCGGCGCCGGGTATGTGCCGATCGACCCGGCGTACCCGCTGGAACGCATCGCCTACACCCTGGCCGACAGCCAACCATTGGCCGTGCTGGTGCAAGCCAACACTTGCCACCTGGTCGGCGACCTGGCGCAAATCGACCTCAACAGCCTGCGCCAGGAGTCCATCGTCAACCCTCGGCTCACCCTCAGCGCGGCCAACCTTGCCTACGTGATCTACACCTCCGGCTCCACCGGGCTGCCCAAAGGCGTGATGATCGAACACCGCCAGGTCGCGCGGCTGTTCACGGCCACCGAACACTGGTTCGGCTTTAACCACACCGATGTGTGGGCGCTGTTCCATTCCTTCGCGTTTGACTTTTCGGTGTGGGAAATTTGGGGCGCGCTGATGCACGGCGGCCAGTTGCTGATCGTACCGCAATGGGTCAGCCGCTCGCCGCAAGACTGCTATGCGCTGCTCTGCGACGCGGGCGTGAGCATTCTTAACCAGACGCCCAGCGCGTTCCGCCCATTGATCGCGGCTCAGGCACACAGCGCTCAAGCGCATTCGCTGCGCCAGGTTATTTTCGGCGGCGAAGCGCTGGAGCCGGGCATGCTCAAGCCGTGGTATGCGCGCGCCATGAACGCTGGTACGCAACTGGTGAACATGTACGGCATCACCGAAACCACCGTGCACGTGACGTATTGCGCGCTGCAAGCGGCCGATGCGCAGCGCGTCGGTGTCAGCCCGATTGGTGTGCGCATTCCCGACCTGCAACTCTACGTGCTCGACGAACACCGTGAGCCACTGCCGTTTGGCGTGGTCGGCGAGTTGTACGTCGGCGGTGCCGGCGTGGCGCGCGGTTATCTGAACCGCGATGCGCTGAACGCCGAGCGCTTCCTGGCTGACCCGGCCACTGGCCTGCGCATGTACAAAACCGGCGACCTCGGACGCCTGCTCGCCGACGGCAGCGTTGAGTACCTGGGGCGTAACGATGACCAGGTGAAAATCCGTGGTTTCCGAATCGAGTTGGGCGAAATCGAAGCGCGCCTGGCCACCGCGCCGGGCGTGCGTGAGGCGGTGGTCATCGCCCGCGAAGACGAACCGGGTGACAAGCGCCTGGTGGCCTACGTGGTAGCCGAGGGCGAACTCAGCGCCGCCGCGTTGCGTGACCATCTGCTGCGAAGCCTCGCCGAACACATGCTGCCGAGCGCCTTTGTGCAACTGGGCACCTTGCCACTGACCACCAACGGCAAGCTCGACCGCAAGGCGCTGCCCGCGCCGGATGCCGACGCATTGGCGCGGCGTGACTATGCCGCCCCGCAAGGCGCGGTGGAAACTGCCATCGCCGGCCTCTGGCAGGAGCTGTTGAAGCTCGACCGCGTCGGCCGCGACGATAACTTCTTCGAACTCGGCGGCCATTCGCTGCTGGCGGTCAAGCTGATCGAACGCATGCGTCAGGTCGACTTGAGCGCTGATGTGCGCGTGCTGTTTGGTCAACCGACATTGGCTGCACTGGCTGCGGCGGTCGGCGGGCAGCAGGAAGTTGTGGTGCCGCACAACCTGATCACACCCGCCAGCCAGCACATCACGCCCGACATGCTGCCGCTGGTGAACCTCGACCAGGCCGCCATCGAGCAGATTCTCGGCACGGTGCCCGGTGGCATCGCCAACGTGCAGGACATCTACGGCCTTGCGCCGTTGCAGGCGGGTATTCTTTACCATCACCTGGCAACCACCGAAGGCGACCCCTACGTGTTGCAGGTGCAGTTCAGCTTCGCCGACCAGTTGGCGGTGGACGCGTTTGTTCGCGCGCTGCACAGCGTGATCGAGCGCAACGACATTCTGCGCACCGCGATTATCTGGGAAGGCCTGGAGGAGCCGGTGCAAGTGGTGGTGCGCCAGGCTTCATTGGCCGTCGAGCGTATTCAAACCCAAGGCGGCGATGCGCTGGCGCAACTGCAACAACGCTTCGACCCGCGCCACTATCGCCTCGACCTGTCGCGCGCCTCGCTGATGCATTTTGGCTACGCGCAGGAGCAAAGCCGCTACGTCGGTATTTTGCTCCTGCACCATATCTTGCTCGACCACACGGCCCTGCAAGTGCTGGTGCAAGAGATGAGCGCCAGCTTGGCTGGCAACAGTGCGCAACTGCCCGACGCGGTGCAGTACCGCAACTACGTGGCGCAGGCGCGGCTGGGTGTCACGCAGGCGCAACATGAAGCGTTTTTCAGCGACATGCTCAGCGATATCGACGAGCCGACGCTGGCCTTCGGCTTGCACGACGTGAATGGCGATGGCAGTGGCATCGTCGAGGCGCATCTGCCGCTCGAACCGGCGCTGAGCCAGGGGCTGCGCGAGCAGGCACGGCAACTCGGCGTGAGCAGTGCCAGCCTGGTGCACCTGGCGTGGGCGCAGGTGTTGGCACAGGTTTCCGGCCAGCAGGACGTGGTGTTCGGCACCGTGCTGCTGGGCCGCATGCAAGGCGGTGAGGGCGCCGACCGCGCGCTGGGGATGTTCATCAACACCTTGCCGCTGCGCGTCAGCCTCGGTGCCGTTGGCGTGCAAGCCGGGGTGCGTGCCACCCACGCGCGCCTCGCGCAATTGCTCGGGCATGAACATGCTTCGCTGTCGCTGGCCCAGCGTTGCAGCGGCGTGCCAGGCTCTTTGCCGTTGTTCAGCACCTTGCTCAACTGCCGTCACAGCGCGCCGGGCGAAGCGCCGGGGGACAGCCCGTTTGCTGCCTCCGGTATCGAAATTCTGAGTTCCGAAGAACGCAGCAACTACCCGCTGGTGTTGAACGTCGATGACCTCGGCACAGGCTTTGCGCTTACCGTGCAAGGCGTGGCCACGCTGGATGTTCAGCGCGTGGGCGACTACATGCTCACTGCCTTGCGCAACCTCGTGACCGCGCTGCAACAGGCGCCCACCACGCCGTTGCACGCGGTGTCGATTGTGCCGCCTGCCGAGCGTCAGCAACTGTTGGTGGGCTTTAACGCGACCGCCCGCGAGTACCCGTCGCAGTTGACCGTGCAGCAACTGTTCGAAGCCCAGGTGCTGGCGCGTCCCGAAGCCATTGCGGCGGTGCAGGGTGAGCTGTCGTTGAGTTATCGCGACCTCAACCACCGTGCCAATCGACTCGCCCATCACTTGATCAATCAGGGTGTGCAGCCCGGCGAAAGCGTGGCGATTGCACTGCCGCGCTCGCTGGATTTGCTGGTGTGCCAACTGGCGATCCTCAAGTGCGCGGCGGTCTACGTGCCGCTGGACGTCAACGCCCCGCTGGAGCGCCAGGCGTTTATCGTGCAGGACAGCGGTGCGCGCCGCGTGCTGAATAACCTCGCCGAGTTGAACCTGGAAGCACTGTCGCCACGCAACCCCGAGGTGGTGCAGTCTGCGCAAAGCGTTGCGTACATCATGTACACCTCCGGTTCCACCGGCGCACCGAAGGGTGTGCAAGTGCCGCACCGCGCGATCTCGCGGCTGGTGCTGAACAACGGCTACGCCGAGTTCACCCCGCGCGACCGTGTGGCGTTCGCGTCTAACCCGGCGTTCGACGCAAGTACCCTTGATGTGTGGGCGCCGCTGCTGAATGGCGGTTGCGTGGTGGTGGTCGAGCAGGCGGTGCTGTTGTCCCAGGCGGCCTTTGCCGCACTGTTGCGAGAGCACAGCGTCAGCGTGTTGTGGATGACCGCCGGGCTGTTCCATCAGTACGCCGACGCGTTGATGCCGGTGCTTGCGCAGTTGCGCTACCTGATCGTCGGCGGTGATGTGCTTGACCCGCTGGTGATTGGCCGCGTGCTCGCCCACGGCAAACCGCAGCACCTGTTGAACGGCTACGGGCCAACCGAAGCCACCACGTTCTCCACCACCTATGAAATTACCGCGTTAGGTGCGGGCGGCATTCCGATTGGCCGACCGATTGCGAACGCGCAGGCCTACGTGCTGGATGCGCGCCAGCAACTGCTGCCGTTGGGCGTGGTCGGCGAGTTGTACATCGGGGGCGCGGGCGTGGCCATCGGGTATTTGAACCAGCCGCAACTGACCGCCGAAAAATTCATCGCCAACCCGTTTGGCGACGGCCTGCTCTACCGCAGCGGCGACTTGGCCAGTTGGCAGGTCGACGGCACTTTGTTGTACCAGGGGCGCAATGACCTGCAAGTTAAAATTCGCGGCTTCCGTATCGAGCCTGGCGAAATCGAAACCTGCCTGGCCACCTGCGCCGGCGTCAAAGACGCGGTGGTGCTGGCCCGCGAAGACGAACCGGTTGACAAGCGCCTGGTGGCTTACTACACCGCGCAGGCGCCATTGGACATCGAAGCGTTGCGCGCGCACCTGCAAGGCCAGTTGCCGGATTACATGGTGCCTTCGGCGTATGTGTGGCTGGCGCTGTTGCCGCTGACCGCCAACGGCAAGCTCGACCGCAAGGCCCTGCCGGTGCCGGACCAGAGCGCGCTGCTCAGCCGTGGCTACGAAGCGCCGCAAGGCGAGGTAGAAACCCTGCTGGCGCAGATTTGGCAAGACGTGCTCAAACTGGAACGCGTGGGCCGGCATGACCATTTCTTTGAGCTGGGCGGGCATTCGTTGCTCGCGGTCAGCCTGATTGAACGCATGCGTCAGGTCGGCCTGAGCGCCGATGTACGTGTGTTGTTCAGCCAGCCAAGCCTGGCTGCGTTGGCGGCGGCGGTGGGCAGCGGGCGCGAGATTGTGGTGCCGGCGAATGGCATTCCGGCGGGCTGCACACACATCACTCCAGCCATGCTGACGCTGGTGCAGCTCGACCAGGCCGCGATTGACCGAATCGTCGCCAGCGTGCCCGGCGGCGCGGCCAATGTGCAAGACATCTACCCGCTGGCGCCGTTGCAGGAAGGCATTCTGTACCACCACATCAGCGCCGAGCAGGGCGACCCGTACTTGCTGCAATCGCGCATGGCGTTTGACAGCCTTGAGCGCTTGCACGGGTTCATGCGCGCGCTGCAACAGGTGGTGGCGCGCCATGACATCCTGCGCACCGGCGTGGTCTGGGAAGGCCTCGACAGCCCGGTGCAAGTGGTTTGGCGTGAGGCGCAGTTAGTCGTGCAGCAAGTGTCGCTGGACGCGGCACAAGGCGGCATCATCGAACAGTTGCACGCGCGCTTCGATGCGCGGCACTACCGCCTCGACATCACCCAGGCGCCGCTGCTGCGCATGGTGTATGCCGAGGACCCGGCGAATAATCGCGTCGCGGCGATTCTGCTGTTCCACCACCTGGCGCTCGACCACACCGCGATGGAAGTGGTCGGCGATGAAATGCGCGCGTTCCTGTTCAACCAGGCGGATGCGCTGCCGCACGCCGCACCGTTCCGTAACTACGTGGCCCAGGCGCGCCTGGGTGTGAGCGTGGCGGAACACGAGCAGTTCTTTTGCGACATGCTCGCCGATATCGACGAGCCGACCCTGCCGTTTGGCGTGCAGGATGTGCAGGGCGATGGCCGCGATATTGAAGAAGCACACGTGCCACTGGACGCGGCACTCGCGGTGCGCGTGCGTGAGCAGGCGCGGGTGCTGGGCGTCAGCGCGGCCAGCGTGATGCACCTCGCTTGGGCGCAGGTGCTGGGGCTGGTGTGCGGGCGTGACGAGGTGGTGTTCGGCACCGTATTGATGGGCCGCATGCAGGCCGGTGAGGGCGCCGACCGTGCGCTGGGCATGTTCATCAACACCTTGCCGCTGCGCGTGAATCTGGCCGCGGGTGCCGCCAGTGCGGTCAAGGCGACCCACGCGCGACTCAGCGCATTGCTCGGCCATGAACATGCCTCGCTGGCGCTGGCCCAGCGTTGCAGTGGCGTGCCGACGGCGGTGCCGCTGTTCAGCGCGTTGCTCAATTACCGTCACAGTAACCCCGGCGAAATGGCCCGCGATGGCCACGGCATCTGGGAAGGTGTGCAACTGCTGGGCGGCGAAGAGCGCAGCAACTACCCGCTGACCCTCAGCGTCGATGATTTTGGCGCAGGCTTTGGCCTCAGCGTACTGGCGCTGCCGCAGATCGGCGCCGAGCGCGTGTGTGGCTACATGCACAACGCCGTGGCGCAACTGCTTGGCAGCCTGGAAAACGCACCGCAAACCGCGCTGAATCAACTGGACATTCTGCCCGCAGCGGAACGCGAAACGCTGCTGCGTGAATTCAACGCCAGCGCCGCGCATTACCCAACCGGGCACACGCTGCACGCGGCCTTCGAGGCCCAGGCCGAGCGCCAGCCGCAGGCGCTTGCCGTGCAGCAAGGCGACGAGTCGCTGACCTATCAGCAACTCAACCAACGTGCTAACCAACTGGCCCATCACCTGCTGGTACTCGGTGTGCAACCGGATGACCGCGTGGCGATTTGCTGCCGGCGTGGCCCGCAAATGTTGGTGGGGCTGCTGGGCATTCTCAAGGCTGGTGCAGGCTATGTGCCTATCGACCCGGCGCACCCGGCCGAGCGAATCGCCTACCTGTTGCAGGACAGCGCGCCGGTGGCTGTGCTGGCCGAGCCAGGCACCCGCGAACTGTTGGGCGCAGTCACAGCGGTCAACCTGCTTGACCACAGTTGGCAGAACCACGCGGTGACTAATCCTCAGCTCGAAACGCTGACCCCGGCGCACCTGGCCTACGTGATCTACACCTCAGGCTCCACCGGCCAGCCCAAGGGCGTAATGGTCGAACACCGCAGCGTGGCAAACCTGGTGCACTGGCACTGCGCAGCCTTCGAGCTGGATGCGCGCAGCCACACCAGCAGCGTTGCCGGTTTCGGGTTTGACGCGATGGCCTGGGAGGTCTGGCCAGCACTGTGCGCGGGCGCAACCCTGCACCTGCCGCCGGCCGATGTCGGCAATCAAACCATCGACGCACTGCTCGCCTGGTGGTTGGCACAGCCGCTGGATGTCAGCTTCCTGCCGACCCCGGTGGCCGAATACGCGTTCAGCCAGCACCTGCAACACCCGAGCTTGCGCACCCTGCTGATCGGTGGCGACCGCCTGCGCCAGTTCACCCAGGAACAGCGCTTTGCAGTGATCAACAACTACGGCCCCACCGAAGCCACGGTGGTTGCCACCTCGGGCCGCGTGCACGCCGGGCAGGGCTTGCCGATCGGTCGGCCGATTGCCAATACCAATGTCTACGTGCTTGATGCACAGCTGCGCCCGGTGCCGGTGGGGGTTGTCGGCGAGCTGTATGTGGGTGGCAGCGGCGTGGCGCGGGGCTATTTGAACCGGCCTGAGATGACCGCCGAGCGCTTCCTGGATGATCCGTTCAACGGCGGGCGCATGTACCGCAGCGGCGACCTGGTGCGCTGGTTGCCCGACGGTAATCTCGACTACGTGGGCCGCAACGATGATCAAGTGAAAGTGCGCGGCGTGCGCGTCGAACTGGGCGAAATCGAAAGTTGCCTGGCCGCGCTTGAGGGTGTCGGTGAAGCGGTGGTGCTGGTGCGTGACGGCCGTTTGGTGGCGTGGTTCAGCGAACATTACCCGCTTGCTATTGAACACCTGCGCGCGCAACTGCAAGCGCAGTTGCCCGAGGCACTGGTGCCGGTGGCCTATGTGAAACTCAACGCGCTGCCGCTGACCGCCAACGGCAAGCTGGACCGCAAAGCCCTGCCGGAACCCGACCACACCGCGCTGCTGAGCCGGGACTATGAAGCGCCGCAAGGTGAGGTCGAAACCACCCTGGCGCGCATTTGGGCCGAGGTGTTGCAGGTGGAGCAGGTCGGTCGGCATGACCACTTCTTCGAACTCGGCGGCCATTCGTTGTTGGCCGTCAGCCTGATCGAGCGCATGCGCCAGGTCAGCCTCAGCGCCGATGTGCGCATCCTGTTCAGCCAGCCAACCCTGGCGGCGCTGGCCGCCGCCGTGGGCAGCGGGCGCGAAGTGCAGGTACCGCCCAACCGTATCGCCGCCGACTGCCGGCGCATCACCCCGGACATGCTGTCGCTGGTTGATCTGGACCAGTCGACGCTCGACGAGGTGGTCAGCCGCGTCCCCGGCGGCGCCGCGAATGTGCAAGACATTTACCCGCTGGCGCCGTTGCAGGAAGGCATTCTTTACCACTACATCACCGCCGAGCAGGGCGACCCGTACCTGCTGCAATCGCACTTGGCGTTCGACAGCATCGAGCGCCTGAACGCCTTTGCCCAGGCGTTGCAATTAGTCATCGACCGGCATGACATTTTGCGCACCGGCGTGGTCTGGGAAGGCCTTGCGCAACCGCTGCAAGTGGTGTGGCGCAAGGCTGAGCTGAGCGTGCAGGAACTGCACCTGCACGGCGATGTTCTGGCCGGGCTGCACGCGCGGTTTGATGCGCGGCGTTATCGCCTCGACATCAGCCAGGCGCCGCTGATTCGCCTGATGTACGCCAACGACCCGGCCAACGCACGCGTGGTGGTGGTGTTGCTCTATCACCATATTGCCCTCGACCACACCGCATTCGACGTGGTGCTGCACGAAATGCAGGGCCATTTGCTCGGCCACGCTGCCCCGACGACGGCGCCGATGCCGTACCGCAACTACGTGGCCCAAGCGCGTCTGGGCGTGAGCGAAGCCGAACACGAGCGGTTTTTCTGCGAGATGCTCGGTGATGTCGATGAACCGACCTTGCCGTTCGGCTTGCAGGACGTGCGCGGCGACGGCAGCGCTATCCAGGCGCATAGCCTGCGCCTGGACGCAGACCTCAATCGCCGCCTGCGCGCGCAGGCACGCCTGCTCGGAGTGAGCACGGCCAGCCTGTTCCACTTGGCCTGGGGCCAGGTGTTGGCGGCCACCGCAGGTCGCCACAGCGTGGTGTTCGGCACGGTATTGGTCGGCCGCCTGCAAGGCGGCGAGGGCGCCGACCGTGCCCTCGGCGTGTTCATCAATACCTTGCCGCTGCGCCTGGACATTGATGAGCAAGGCGCACGCGCTGCGGTGCGGGCCACCCATGCGCGGCTCACTGCGTTGCTCGGGCATGAACACGCCTCCCTGGCGCTGGCCCAGCGGTGCAGCGGGGTGGCAGCCCCGGCGCCGCTGTTCAGTTCGATGCTCAACTATCGCCATCGCGGCGCGGCAACCCGCTCGCACGAGGCGCAGCAAGCGTGGCAAGGCATGCAAACCCTGGTCAATGACGGGCGCACCAATTACCCGTTGACCTTGAACGTGGATGACCTGGGTGACGGCTACGACGTGACGGCGCTGGCGCAGGTTGACGCGCAGCGGGTCTGCGGCTACGTGCAAAATGCTTTGGCCGGGTTGGTTGAAGCGTTAGAGCAGGCGCCGCACCAGGCGCTCAATCGCCTGCCGGTACTGGGCGCCGAGGAACGCCAAAAACTGCTGGTGGAGTTCAACGCAACCACCGTCGACTTCAACCTCGACCAAACCCTGCATGGCCTGTTTGAAGCCCAGGTAGCGCGCACGCCAGACGCGGTGGCGGTCAAAGCCGGTGAGCAACACCTGACCTACCGGGCGCTTAACGAGCGCGCCAACCGCCTGGCGCATCACCTGCGTGAACGCGGCGTGCAAGCCGATTCGCGCGTGGGTATTTGCCTGGAGCGTGGCCTGGACATGGTCATCGGCCTGTTCGCCATCCTCAAGGCAGGCGGTGGCTACGTGCCGCTCGACCCTGCCTACCCAGCAGAGCGCATTGCCTACATGTTGCACGACAGTGCGCCCGTGGTAGTGCTCGCGCAGGGCGCAACCGGTAGCTTGCTCGGCGATGCGGCGGTGATTGATCTGGACCACAACACCTGGCAGCACCAGCCCGCCAGCAACCCTCAAGTGCCGGGCCTCAGCGCCCAGCACATGGCCTACGTGATCTACACCTCCGGCTCCACCGGCCAGCCCAAGGGCGTGATCAACGAACACGCAGGCGTGGTCAACCGGTTGTTATGGATGCAGGACGCCTACGGCCTTGACGCGCATGACGCCGTGCTGCAGAAAACCCCGTTCAGCTTCGACGTGTCGGTGTGGGAGTTTTTCTGGCCGCTGTTCACCGGCGCGCGCCTGGTGATGGCGCGCCCTGGCGGGCACAAGGAGCCAGCGTACCTGTGCGAAGTGATCGAAGCGGAGCAGATCACCACGCTGCACTTTGTGCCGTCGATGCTCGACGTGTTCCTCGCGCATGGCGAGATCTGCCAGGCGAGTGGGCTGGTGCGCGTGATGTGCAGCGGCGAAGCCTTGCCGGGCAGCCTGGTGCGGCGCTTCAAGCAGCAATTGCCAGCGGTTGGCTTGTACAACTTGTATGGCCCCACCGAAGCGGCGGTCGATGTGACCGCGTGGAACTGCGCCCGCGCCGAGGTGCCGGACAACACCCCCATCGGCAAGCCGATTGCGAACACGCGCATGTATGTACTGGATGCGCAGTTGCAGCCGCTGCCGTTGGGGGTGGTCGGCGAATTGTTTATCGGCGGCGTGCAAGTTGCGCGCGGCTACTTGAACCGCCCTGAGCTAACCGCCGAGCGCTTCCTCAACGACCCGTTCACCGACGGGCGCCTGTACCGCACCGGTGACGTCGGCCGTTACTTGCCCGACGGCAATATCGAGTACCTGGGCCGCAACGATGACCAGGTGAAAATCCGTGGCTTGCGTATCGAACTCGGCGAAATCCAGGCGCGGCTGCTGGAGCATCCGCAGGTCAGCGAAGCCGCCGTGATGGCGCGCGAAGACCGGCTGGTGGCGTACTACACCGGCCAGCCAAGCGACATCGAACAACTACGCGTGCACCTGCTGCAGCACCTGCCGGACTTCATGGTGCCCGCGCTGTTCGTGCACCTTGACGCGTTGCCGCTGAGCCCCAACGGCAAACTCGACCGCAAGGCCCTGCCGGCACCGGGCATGGGCGCGTTGCAAGTGCGCGAGTACGAAGTGCCGCAAGGCGCGACCGAAATCCTCTTGGCTAAGCTTTGGGCCGAACTGCTGAAGGTGGAGCGGGTAGGGCGGCATGACAATTTCTTTGAACTGGGTGGGCACTCGTTGCTCGCCATGAGCTTGATCGGCCGCCTGCGCCAGGAAGGTATGGAAGCCGATGTAAGGGCGTTGTTCGAAGCGCCAACCCTGGCCGGCTACGCCGCCATAACTGAACGAATGGAGATCGTCCTGTGAGCCTCTTTGAGCTGTTGGCGACACTGAAAACCAAGGACATTCAACTGGCGCTCAAGGGCGAGCAGTTGTCGGTGCAAGGCAATAAGCAAGCGCTGAGTGAGCCGGCGATACTGGCGGCGTTGCGCGAACACAAACCTGCGCTGATCGAGCTGATCAAGGCTGGCGAGTACTCGGCGACCAAGGCCGGTGAGGTGCAGGTGCCGGCGAACGCCATCCCGGCGGGCGCTGAACACATCACGCCGGGCATGCTCAGCCTGTCGACACTACGTCAGGATGAGATCGACCGCATCGTCGCCAGCGTCGACGGCGGCGTGGCGAATATTCAGGATATTTACCCGCTGGCGCCGTTGCAGGAAGGCATTCTGTTCCACCATGTCAGCGCCGAGCAGGGCGACCCGTACGTGATGCAGTCGCAGTTTTCGTTCGACAGCCTGGCGCGTTTCGAGGCGTTTGCCGACGCGTTGCAACGCGTGATGGACCGCCACGACATCTTGCGCACCGGGGTGGTGTGGGACGGTTTGCAACAGCCGTCGCAAGTGGTGTGGCGCCACGCACGCCTGCCGGTGCAGGCACTGACGCTGGACCCGGCCGACGGCGATATTGCCGCGCAACTGCACGCGCTGTACGACGCCCGCCATTATCGCCTCGACGTGACGCAGGCGCCGCTGTTGCGCCTGGTGCGTGCCGAAGACCCGCAGAACCAGCGCATTGTCGCCACCTTGTTGTTCCACCATATGGCCCTCGACCACAGTGCGCTCGAAGTGGTGTGCCATGAACTGCAAGCGTACTTGCTGGGGCACGGCGAAGCGCTGGGGCAGGCGGTGCCGTTTCGCAATTACGTGGCGCAGGCGCGCTTGGGCATCAGCGAGCAGGAACACGAAAGCTTCTTCCGCCAGATGCTCGGCGACATCAGCGAACCGACCTTGCCGTTTGGGTTGCAGGACGTGCAGGGCGATGCGCGCGGCATTCAGGAGGTCAGCGTGCCGCTGCCAGCCGAACTGGGGCAGCGCTTGCGTGCGCAAGCGCGGCAACTCAGCGTCAGCGCCGCCAGCCTGTTTCATATGGGCTGGGCGCAAGTATTGGGCGCCTTGTCGGGCAAGCAGCACGTGGTGTTCGGCACCGTGTTGATGGGCCGCATGCAAGGCAGCCATGGCACGGACCGCGCGCTGGGTATCTTCATCAATACGCTGCCGTTTCGCGTCGACGTGGACGGCCAGGACGTACGCAGCGGCGTCAAAGCCACCCACACGCGCTTGACCACCTTGCTGCGCCATGAGCATGCGCCGCTCGCGCTGGCCCAGCGCTGCAGCGGCGTTGTCGCGCCGACGCCGTTGTTCAGCGCGTTGCTCAACTACCGCCACAGTGCCCCGGCGGCCAGCGCCGAGGGCGTGTCGGCCTGGCACGGGATTGCAGCGCTCAGCGCCGAAGAACGCACCAACTACCCGCTGACCTTGAGCGTCGATGACCTCGGTGATGGTTTCAGCCTGAGCCTGCTCGCCAGCACCCTCGTAGACCCGCAGCGGGTGTGTGCCTACTTGCAAACCGCGCTGGAAAACCTGGTGACTGCGCTGGAGCAGGCGCCGCACACCGCGCTGAATCACCTGTCGGTAGTGCCTGTGGCCGAGCAACAACAACTGCTTGAGCAGTTCAACGCCACCCAAGCCACTTTTCCCCAAAGTACTTTCCCCCAAGTCACCACGCTCCACACGCGCATTGAAGCGCAGGCGGCGCTCACGCCCGAGGCCATTGCTGCGGTGCATCAGGGCCACTCACTGAGCTACGCCGAGCTGAATCAGCACGCCAATCAATTGGCCCATCACCTGCTGGCGCTGGGCGTAAAACCCGACGACCGCGTGGCTATCGTCGCGCGCCGTGGCCTCGACACCCTGGCCGGGTTGCTGGCGATCCTCAAGGCGGGTGCCTGCTATGTGCCGGTGGACCCGTCCCACCCGGCCGAGCGCCTGAGCTACCTGCTGAGTGACAGCGCGCCGGTGGTGGTGCTGACCCAGCACGCGTTGCTCGCGCGCCTGCCCGCACTTGAAGTGCCGGTGATCGCCCTGGATCGGGTGACCTGGCAACAGGCTTCGACGGATAACCCCAGCGTTGCCGTCACCCCGAAAAACCTCGCGTACGTGATCTACACCTCCGGCTCCACCGGCCTGCCCAAAGGCGTGATGGTGGAGCACCACACCGTGGCGAATCTGGTCGATTGGCATTGCCACGCGTTTGACCTGTGTGCCGGGCGCCACACCGCGAGCGTCGCGGGTTTCGGCTTTGATGCGATGGCCTGGGAAGTCTGGCCCGCGCTGTGTGTGGGCGCGACCTTGCACTTGGCGCCGGCGCACGACGGCGCCGAAGACCTCGACGCCTTGCTGGTGTGGTGGCGCGGGCAGCCGCTGGACGTGTGCTTTTTGCCGACGCCGGTGGCCGAGTACGCGTTCAGCCAACAGATCGAACACCCGACGTTGCGTACGCTGCTGATCGGCGGCGATCGGCTGCGCCAGTTTGCGCGTGCACAGCGTTTTGAACTGATCAACAACTACGGCCCTACCGAGGCCACCGTGGTTGCCACCTCGGGCAAGGTCGAGGTCGGCCAGCCGTTGCACATCGGCAAACCGGTCGCGAATGTCACGGTGTACTTGCTGGATGAACAGCAACGGCTGGTGCCGCTGGGCGTGGCGGGCGAGCTGTATGTAGGCGGCAAGGGCGTGGCGCGGGGTTACCTGAACCGCCCGGAACTGACAGCCGAGCGCTTCCTGCAAGACCCGTTTAACGACGGGCGCATGTACCGCACCGGCGACCTGGCGCGCTGGTTGCCGGACGGCACGCTTGAATACCTGGGCCGCAATGACGACCAGGTGAAAATCCGTGGCATGCGCATCGAGCTGGGTGAAATCGAAACCCAACTCAACCATTTGCCAGGGATTCAAGAAGCGGTGGTGCTGGTGCGTGAGGAGCGCCTGGTGGCGTATTTCACCGAGCATGCGCAGTTCGACGCGTTGGCCGTCGGCGACATTCGCGCCCACCTGGTGGCGCACTTGCCGGACTACATGGTTCCGGTGGCCTACGTGAAACTCGCAGCATTGCCGCTCACCGCCAATGGCAAACTCGACCGCAAGGCGCTGCCGGCGCCCGATATGGCCGCGCTGTTTACCCGCGAATACGTGGCGCCGCAAGGCGAGATCGAAAGCGTGTTGGCGCAGATTTGGGCCGATGTGCTGCAAGTGGAGCGCGTCGGGCGTCGCGACCATTTCTTTGAGCTGGGCGGGCACTCGCTGCTGGCCATGCGCATGGTGTCGCAAGTGCGCCAGCGCCTCGGTGTCGAGCTGATACTCGGCGATTTGTTTGCCAATGCCGAGCTGGCGGCGGTCGCCGAGGTGCTCGCCAAAGCCGGTCGCAGCACCTTGCCGGATATTCTTCCGGCCAATCGCGATGACGACGTGCCGCTGTCCTTCGCCCAACAACGCCTGTGGTTTTTGGCGCTGATGGAAGGTGCCAACACCGCCTACAACATTCCTATCGGCTTGCGTTTGCGTGGGCAGTTGCATGTGGAGGCGCTGCAACGGGCGCTGGCGCGTATCGTCGCGCGGCACGCCACCTTGCGCAGCCGCTTCGCCCAGCACGGCGACGACGCCAAGGTGCTGATCGTGCCCGCTGAAGAGGTGTTGCCGCTGCAAGTGCAAGACCTGCGCCGCCACCCGCAACCGCAGCAAGCGCTGGACGCGTTGATTCACGGCGAAGCCTCGGCGCCGTTCGACCTGGAGCGCGGCCCGTTGCTGCGCGGGCGTTTGGTGGTGATGGGCAGCGATCACCATGTACTGTTGCTGACCCTGCACCATATTGTCTCCGATGGCTGGTCGATGGGCGTGCTCACCCGTGAGCTGATGGCGCTGTACCAAGCGTTCAGCCATGGCCAGCGCGACCCGTTGCCGCCACTGCCGATCCAGTACGGCGACTTTGCCGTGTGGCAACGTTTGTGGCTGAGCGGCGAAGTGCTGCACCGCCAAAGCAGCTACTGGCAGCAGGCGTTGGCCGGTGCGCCGGCACTGCTCACCTTGCCGACTGACCGCCCACGCCCGGCGCAACAGGACTACGCCGGCAGCAGCGTTGAAGTGCGCCTGAATGAACGCCTCACCGCCGGGCTCAAGGCCTTGAGCCAACGCCATGGCACCACGCTGTACATGACCTTGATGACCGCCTGGGCCTCGCTGTTGGCGCGGCTGTCCGGGCAAACCGAGGTGGTGATCGGCTCGCCGGTGGCCAACCGTACGCGCAGCGAGGTGGAAGGGCTGATCGGGCTGTTCGTCAACACCCTTGCGGTGCGTATCGACACCTCGGGCGAGCTGAGCACCGAGGCATTGCTGGCGCGCGTAAAAACCTTGACGCTGGACGCTCAGGCCCATCAGGACCTGCCGTTCGAGCAAGTGGTGGAAGTCACCCGGCCGGTCCGCAGCCTGGCCCACAGCCCGCTGTTCCAGACCTTGCTGAGCTGGCAGGACAGCAGCGCACCGACCCTGGCGTTGGGTGACCTGGCGCTGGAAGGGATTGTCGAGAACAGCCACTTTGCCAAGTTCGACCTGTCGCTGAACCTGGGTGAAGTACAGGGCAGCATTCTCGGCGCGCTGGAATATGCGCTGGCGCTGTTTGATCAGTCGACTGTCGAGCGTTACGTCGGCTACTTCACCCGCGTGCTGCAGGCGATGGTCGATAACGACCAGGCGGTGCTGGAACATGCGCCGCTGGTGGATGAGCGTGAGCGTCAGCATCTGCTGGTCGACTTCAACGCCACCGCAGTCGACTACGACCTCAAGCAAACCCTGCACGGCATGTTTGAAGCGCAGGTGACGCGCACGCCGCAGGCGATTGCGGTCAAGGCAGGCGAGCAGCAACTGACGTACGCCGAGCTGAACGCGCAGGCGAATCAGTTGGCTCACCACTTGCTGGCGCTGGGCGTAGAGCCGGGTTCGCACGTGGCGATCTGCGTGGAGCGCAGCCTTGAAATGGTCATCGGCCTGTACGCCATTCTCAAAGCTGGCGCGGCCTATGTGCCACTCGACCCGGCTTATCCGCAAGAGCGCATTGCCTACATGCTGCAAGACAGCGCGCCGGTGGTGGTGTTGGCCCAAGCGGCCACGCGCGGCTTGCTCGGCGCGGTGCCGGTGGTCGAGCTGGACCAGCCTGACTGGCAGCAGCAACCGCTGGAAAACCCTGGTATTGAGGGCGTGGCCGCGTATGTGATCTACACCTCGGGCTCCACCGGGCAACCCAAGGGCGTGATCAACGAACACACCGGCGTGGTCAACCGCCTGTTGTGGATGCAGGACGAATATGGCCTGACGGCGCAGGACGCGGTGCTGCAAAAAACCCCGTTCAGCTTCGACGTGTCGGTATGGGAGTTCTTCTGGCCGTTGTTTACCGGCGCGCGCCTGGTAATGGCGCGGCCCGGCGGGCATAAAGACCCGGCGTACCTGTGCGAGGTGATCGCGGCGCAACAGATCACGACGTTGCACTTTGTGCCGTCGATGCTCGATGTGTTCCTCGCCCACGGCGACGTCAGCCAGGCGGCTGGGCTGGTACGCGTGATGTGCAGCGGCGAAGCCTTGCCGGGCAGCCTGGTGCGGCGCTTCAAGCAACAGTTGCCGGGCAGCCAGTTGCATAACCTGTATGGCCCCACTGAAGCGGCGGTCGACGTCACCGCCTGGAACTGTGCCGGAGCGGTCATGCCGGACAACACGCCGATCGGCAAACCCATCGCCAACACGCGCATGTACGTACTCGATAGCCAATTGCAACCGGTGCCGTTGGGCGTGGTCGGTGAGCTGTTCATCGGTGGCGTGCAAGTGGCGCGCGGTTATCTCA
Source organism: Pseudomonas sp. ICMP 460 (assembly GCF_002723595.1). NCBI lineage: Bacteria > Pseudomonadati > Pseudomonadota > Gammaproteobacteria > Pseudomonadales > Pseudomonadaceae > Pseudomonas > Pseudomonas sp. ICMP 460. The sequence continues at coordinate 57,921 of NZ_LKBR01000026.1, forward strand.
ACCGGCCTGAACTGACTGCCGAGCGGTTCCTCAACGACCCGTTCAGCCCAGGGCGGATGTACCGCACGGGGGACGTCGGCCGCTACTTGGCGGACGGTAATATCGAGTACCTGGGGCGCAATGACGACCAGGTGAAGATCCGCGGTTTACGCATTGAACTGGGCGAAATCCAGGCGCGCCTGCTGGAGTATCCGCAGGTCAGCGAGGCCGCCGTGGTGGCGCGCGAAGACCGGCTGGTGGCGTACTACACCGGCGCGCACAGCGACATTGACGCGCTGCGCAGCCATTTGCTGCAGCACTTGCCGGAGTTCATGGTGCCGGCGATTTTTGTGCACCTTGACGCGCTGCCGCTGAGCCCCAACGGCAAGCTCGACCGCAAGGCGCTGCCCGCGCCGGGCATGGATTCGCTGAGGTTGCGCGAGTACGAAGCGCCGGTGGGGGATACCGAAATCGCGCTGGCCAGCCTGTGGGCCGAGTTGCTGAACGTAGAGCGCGTGGGCCGTCACGACAATTTCTTTGAACTGGGTGGGCACTCGCTGTTGGCCGTCAGCCTGATGGGCCGTATGCGCCGCCTCGGCTTGTCGGCCGATGTGAAAGTGCTGTTCGGCCAGCCGACGTTAAGCGCGTTGGCGGCGGCGCTGGGCGGCGGGCGTGAAGTGGTGGTGCCGGTGAATGGCATTGCCGCCGACTGTCGCCATATCACCCCGGCGATGCTCACGTTGGTCACGCTGGACCCAGGCGCTATCGAGCGCATCGTCGCCTGCATCCCCGGCGGCGCGGCGAATGTGCAGGACATTTACCCGCTGACGCCGTTGCAGGCCGGCATGCTTTATCACCATCGCGCGGTGACGCAAGGCGACGCGTACGTGCTGCAAGCGCAGTTCGCATTCGACAGCCTGCTGCGCTTGCAAGCGTTTAGCAAGGCGTTGCAGGCGGTGATCCAGCGGCACGACGTGCTGCGCTCGTCATTCCATTGGGACGGCCTGGAAGAACCGGTGCAAGTGGTGTGGCGTGAAGCCTCGTTGAGCGTCGAAAGCGCGCCGTTGCCACAACGCCTCGACCTCGCCCAAGCCCCGCTGATGCGCCTGGTGTATGTGCAGGACCCGCAGGCCTCACAGCGTGTGGTGGCGACCTTACTGTTCCATCACTTGGTGATGGACCACATTGCCCTGGACATCCTGCAGCACGAAATGCAGGCGTTTCTGTTGGGCCGCGAGGACCAACTGGGCGCAGCGGTGCCGTACCGCAACTACGTGGCCCAGACGCGCTTGAGCGTCGACGATCACGCAGGGTTTTTCGCTGAAATGCTGGCTGAGATTGATGAGCCCACCGAGGTCCCCAACCTTGGCGGTGAGGCAAACGCCCAACTGACCCTCGATGCGCAGTTGAGCCTGCGCCTGCGTACTCAGGCGCGTCAGTCGGGTGTCAGCGCGGCCAGCCTGATGCACTTGGCCTGGGCGCATGTGCTGGGCAAGGTCTGCGGTCGCGAGCGCGTGGTATTCGGCACGGTGATGCTCGGCCGCCTGCAAGGTGGCGAAGGTGCAGAACGCGCCATGGGCGTGTTTATCAACACCTTGCCGCTGCGCGTTGACGTGGGCGAACACTCGGTACGCACGGCGCTGCGTGCAACCCACGCGCGCCTCAGCCAACTGCTCAGCCATGAGCATGCGCCGCTGGCATTGGCCCAGCGTTGCAGCGGCGTGCCGGTGGGCACGCCGTTGTTCAATGTGCTTTTCAACTACCGCCACAGCGCGCCGCCAGTTGGCGGTGTGGCCGAGGCGTGGCAAGGCATTCAATTGCTCAAGGCCGAAGAACAGAGCAATTATGCGTTGTCGGTGAGCGTCGATGACCGCGGTGATCATTTCAGCCTGCACGCCATGGGGCAGGGCGCCGAGCGTTTGTGTGGTTACTTGCAGGTTGCCCTGGAGCAACTGGTGCAGGCGCTGGAGCAGCACGCCGAGATCGCCATCGGGCACCTGCCGATTCTGCCGCAGGCCGAACGCCAACACCTGGCGCAGTTCAACGCCACCAGCCGCGCGTTCCCCCGCGAGCACACGGTGCAGCGCCTGTTCGAAGCCCAGGCCCATGCACGGCCTGACGCGGTGGCGGTGCTGCATGGCGAGCACGCGCTGAGCTATGGCGAACTCAACACCCGCGCCAACCGCTTGGCCCATCACCTGTTGGAACTGGGCGTGCGTCCCGCCGACCCTGTTGCGATCTTGTTGCCGCGCTCGATTGACCTGCTGGTCAGCCAATTGGCCGTGCTCAAATGCGCCGCCGCTTATGTGCCGCTGGACATCAACGCGCCCGCCGAGCGCCAAGCGTTTATGCTGCAAGACAGCGGCGCGGCCTGGCTGTTGACCCGCAGCGCGCTGGCGATCGACTGCGCTGCTTGCCGCCTCGACCTCGACAGCCTGACAGTGGACGCGCAACCGAGCCACAACCCGGACCTGTCGCAGCACTCGGACAGCGTGGCGTACATCATGTACACCTCCGGTTCCACCGGCACGCCGAAGGGCGTATTGGTGCCGCACCGTGGCATCACGCGGCTGGTGATCAATAACGGCTACGCCGACTTCAACCACACCGACCGCGTGGCCTTCGCCTCTAACCCGGCGTTCGATGCGAGCACCGTGGACGTGTGGGCGCCATTGCTGCACGGCGGCCAGGTGCAGGTGATCGACCACGCCACCTTGCTCGACCCGGCCGCCTTCAGCGTGGCGCTGGCAGGCACCACTGTGCTGTTCCTCACCACCGCGTTGTTCAACCAATACGTGCAGATGATTCCCGAGGCCCTGGCTGGCCTGCGCATCCTCTTGTGCGGCGGCGAACGTGGCGACCCTTCGGCGTTCCGCAGCCTGTTGGCGCGGGCGCCCGACCTGCGCATCATCCATTGCTACGGGCCGACCGAAGCCACCACTTACGCCACCACGCATGCCGTGCATGCGCTTGCCGATGACGCTACCAGCGTGCCGGTGGGTCGGCCGATTTCCAACACGCAAATTCACGTGCTGGATACGCAGTTGCAGCCGGTGCCGCTGGGTGTAGTCGGCGAAATCTGCGTCGGTGGCGACGGCGTGGCCCTTGGTTATTTAAACCGGCCTGAGCTGACGGCCGAGAAGTTCGTGCAAGACCCATTCAACCCGGGCAGCGTGATCTACCGCACCGGCGACCTCGGCCACTGGACAGCGGACGGCCTGCTGGAGTGCAGCGGGCGTAACGATGACCAAGTGAAGATTCGCGGTTTCCGCATTGAGCTGGGTGAAATCGAAGCGCGCCTGGCGCTGTGTGCGGGCGTTCAGGACGGGGTGGTGTTGGCGCGTGAAGACGTACCGGGTGACAAGCGCCTGGTGGCGTATTTCACGTGGGCCGCTGAACCGGTTGACGTCGACAGCGTGCGGGCGTGTTTGCAAGGCCAGTTACCCGAATACATGCTGCCGTCGGCTTATGTGCCGCTGGCGCAATTGCCATTGACGGCAAATGGCAAGATCGATCGCAAAGCCTTGCCTGTGCCAGCGCCGGACGCGGTGATCAGCCGCGCGTTTGAAGCGCCGGTGGATGCGCTTGAGCAGAGCCTGGCGCAGTTGTGGGCCGAGGTACTCAAGCTTGAGCAGGTCGGGCGGCATGACAGCTTCTTTGAACTCGGCGGGCATTCATTGCTGGCGATTCGACTGGTCAACCTGATGCAAGAGGCGGGGTTGCAGGTGTCGCTGGCCGAGCTGTTCCAGCACGCCAACGTGGCCTGCGTCGCCGCCATGCTGAGCCAGCGCACGGCTGCGCCTGCGCGCGACCATTCGGTGATCACCGTGCGTAGCAGCGGCTCGCAGCCGCCGCTGTTTCTGGTGCACGAGTTCAGCGGCATGGACGTGTACTTCCCGGCGCTGGGCCAGCACCTGCCCGGTGACTACCCGATTTACGGCCTGCCGGGCGTGGCGTTGGGCGAGCCGCACCTGAATACCATGGAAGGCCTGGCGGCGCGCATGGTCGGCCTGATTCGCAGCCTTCAGCCGCACGGGCCATACCGCGTGGCGGGCTGGTCGTTCGGCGGTGTGCTGGCCTATGAAGTCGCCATGCAACTGCTGGGGCTGGATGAACCGGTGGCGTTTCTCGGCCTGATCGACACTTACGTGCCGCGCATGACCGACCAGGGCAAGGCGCGCTGGAGCGGGCCGCACGCTCTGAAGCGGCATCTGTTGTTGCAGTGCACGGCGTATTGGAAAGCACAGGGAGGTGTACATGAGCTGGCAAGCCTGGAACAGTTGGAGGCGGGCATTGGACAGTTGGACCTTGCGGCTCTGCTGCAACGCTGTCGCGATCAAGGTTTGTTGTACGCGCAAATGGCAGCGGCGACGGACGCGGACCTCATAAGTTTTATCCAGCGCGAAGTGGGCCATGGGCATGCGTTGGCGCACTACAGCCTGTTCCCGTTGCCGGTGCCAGTGCACCTGTTCAGCGCGCTGGAGCGGCCGACCGAGTTGTCACGGCGCAGCACGTCGCTGGGCTGGAACGACGCGTTGGCGCCTGCGCAATTGCGCCAAATCGAGGTGCCGGGTGACCACCAGAGCATGATGCAGGCGCCGCATATCCAGGCCTTGGGCGCTGCTATGAGTCAGGCCATGGCTGTGTGTGCACCGGTGGCGCAGGCGCAGCATCAAGCGTTACTGCGGATTCAGAGTGGCCGCGCGGGGTATGCGCCGGTGTTCTGTGTGCCGGGTGCGGGCGATAGCGTTACCGGCTTCGTCGGTTTGAGTGAAGGACTTGGGCGCGAATGGCCGCTGTATGGTTTGCAGCCGCGTGGCCTGGATGGCGAGGCGGTGCCGCACAGCCAAGTGGAAGCGGCGGCGCAGGGTTATTTGGCGGCACTGGAGCACGAGTGCCCACGCGGGCCGGTGCATTTGATCGGGCATTCGTTTGGCGGCTGGGTCGCGCTGGAGATGGCGCTGCGGTTGCAGGCGATGGGCCGTGAAGTGGCGTCGTTGACGGTGATCGACAGCGAGGCGCCGGGCGGCGCAGGCCGGCCTTACACAACAACGGCAGCCTTGTTGCGGTTGATTGAAGCCATGCAGTTGTCGGCGGGCAAACCGCTGGGCATCGACCGTGCCGAGTTTGCCGGTTGGGATGAAGTGACGCAGCGCCAGCGCTTGCATGCCGGGATGGTCGCGGTCGGCTTGTTGCCGGCGCGCGCCAGTGTGGACGCGATGGATGGGCCGGCGCGCACTTACGCGGCGGCGTTGCGCACCGTGTATCGGCCTGCGCACCGCTACAACGGCGTGGTGCGCCTGGTGTTGGCTGAAGACCCGGCGCTGGATGCGTCAGGCAATCAGCGCGAGCAGGGCTTGATGATTGAAGGTTGGCGCGGGCAGGGCACTGCGTTGCAGGTTTGGTATGGCGCGGGCAACCACTTCACGTTGCTCAAGGCACCCAATGTGTTGGGCTTGGCTGGGTGGTGGCGTGCAGGGGTTGGCGTAGGCGAGGAGGTCTCATGAGGCCGCCGGGAGCGTTCCCACGCGCTGCGCGGGAATGCCGCCGCGCACGCTCTGCGTCCGGTTTAAGGCGCCTGTGCATCGATCAACACGCCCAACCCAACTCACTCTGTAGAGTCATTTATGCCTAAGTCGAAATTCCGCAAGTTCGCACTGCTCGCACTGCTGCCCGTCGCCATCGGCCTCGCCGTTTATGCGCTTCAGGCCCCGGCCGACGCGCCGCAATACCTGACCGCCCCGGTTGAACGCGGCGACATCGAAAACGCCGTGTTAGCCACCGGCTTGCTCGAAGGCGTCAAACAAGTCGACGTCGGCGCGCAGGTCTCCGGCCAATTGAAATCGCTTAAAGTAAAGGTCGGCGACAAGGTAAAAAAAGGCCAATGGCTCGCCGAAATCGACCCGCTGATCCTGCAAAATACCCTGCGCAAAGCCCAGGTCGACGAAGAAAACCTGCAGGCCCAACGCCGCGCCACCGCGGCTCAACTCAAGCAGGCCAAGGCCGTTTACCAACGCTACAAACACCTGCAGGACGACGCGTCGGTGTCGCGCCAGGACTTCGAAGAGGCCGAGTCGACCTTTCAGGTGCAGCAAGCCAACCTGTTGTCCCTGGACGCGCAGATCAAAAGCGCGCATATCCAGATCGACACCGCCAAGGTCAACCTGGCTTATACGCGCATCATCGCGCCCATCGACGGTGATGTGGTGGGCATCGTCACCCAGGAAGGCCAGACCGTCATCGCCAACCAACTGGCGCCGGTACTGCTCAAGCTGGCGGACCTGGACACCATGACCGTCAAGGCCCAAGTGTCGGAGGCGGATGTGATTCACATCAGCCCCGGCCAACAGGTGTATTTCACCATCCTCGGTGAGCCCGAGAAGCGCTACTACGCGCAGTTGCGCGGCACAGAACCCGCGCCGCAAAACTTTCTCGAAAGCCAAACCGCCGGCACCCCCAAGCAGAACACCGCAGTGTTCTACAACGCGTTGTTCGACGTGCCCAACCCCGACCATCGCTTGCGCATCGCCATGACCGCCCAAGTGCGCGTGGTGCTTGATACGGCGAAGGCTACGCTGACGGTGCCGGTGGCGGCGCTCGGCGCGCGCAATGCCGACGGCAGTTACTCGCTGCGCGTGCTGGATGCCAAAGGCGCGGCGGTGTCACGTGAGGTGAAAACCGGGATCAACAACAACGTCAAGGTGCAGATTCTGCAGGGCCTGGTCGAGGGCGATAAAGTCGTCATCGGCGACGCAACGCCTGCTGTGGCGGGGAGCTGACGCATGGCTCAAGCACTGTTGGAACTCAAGGGCATCACCCGCAGTTTCATGGCCGGCGAGCGCGAGTTTATTGCGCTCAAGGGCATCGACCTGAGCATTCAGGCCGGCGAGATGCTGGCGATCATCGGCGCCTCGGGTTCAGGCAAATCCACGCTGATGAACATCCTCGGCGGCCTCGATTACGCCACCGCCGGCAGCTACAAGATCAACGGCATCGAAACCCGTTCACTGGCGGATGAGCAGTTGGCGGAACTGCGCCGCGATTACTTCGGTTTTATCTTCCAGCGCTATCACCTGCTGGCGCACCTGAGTGCGCTGCACAACGTGGAAATGCCGGCAATCTATGCCGGTACGCCGCAGGCCCAGCGCCATAGCCGCGCGCAGGATTTGCTCACGCGCCTGGGCCTGGCGGGGCATATCGGCCACCGGCCGAGCCAGTTGTCTGGCGGCCAGCAACAGCGTGTGAGTATTGCGCGGGCCTTGATGAACGGCGGTGAAGTGATCCTCGCCGACGAACCCACCGGCGCCCTCGACACCCACAGCGGCAAAGAGGTGATGCGTATTCTCGCCGAGCTGCACGCCGCCGGGCACACGGTAATTATCGTTACGCACGACCCCACGGTGGCAGCGAATGCCCAGCGCATCGTCGAGGTCTGTGACGGCGAGATCGTCAGCGACAAGGCCAATCAAAGCGTTGGCCTGGAAGTGCCCAGCGAAGCCCCGATTGAGCCCAGGCGCAGCGGCGCGCGGCATTTGGTGGCAAGCCTTGGGTTGTTCAAAGAGGCCTTCAACATGGCCTGGGTCGCGCTGATCTCGCATCGCATGCGCACCTTGCTGACCATGCTCGGTATTGTCATCGGCATCACCTCGGTGGTGTCGATCTCGGCCATCGGCGAAGGCGCCAAGCGCTACGTGCTTAAAGACATCCAGGCAATCGGCAGCAACACCATCGATATTTTTTCGGGCACCAGTTTTGGTGACAGCCGCGCGTCGGCGATCGAGACGCTGATGCCCTCGGACGTCGACGCGCTGAACCAGCTGTACTACGTCGACAGCGCCACGCCGGTGGTGGGCCGTAACCTGTTGCTGCGCTTCGGCAATATCGACCTGGACGCGCAGGTGAATGGCGTCAGTGACCGTTACTTCAATGTGAAAGGGCTGAAACTCGAAGCCGGGATTTCCTTCAGCGAAAGCGATGCGCGGCGCCAGGCGCAGGTCGTGGTGATTGACCACAACACACGTCAGCGCCTGTTCGGGCCGACGGTCGACCCGTTGGGCCAGGTGATTCTGGTCGGCAAGCTGCCCTGCACGGTGATTGGCGTGGCGGCCGAGAATAAAAACATGTTCGCCGCGAACAAGTCGCTGAACGTCTGGGTGCCGTATGAAACAGCGGCGGGGCGCCTGTTGGGGCAACGCCATTTGGACAGCATCACCGTGCGCATCAAGGACGGCCAACCGAGCAAGGTGGTCGAAGACAACGTCAATAAACTCATGCTGCAACGCCACGGCAGCAAGGACTTCTTCACCAATAACCTCGACAGCATTATGCAGACGGTGCAGAAAACCAGCCGTTCGCTGGCGCTGTTATTGTCGCTGATCGCCGTGATCTCATTGTTGGTGGGCGGCATCGGGGTGATGAATATCATGTTGGTGTCAGTCACCGAACGTACCCGCGAGATTGGCATTCGCATGGCGGTGGGCGCGCGACAGTCGGATATTCGTCAGCAGTTTTTGGTGGAGGCGGTGATGGTATGCCTGATCGGCGGGATGATCGGTATTTCGCTGTCCTTTGCGATCGGCTACCTGTTTTCGTTGTTTGTGAAAGAGTGGGAGATGGTGTTTTCGCTGGGCTCGATTGTCACCGCGTTTGCCTGTTCGACGATGATTGGCATTGTGTTTGGGTTTGTGCCGGCGAGGAATGCGGCGCGGTTGGACCCTATAGAGGCGTTGGCACGTGATTGATGCTTGAGGTCGAGTGTATGTCCGTCGTTTTTGTGATGGCTTAAATGGGTTCTGCCCTCACTGCGGGTCACTGTTGACTGGGCCGGAATGCCGGCCCAGTCTGAGTGGTTGAAGCAGATCAAAGGCGGCTTTTGCATACACAGCAGACCTGCTTCTGCTTTTTGTGGGAGCGGGCTTGCTCGCGATTACGGTATGTCAGATAAGTATTTTTCAACTGACACACCGTAATCGCGAGCAAGCCCGCTCCCACAGTTTGACCATATTCTGCCTGTGGGATTGGGCCGGCATTCTGCCCTCACGGCGGGTCACTTTTGACAGGGCCGGAAAGCCGGCCCAGTCTGAGTGGTTGAAGCAGATCAAAGGCGGCTTTTGCATACACAGCAGATCTGCTTTTGCTTTTTGTGGGAGCGGGCTTGCTCGCGATTGCGGTATGTCAGATAAGTATTTTTCAACTGACACACCGTAATCGCGAGCAAGCCTGCACCCACAGGTTGACCATATTCTGCCTGTGGGATTGGGCCGGCTTCCGGCTCTATCAAATACGGCTTTTGCATACACAGCAGATCTGCTTCTGCTTTTTGTGGGAGCGGGCTTGCTCGCGATTGCGGTATGTCAGATAAGTATTTTTCAACTGACACACGGTAATCGCGAGCAAGCCCGCTCCCACAGGTTGACCAGATTCTGCCTGTGGGATTGGGCCGGCTTGCGCTCTATCAAATACGGCTTTTGCATACACAGCAGACCTGCTTCTGCTTTTTGTGGGAGCGGGCTTGCTCGCGATTGCGGTATGTCAGATAAGTATTTTTCAACTGACACACCGTAATCGCGAGCAAGCCCGCTCCCACAGTTTGACTATATTCTGCCTGTGGGATTGGGCCGGCTTGCGCTCTATCAAATACGGTTTTTGCATACACAGCAGATCTGCTTTTGCTTTTTGTGGGAGCGGGCTTGAATTCTGCCTGTGGGATTGGGCCGGCTTGCGCTCTATCAAATACGGTTTTTGCATACACAGCAGATCTGCTTTTGCTTTTTGTGGGAGCGGGCTTGCTCGCGATTGCGGTATGTCAGATAAGTATTTTTCAACTGACACAC